>NZ_JBBKBP010000022.1:0-73967 GCF_037890165.1 Blautia sp. HCN-1074
ACGGGCTTGGCGTACCTTATCCCCCGAAACCGAGCCAACAGGAATGATCTGACGGACTTGGCGTACCTTAACTTTCACTTAATATACTCTTTAACTTCATACAACGACCTCAATATTTTCTCTGCCAACACCCTCATCTCCTCCGTCGGTTCCTTCAGATCCGGCACCATAATAGGATGCATCCCTGCTGCATGTGCTGCCCTGATCCCATTATAAGAATCTTCTATCACATAACAATTTTCCGGTTTTGATTCCAGTCTTCTGCATGCCTCCAGAAAAATATCCGGTTCCGGCTTACTCCGCTCCACCATATCTCCCCCGATAATCTGATCAAAATATCCCAGCAGCCCGCCATCTGAAATCTCCGAACGCACCAGTGCCTCCCTGGTAGAGCTGGCAAGCCCGATCTTAAACCCCTTCGCCTTCAGATATTTCAAAAGTTCCTCAACTCCCGGCTTCTTTGCCAGTTTACCTCCTGAAGCATGACTGAAAAACACTTCTGCCATCTCCGCTTTATATTCCTCATATGGGAAATCTTCACCATAATGTTTCAGAAAAACCCCTTTACTTACAACACTGTTTGTTCCCAGACACTCATGACATGCCGCCTCAACTCCTGCGATTCCATGACGTTCTGCCACTTCTTTCCACGCTTGAAGCACAAGAATCTCCGAATCAAAAATCACTCCATCCATATCAAATATCACTGTATCAATTCCACTCGCCATAACTTTTGATCCTTTCCTCTTTCTCTCTGTCAGCAGACTTTCTCAGACAAAAAATATCTTTGACGACAGTCTGATCGACTTATCAAAACCATATATAAGCAAGTAGTCTGCCAATCTATTTTTTCATAATATAACCAATCGCATCACGAATCTGCGACACATAAACCAAATTGATCCCTTCCACTTTTCCAACAGAAGACTTACACACTTCCGGAAGCACAACTGTTCCAAAGCCCAGTTTTTTCGCCTCCTGCACACGCTGGCCTGCCATACTCACCGCGCGGATTTCACCGCTCAGGCCAACCTCACCAAACACCATCACATTATCAGGAATCACAATATCCTTCGCACTGGAAACAATCGCCAGACAGATTCCAAGGTCAATTGCCGGCTCTGTCATCTTCATTCCCCCTGCAATATTGACATAAGCATCCGATGCAGCCAGACGAAGTCCGACTTTCTTCTCAAGCACAGCCATAAGGAGATTCACTCTGTTAAAATCAGTTCCCACCGCTGTCCGCCTCGGAATACCGAAATTACTCTGGCACACAAGTGCCTGGATTTCAACCAGAATCGGACGGGTTCCTTCCATAGAACACGCCACAACAGAACCCGACGCATCCTCCGGTCTGCCATTCAGCATATATTCCGACGGATTCTTCACCTCCTCAAGACCTGTATTGCACATTTCAAAAACACCAATCTCATTCGTAGAGCCAAAACGATTCTTCACTGCACGCAGGATACGATAAGAAGCATGCCGGTCACCTTCGAAATAAAGCACCGTATCTACCATATGTTCCAGAACCCTCGGACCTGCCACATTTCCTTCTTTCGTCACATGACCTACAATAAAAATGGACACACCCATCCCCTTTGCGATCTGCATAAGGATATTGGTAGATTCTCTTACCTGAGAGACACTTCCCGGTGCCGAACTTACATCTTCATGAAACATGGTCTGAATGGAGTCGATCACAACCACATCCGGTTTCCTGCGCTCGATCACCTCACGTATCACTTCCAAGTTCGTCTCACATAAAAGCTGCATCTTATCCGTAAACTGCCCGATACGATTAGCTCTCAGCTTAATCTGTCTCAGAGATTCCTCGCCTGAAATATAAAGGACCGAAACCTGCTTCTCTGCCAGATTCCTGCACACTTGTAAAAGCAGCGTAGATTTTCCGATGCCCGGATCTCCTCCCACTAAAACAAGGGAGCCGGGGACGATACCGCCGCCCAGCACCCTGTCAAGTTCACCAATCTGAGTTGTCTGTCGTTCATCTTCTGACAGGCTGATGTCTTTAAGGATCACCGGTTCCTGCCTTTTTTCTGATGATTTCATTGCTCCAGAAGAGGATGGCTTCTTTGTGGAAACTGTCTCTTCCACAAAGGTGTTCCATGACTTGCATCCCGGGCACTGCCCCATCCATTTCGCAGATTCATATCCGCACTCCTGGCAAAAATATACTGTCTTTTTATTTTTTAGCATTTTACAATTTTTACTTCTACTCTTGCAGCATTTCCAAGTTCTACACTAAAGGAAAGTTTACCGCCAAGGTTTGTCTTCATCTTGCCAGTGCTTGCCTGCTCGATAAATACTTCATACTCTGTGTCCGGTTCCATCTCTACTGTGATCTGTGCATCTTCCGGTCCTTCTACATGGAAGTCCATCTGCGCTTCACTCTGTGTAAGGTTAAACACTGCTGTTCCCGGAACTGATTCGTAAACGAACATTCCGTTTCTCTCGAGCTTGGTAATCTCCTTAAAAGTTTTTACTTTATACATATCGCCCTGATGCTGGTAATCTGATAATTTAGATTTCTGTGCAAGCTCATAATCACCAAAGCTGATTGCTCCATTCTCTTCTGTGCGGATTAATTCTTTTACTACTGCCATTTCCCTATGTCCTCCTAAGACTCTTTTGTTTGCCGTCCCCGCCGTTTTATTCACCGGCATTGATACAGTTTTCATCATCACTGTACCTTTCCCGACATTTTATGTGGTTATTATATAATAAATTCACCTTTTTGACCAGTGGCTCACTGGTTTTTTTATACTAATTTCACAATTCCAGATACCAGGGTTGCAAAATCAAAAGGCGTTTGATCTTGCAACCCGCCAAGCATGAGGAAGTAGCGATTTACGTAGTAAATCTGCGGATTCCGAATGTTTGCAGAATTGCGAAAGCTGCCTCGCAGCGGAGCAATTCGTAAGTATCGTACTACTTCACTTCAAACATAATCTCATTCTTATGAAGTTTCACCTGTACGTGGTCTCCGTGTTTAACTTTGCCTTCCAGAATCTCATTCGCAAGTGCATCCTCGATTCTGCTCTGGATTGCGCGGCGAAGCGGACGGGCACCGTATTTGTTGTCAGAACCTTTATCTGCAATAAAATCTTTCACTGCATTTGTTACAGTAAGCTGAATATCCATCTGCTCTGCGCATCGTTTCTCCAATGTCTTAAGAAGCAGAGTTACGATCTTACGGATATCTTCTTTATTTAATACATGGAATACCATGATATCATCAATTCGGTTGAGGAATTCTGGTTTGAAGATACGGCGTACTTCTTCCATTACACCGCCTTTCATCCGTTCATAGTCCTTCTTCTCATCATTATTTGACATGAATCCCAGACGTTTCGGCTCCATGATTGCCTGCGCACCTGCATTAGATGTCATGATAATAATCGTCTGTTTAAAGTCTACCTTTCTACCCTGTGCATCTGTGATATGGCCATCATCCAATACCTGAAGAAGAATGTTAAATACATCCGGATGAGCTTTCTCAATTTCATCAAAAAGCAGTACACTATATGGATTTCTGCGGACTTTCTCGCTGAGCTGTCCACCCTCTTCATAGCCTACATATCCCGGAGGAGATCCAATCAGTTTGGAGACGCTGTGTTTCTCCATATATTCAGACATGTCAACCCTGATCATTGCCTGCTCACTGCCAAATACTGCCTCTGCAAGAGCTTTGGAAAGCTCTGTCTTACCAACACCTGTCGGTCCAAGGAAAAGGAATGAACCAATCGGACGGTTCGGATCTTTAAGTCCTACTCTTCCTCGCTTCACCGCCTGTGCAACAGCTTTTACTGCTTCATCTTGTCCAATCACTCGTTTATGAAGCTCTTTTTCAAGACGTGCAAGACGTTTGGTTTCTCCTTCTGTCAGACGCTGAAGCGGTATTTTCGTCCAGTCAGAAATAGTTTCTGCGACAGCAGCTTCATTTACGACCAGTTTCTTTCTCTTATTTCTGCGCTCTGTCTTAATACGGATTTTCTCCATCTCGGCTTCTACTTCGTTCTGGCGGGTCTGCGCTTTTCTGGCACGTTCAATATCTGCCGTCTTAACTGCCTGCTCTTTTTCCTCGCGAAGCTCGTTAAGTTCCATTTCATATGCTTCCAGTTCCGGTGCTGACTGATAACCTGCAAGCTGGACCTTGGATGCTGACTCATCAATGATATCGATAGCCTTATCCGGAAGAAAACGGTCATTGATATATCTCTGAGACATTTTCACTGCTACCTCAAGGGCCTCATCTTCGATCTTCACTCCATGGTGTTTCTCATAATATGGGCGAAGTCCCTTAAGAATCTCTATTGTCTCTTCTGCTGATGGTTCTTCCACTGTTACCGGCTGAAATCTTCGTTCCAGTGCCGCATCTTTCTCAATATGTTTACGGTATTCCTCAAGAGTCGTTGCTCCGATAAGCTGTATCTCACCTCTGGACAGAGATGGTTTCAGAATATTTGATGCATCCAGCGCACCCTCAGCTCCTCCAGCCCCGATAATGGTATGGATTTCATCAATAAACAGAAGAATTCCCTGATGTTCCTTCACTTCCTGAATCACATTCTTGATACGTTCCTCAAATTCACCTCTGTACTTGCTTCCCGCAACCATACCGGAAAGATCCAGAACAACAAGACGTTTATCTTTCACTGTATCAGGAACCATTCCCATGACAATACGCTGAGCAAGCCCTTCAACGATAGCTGTTTTACCAACTCCCGGCTCACCAACCAGACATGGATTGTTCTTAGTTCTTCTGCTCAGAATCTGGATAAGTCTGGTAATCTCTTTATCACGTCCTACTACTGGGTCAAGCTTTCCTTCTGCGGCAAGCTGTGTCAGATCGCGGCTGTATTGATCCAGAGTAGGGGTGCTTGTCATCTTTTTATTTCTTGCATTCTTTGCATACTGAAATTCCTCTGCAATCGTATCATTATCAAATCCCATCGCTGTCAGAATCGCTGCAAAAAGTTTCTGGATATTTACTCCCATTGTAAACAACAGTCTGGTAGCTACGCAGTCTGTCTCTTTCAGAAGTGCAAGCAACAGATGTTCTGTTCCGCAGACGCATTCCATGCTCTCTGCATCTTCCTGCGCCTGCTCAATGATTCTCTTTGATCTCGGGCTATACTGCGGATCCTTTTCTTCTACAACAGTATCTCCCTGTGCCGGAGCAATCAGCTGGCTGATCAGCTCCATAAGCTTTTCTTCTTCTACATTAAATTCCTGCAGTACTTTTCCCGCAGTACCCTCCGGTTCCTTTAAAAGACCTGCCAGAAGATGTTCTGTTCCGATATACCCGTGTCCACAAGACTTCGCTGTCGTCTTTGCCAGTTTAAGGGCATTCTCTGCCTGTCTGGTAAATTGTCTCTCCATGTCGTCTCCTATCTGTCTTTATTATAGTCATCAAAAATTTCGTCGATAAGCTGATGTACTTCCTCTCTGGTCACACTCTTACAGCATCCTTTCGCAAGAGCCACCATGAGATTCTGTTTCAGTTCTTCTAACGCTTTACGTTTATTTACATCAATGGAAATCACTGCACCACGTCTGCGGTCGATAGTTACAAATCCCTCCTGCCTTAACAGTGAATATGCTTTATTTACTGTGTGCATATTAATTCCTACTGTATCTGCAAGCTGCCTTACGGATGGTAAAGCATCACCTTCCTGCAGCCTTGACGTGGCAATTCCCATGATAATCTGATTGGTCAGCTGGATGTAAATGGCTTCATCACTGCTGAAATCTATTTCAATCATCATATGGATTTTTCTCCTTTTTTGTGTTACACATATCCTAGCACAAACCAACATTTTTTGCAATCATATCTGTAAGGTTTTGGAAAGGATAAATTTTGTAACATAAAAAGGTGTATATTATGCATTTTTTTACATAATCTACACCTTTTTTATTTCATGTTACTATTTTCCAGTCTTCTCAAACATACCAGAGTTAGTCTTCACTCTGTAACGCGATCAAATGTCCAGCTCAGATTACTTTAACCCAATAATCTTGTTCAACTGTTCTTTATTCAGAATAAGGTTGAATCCTAATGGATTAACTGCATAAGCCATTGCCTTGTCAATCATCAGTTCCGGAAGTTTTGCAAATGGTACTTTTGCAATACGGAGTTTCTGACCTTTGGTAAATTTCTCAAGTTCCATGACATCAGTAAATACCGGCTGAAGAATGTCACCTTTTTTATTCTTCAGATATGGAATGTTGATCTTCTTCGGATCTTCCGGATCCACATTCATGGCAACCAGATATTCTGATTTTTTAAGGTTCACGATCAGCTCTTCCTCAAGTTCACGGATATTTCCATGCTGATCTTTCTCTACCGGACGGCGAAGTTCCTGTACAAAATAAATACCGGAAAGTTCAAGTGTCGGATTGAGAAGTGGTCTCTTGGCCGGCTCAATTTTGCTCATGTCAGCCTGTTTTGCAATATCAGGAAGATCAATCTCAATCTTATCTTCACCGTCTACCCATACAACAGTGTTAACACCAATGGCATAAAAAGTACCATATAATCTTGGATAATCTTTCTTGGAAAATCTCATTCCCATAAGAAGAATCTTATCTTCAATCATCTTTTTGCCGAATTCCTTGATTCCCTCTTCTGTGGAAAAAATCCATGCCTGGTCATTATAAGTCTCTTCGTCACATTTCACATATGGCAGTTTGGTAGCCTGTGAGTATGCAACAAATACTGTCTCTCTGTTCTGTAATTCCTTGATTGCTTCTTCTTTGCTGATTCCCATTATTTTATCCTCTCTGTCTCATTTCTTTTATGATCTTTTTCATTTCCTTATCAACACGATAAGACTCTGTGATCTTCTGTAGTGATTTCTTATATGTAAATTCATCCAGTTTGTGACCATCCTGCAAGTATGCCAGCATCTCATCCGGAAATGCCGCAAAATATACAGATACTGCCCACGCCACTGCCATCTTTGCATAATAGCCCTGCTGAGTGATACTCTCCAGACGTTTGATACTCTCTTTCAAATATTCACGCTTCACAAAATGTCCCAGAAGCATGACTGCCGCAAATCTTGCTTCGTATTCTTTATCCGAAGTAAAATACGGTTCAATAAAATCCCAGTATTCCGTCTGGTATTTATCTGCATCTTTTAATGTACTGCAAAAACAGTCGCACACTGCCCAGTTATTAATGTCCGGCACAAATTTTGCCACATATGTTAAGCGTTCTTTGCATTCCATCTTTGCGTAAGCGCTCACCAGTCCACGAAGCATCGTTTCTTCATACCACTGATCATCTGCCTGTTCAAACCATTCCTGCCAGTCCATACCAGAAAGCTGCTTTGCAAATTTTCGCAACACCGGAAGTCTGATTCCCATAACATTATCCACACCCGGCAGAAGATTGCTGTGAAAATCCCGATAACCGGTATCTTCATTCTCCTGTAGAAACTGGCGCACCATATGTGTCGTCACCTGAATCTCTTTCTGACTTTTCCTGTTCATAATATTTCTCCCATTACTGCGCATATGCTGAACAGTAACTTTCTCCTCGCTGTTTCTGCTACGTTACAATTCATCTCAATCTGTAACTTTGCTTTACAGCACTTTTCTATTTTATAACAGATTGCATGAAAAGTAAAGGAAATCGCTCGTATTATTTATGCAAAAATATTTATGTGGATTCTATCGTTCTTTGAGGAAATACCATATTGAAAACACTTCTGGACAGAAGAAGTATCTGCTGACTATAAAATAGGAGACAAGAATAGGACTTTTCTCCCAGTCTTGTCTCCTGTTTATTTTTAATCATCGTAACTGTTCAGTACCTCGCGGGATAGTAGACCGCTGAATAGTTACTAATCATCAATATTTTTACGCTTCATCAATTGCTTTTCCAATATCATGGCGCATATATTTATTTGCGAATGTAATCCACTCTGTAGCTTCATATGCATTCTTTCTTGCTTCTTTTAAATCTTTGCCTGTCGCAGTGATTCCCAGAACACGACCGCCGTTAGTAACGATCTGGTCGTCTTTCAGTTTGGTTCCTGCGTGGAAGCAGTAATATCCGTCTTTGCCTTTGAAATTTTCAAATCCGTACATTGGGATACCTTTTTCATATTTTACAGGATATCCATCACTTGCAAGTACTACGCACACTGCTGCATTATCCTCGAACTGAAGGTCTACCTGGTCCAGTGTTCCATTTACGCACGCTTCCATTACTTCAATGATATCATTCTTCATACGTGGCAGGACTACCTGTGCTTCCGGATCTCCGAAGCGTGCATTATATTCCAGTACTTTCGGGCCATCTGCGGTAAGCATAAGGCCAAAGAAAATGATTCCTTTGAACGGACGTCCTTCTGCTGCCATTGCATCTACTGTCGGCTGATATACATATTTTTTGCAGAATTCATCCACTTCTTCTGTATAGAACGGACTTGGTGAAAATGTTCCCATTCCGCCGGTGTTAAGTCCCTGATCTCCGTCCTGGGCACGTTTGTGATCCTGTGCAGAAGTCATGGTGCGGATTGTTTTTCCATCTACGAAAGATAAAACAGAAACTTCACGTCCTGTCATAAATTCCTCAATGACCATTGTATTTCCGGCATTTCCGAATTTCTTATCCTCCATGATCTCTTTTACACCGTCTTCTGCTTCTTTCAGATCATTACAGATCAGTACACCTTTGCCAAGTGCAAGACCATCTGCTTTCAGAACGATCGGAAATTTCGCTTCTGTACGGAGATATTCCAGTGCTTTCTCAGGATCATCGAAATTCTCATATGCTGCTGTCGGGATATTGTATTTCTTCATTAAATCTTTTGAGAAAGCTTTAGATCCCTCAAGAATTGCAGCGTTCTTTCTTGGTCCGAATACTTTCAGACCGCGGGACTCAAATACATCTACGACACCACCGACCAGCGGATCATCCATGCCAATGATCGTAAGATCGATTTCTTTTTCCTGTGCAAAATCAGCAAGTTTCTCAAATTCCATTGCACCGATATCTACACATTCTGCAAGCTCTGCGATTCCTGCATTTCCAGGTGCACAATAAATTTTATCTACTTTCGGGCTTTTTGAAACACTCCATGCAATCGCATGTTCTCTGCCGCCGCTGCCTACAATTAAGACTTTCATTTTATCTTGCCGCTCCTTTTTGTATCTACTCTTCCGTATCGTATTCTTCTATTTCCACTCTTCCATCCACAACCTTCACCTTGCCATTGGCAATGAGATTGATTGCCTTAGGAAGGATTTTCCACTCTGCTTTCTCCATGACACGTCTCTGGAGAACTTCCGGAGTGTCATCAGATTTAATCTTCACTGCTTTCTGAAGAATAATCGGACCGGTATCTGTGCCAGTATCAACGAAATGTACCGTAGCGCCTGTAACACGAACCCCTCTTGCTAACGCTTTCTCATGCACATGAAGTCCGTAATAACCAACTCCGCAGAAAGACGGAATCAGTGACGGATGGATATTAATGATCTTATTTGGATATGCTTCCACGATCATCGGCGGAATTGCTACGAGGAATCCTGCCAGAACGATAAGCTCCACGCCACTCTCTTTCAGCTTTTCCAGAAGTACTTTGTGAAATTCTTCTCTGCTTTCATACTGTTTCGGAGAAATACATACGGCTTCTATGTTATGGTTCTTCGCCCTCTCCAGAGCATAGGCATTTGGATTGTTGCTGATGACCAGAGATATTTCTGCATTTGTGATCTTTCCACTGTCAATGGCATCCAGGATGGCCTGCAGATTTGTGCCGCCTCCTGAAACCAGTACACCGACTTTTAACATAAAGTCACTCCTTTTTCACCTGCTTCGATACGTCCGACTACATATGGAGTATCGCCTGCTGCTTTAATTGCTTCCATTGTTTTATCAACATCTGCTGCATCTACGGCAAGAACCATTCCGAGTCCCATGTTGTAGGTGTTGTACATCATCTGTTCTTCAATGTTACCTTTCTCTGCAAGAAGTTTGAAGATTGGAAGTACCGGATAGCTGTTCTTCTCTACTACTGCACGTGTACCATCTTTGAGCATACGCGGAATGTTTTCATAGAAACCGCCACCTGTGATATGGCTGCATGCATGTACGCGGACACCTGCATTTTTGATGCTCTTTAATGCTTTTACATAGATTCTTGTCGGGGCAAGAAGAGCTTCACCAAGTGTTGTTCCAAGTTCATCATAGTAAGTATCAAGGGATTCTTTTGTCATATCAAATACTTTACGGACAAGTGAGAAACCGTTGCTGTGAACGCCAGTGGAAGCCATACCGATCAGGACATCTCCGGCTTTTAAATCTTCTCCTGTGATCATATCTTTCTTATCGCAGACACCTACTGCAAAACCAGCCAGGTCATATTCATCTTCCGGCATTAATCCCGGATGTTCTGCTGTCTCACCACCGATGAGAGCTGCATCAGACTGTACACATCCTTCAGCCACACCGCCTACAATAGCCGCGATTTTCTCCGGATAGTTCTTTCCACATGCAATATAGTCAAGGAAGAATAATGGTTCTCCGCCTGCACATGCGATATCATTGACACACATGGCAACTGCATCAATTCCGATGGTATCATGTTTGTCCATGACCATCGCAAGTTTTACCTTTGTTCCACATCCGTCTGTACCGGATAAGAGTACCGGCTCTTCCATTTCTTTGATCTTAGCAAGGGAAAATGCTCCGGAAAATCCGCCCAGGCCTCCGAGCACCTCTTCGCGCATGGTTCTCTTTACATGTTCCTTCATCAGCTCTACTGATTTATATCCTGCTTCAATATCTACTCCAGCGGTCTTGTAATCCATAATTATCCTCCGTCTTTTACTCTCAATTTCAGATTGTTTTCTATTACCGTTCACTTCGTGTATAGTAATTATTTTTTAGTAATTTTTATATCCAACTTCCTGCAGTCTTGCGTCTTTTACTTCTACCTGCTCTTTTAATTCCTGGCTGTATGCTTTTAACTTTGCAAGAAGTTCTGCGTCTGAGGTTGCAAGGATCTTAGCTGCCAGAAGTCCTGCGTTTGCACCGCCGTTGATAGCTACTGTTGCAACCGGGATTCCTGATGGCATCTGTACGATGGAATAAAGGGAATCTCTTCCTCCAAGGGAAGTTGTGTGCATAGGAATTCCGATAACCGGCATCGGGAAGATTGCCGCGCACATTCCTGGCAGATGTGCTGCCATTCCGGCACCTGCAATAATTACTTTAAAGCCTTTTTCTTCTGCTGTTTTTGCGTATTCAAAAAAGACATCCGGTTCCCTGTGTGCGGAAATGATCTTCATCTCATAATCAATTCCCAGTTTCTCCAGAATGTCTGCTGCTTTGCTCATGATCGGCATATCTGAGTCGCTGCCCATCACAATTCCTACTTTTGCCATGATTATTCTCCTTTTCTTCTCAAGTATCCTCTGACAGATATGGTTATACCCGCCGGAGACTCACATTTTATTCTTATTGATAAAAAAAGTACGGTTAGAAAAGATTTTTTCAAAACCCTCTCTAACCGTAGATTCTACTAAGATTCCCTTTTTCTGTCAATAATATTGGAGCAAAGAAATATTTTGATGAACTAATAATTTTTTTATTGACTATTATTCATCCCCAAACGGTTCATTGAGTGCTTCTGTTCCCGGCAGTACAAATCTTCCATCTTCAATGATTGCTGTCATTTCACCCTCATCATCAATAGTGCGGATACTTCCCAGTTCATCATACGGGATCGTGATATCTGTGTGGCATCCATAATAAGCAAGGCTGACATCATCTTTTCTCATCTCAGAAATCTCATTGTCTCTTGCAATGATTTCTTTTCCATCAGGATTATAAACCGGAGTATCCTCTTCCCAGCTGTAGCAGGTATCTCCTACCGCAAAATGCGGTCCCATCTTCTCTGCGATAAGAATCGGAAGTTTATCCGCGATGTCATATTTGTGTGCGGCCACATAAGCTGTCGTATTCGTTCCGATTGCAAATTCTCCCATTGCAATCTTCGGATGATGGAACAGGATGTTATCCTCGATATATTTGCGGTTCTCTTCCTCTGTCTCAAAATTGGAGCAGCTGTAGTCAATAACCTGTCCGCAGTCAAATACCAGTTTCAAATCCCTGAACTGCAATCCATTCAGATATACCTTGGAAACATGAAGCATTCCGCCGGTTCCTGCAAGCACAGGAGAAGTGAACACCTCACCTAACGGAATATTCACATCCGCCACGCAGTTTTCGAAATTTGTCTGTGTCTTCGGATCTGTCAAGGTATGAAGATGAATGAGCAGATCTGTCTCATTCTCTCCCCTTCCCTTGATTTCTATCCATTCACAGGTGTCAAGAGTATCAATGATCGTCTGCTGGATCTTCTGATATTTTTTGTAATCCAGTGTATTGATTTTCACGATCTCACGGAAAATCTCAGGGAAATTTTCTCCGATTTCAGGCACCGGATATGCAATAATCGTAAAACTTCTCTCATCACCTTTGATATAGCGGTTTGTGATCTGGCTGGATTCATTATCCAGTTCCAGCTGCTGTTTCTGCTGTGCCTCTGTAAAAGTCCAGCTCTCTGGTTTGCTTACCGGTGAAAATGGAATTTCACCAAATGTCTCGATTACCGCCGGTCCACCATGTACCGCTGCCAGTTCTGCATATTCATCATAGGATGTCTGCATTGCGCGAAGTTTGCGTTTCACGAAATCAGAATCCATAAATAACGCACAGTCCTGTCTGTGGTCGTAATCAAACTGTGGGTTCGCAATTCCACCTGTAAATCCACTTCTGAACTGGTTACGTCTGTTTACTGCATGAAGTGCATGACGATAGATCACTGTTTTAAGTCCCATCTCTTCAAACTGACAGATAGCAGCTTTTACCATACGCTCAAACCCCAGATGATAGCGGATATTAACGGTCTTTTTCCTGGTAATATCTTTTCTTCCTGTAATAAAGCCGATACGGTATCCTTCTGTATAGGTACGTGCCATATCATCAATTTCTTTCTGGGAAAGGGAATTCATAAACTCCGCTGTTTTCAGCTCATTCTCTGAAACATACTCACCTGACTGATACAAATAGCTTAAATCATTCAGATCAGATTCCATGATTAATTTCACTATGAAGTTATTTTCAGGATCAATCGCTTCTCTGATACGCTCTTCTACCATATCCTGGCAATAATCATTTACATAAGAGACAAGAATCTCCTTCACCTGTTTCTCAGTAGGAATTTCCTCCTGCGCAAATGCGGAATAGATTTCCAGAAACAGTTCCAGTATAACCGTAAGATCCCATGCTTTCTTTTCAAAAGCATAGGCAATCCCACCATGAAGTTCTGTATACAGGAATGTAAATACCTTTCCGTATTCTCCCAGCATCTTCTGTGCATAGGCCGGATTTCCATAAGAATTCTCATAATTCTGTGGCAGGATATCCTGGTATAATTCATGATTCTGCACTTTCAGTTCTACAAAGTTTTTTCCCTGCGTTCCATTATCCATTACAGTGATGATCTGCTGTAAAAACGCAGCTTCTTTTACAAAAAAATCACGATATGGCTCTTCCACGATCGTTTCCTGCGGTATCTGGGCAATTCTTTCTTTTGCCAGTTCATATCGTTCCATAACCCATTCGTCCAAATTATTCCCCTCCTTTTTGTCTTTCAGCCTGAAATTCCCATCAGGAAAATCCCAAGCCAGCCAATCATTATTATTCCATTTGCAATAGACCCAATCATGCTTGTGCGATGTGTCCTGTTTTCTTCCGAGAAACTCTTAAGCCCCATTGTGAATCCATATATAGACAGCAACATCGCACAAAGACTGACACCGCCTACAATGTATCCAAATTTTCCCTTCAAAAAAAAGGACAGCAAAACTGCAGTCACAAATAAAAGCAGGGAAGCTGCCGCCAGACCGGTCGACAACTTACCCTTCTGCGCTTCCTTTTTCTTTGCAAATGCATATCTATATCTTTTTGCCATAAATCTTTCTCCTCAGGTGATTGCAGATAAAAAAAAGCAGATATCCCAGCGCTGCCCCCGCTGTATTAAGTATCATGTCATCTACATCGAAACATCCAACTTTGGTAATAAGCTGGATTACTTCCACTGTAACACTAAGTCCAAATCCTGCCAGTATAATCAGCCATCCGCTTCTCATTCTCTCCAAAATAACCGGCAGTATAAATCCAAAGGGCAGAAAGCCTATCACATTTCCAAAAAGATTTGTAAAGACCGCCAGAAATCCCAGCTGTTTTCTATACACCCAAAAACGTCGTATTTCAACAAACGGAATCAGATTATACCTGTATTCCCGTTCTTCCATTGCTACTCTTCCATATTCTTCTGAAAAGAAAAGGAAATAAATCAGTGCCAGAACATACAGGATAAACAGAACCGTTCCCAGTGTCCGTATGATATGCTTTGTTTCTTTCTTCAATGTTTTCTCCTGTTTCTGACTGAAAAACCACACAGAGCAATTTCCCGGTCTGATACAGACAGTTCGAAAAATTTCCCCATGTGGTTTATGCGGTCTTTTATATCAATATATCTGATTTCTTTTTCAGCAGTCTTGCACCGCTTACGATCATCATAATCCCTGTTACGATTCCTGTTGTCAGTACAATGATTCCGACTGCCAGACTGCATGCTCCTGTGGAAGACATGGTTTTATATATTTTTTCGTTCATAGTCATCCTCACCTTCATGTCAGGCCTGTGTATCGCAGACCAAAGCACATTTATTCATTTATTTTGCACCGTACTGCTCATAATATGCATCAATCGCAGCTTTAAGAGTATCGTCAATGATTACTTTTCCTTTGTACTCTTTGTTGTAAAGATGTTCAATTACTTCCTGCATGGTAACAATCGCATTTGTCTCAAAGCCATAGAGGTCATGCACTTCATCAAGTGCGCACTTCACGCCGCCTTTTCCAACTTCCATACGGTCAAGAGAAACCATCAGACCAACGATTTCTACATTTGCCGCACCTTTTACCTTTGGTACTGTTTCTTCCATAGATTTACCGGATGTGGTTACATCCTCGATCATAACTACACGATCACCGTCTTTTAATTTACTTCCAAGGAAACTTCCCTTGTCTGCACCATGGTCTTTCTCTTCCTTGCGGTCTGAGCAATAACGAATTTCTTTTCCGTATAATTCGCTGAATGCGATGGCTGTTACAACACTTAACGGGATTCCCTTGTATGCCGGTCCGAAAAGTACGTCAAAATCATCGCCATATTTGTCGTGAATCGCATGTGCATAGTATTCGCCAAGTTTCTTTAACTGAGAACCTGTTACATATCCACCTGCATTCATGAAAAATGGAGACTTTCTTCCACTTTTAAGAGTAAATTCTCCAAATTTCAGTACTTCACTGTCTACCATAAATTCAATAAATTCCTGTTTATACTGTTCCATCTTATGTTCTGCCTCCTGTATTTATTGCAATTAATCTAATAATACCAAGGTTTTAAGTCCAAAATCAATTCGTATCTGCGCGATAAAGTTTTTTGAACTTAATAGTATTTTTATTTTACAATACCAACCATATCTTTAACAGAATCAAATCCATTCTTCTTCATATATGCTTCGATTCCGTCAATAACCTCCATCGTCACTGCAGGATTATGGAAATTCGCTGTACCAACAGATACCGCGCTTGCTCCTGCAAGAATAAACTCGATAGCATCCTCTGCGCAGGAAATTCCGCCCATACCGATGATTGGAATGTTTACTGCCTGGGCTACCTGATATACCATGCGGACTGCGATTGGCTTCACGATTGGTCCGGAAACACCGCCTGTCTTGTTTGCAAGTGCAAATGTTTTTCTGTTGATATCGATTTTCATACCTGTCAGAGTATTGATCAGGGATACCGCATCTGCTCCACCGGCTTCTGCTCCCTTTGCAATCTCTGTGATATCTGTAACATTCGGTGTCAGTTTCATAATCACCGGCTGTTTTGCAATCCTTTTAATCTGGGCTGTGAGTTCTTCTACATGATGTGCGTCCTGTCCAAATGCAAGGAAACCTGCATTTACGTTCGGACAAGAAATATTAATCTCCATCATATCGATTGGCTGGTCTGCCAGACGTTCTACCACTGCCAGATATTCTTCCGGTGCATGACCACATACATTGACAATGATCTTTGTATCATACTGCTTCAGAAACGGAATGTCTCTCTCACAGAAAAGGTCAATGCCAGGGTTCTGCAGACCGATAGCATTCATCATACCACCGTAAACTTCTGCTACACGCGGAGTAGGATTTCCTGCCCATGGAACATTGGCCACACCTTTGGTTGTTACTGCTCCGAGTTTATTAATATCTACATAATCAGCAAATTCTGCTCCTGAACCAAAAGTTCCGGATGCCACTGTTACCGGATTTTTCCACTCTATGCCGGCAATATTTACACTCATATCCATCAGATTTCCACCTCCGTAGAAAGAAATACCGGGCCATCCTTACAGATTCTCTTGTTATGCACATTGCTGTGTGCATCCTTCTCTTTGGACTTGCACACACAGGCAAGGCAGGCACCAATCCCGCATGCCATACGTTCTTCCAGAGAAATATAGCATTCAATTTCATTTTCTTCTGCGTACTGTTTGATCGCACGGAGCATTGGAGTAGGACCGCACGCATAGATAATATCTGCATTTAGATCATTTTCTCTGATAGCATCCATGACATTGCCTTTTGTTCCTACACTGCCATCCTCTGTAGCAATATAGAGTGTTCCTGCTGTCTCAAACTCCTCCCTGAGGAAAGTATGACAGTCGCGGTATCCTGCAACGATCTGTTTCTTCTCACATTTCATCTGCTTTGCCAGTTCCAGAATCGGAGGAACACCAATTCCACCGCCCATAAGGAATACATTCTTTCCCTGTGCTTTCTCTACCGGAAAACCATTTCCAAGCGGTCCGAGAACCGGAATCGTATCTCCGGCTTTCAGTTTTGAAAATTCATCTGTGCCGGTTCCCGGTCCGGTTACTCTGTAAACAAGATGAAGTCTTTTATTTGCTTTATCAATCTCGCAGAGGCTGATCGGTCTCGGGAGAATTTTAGATTTATCATTTGTATAAAGTGATACAAACTGACCTGGTTTCGCATCCACTGCAATCTTATCGGTCTGAATCCACATACTGTAAATACCTGCACCGATGCTCTCCTGGCTTACAATGGTACAGATTTCTCTTGTTTTCTCGCTCATTCTGCGCCTCCTAGCGGTTATTTAAAGCACTGCTGATGTCTTCAATCATATCTTTTACTGCCTGACGGGATGCATCTGCATAGTTTAATTCACCAAAGGAAGCATATTTCTCCTGTTTGTAAGCTGCGATAATTCCACGGGAAGAGTTAACGATCGCACCAAGTCCATCTTCATTGAAGAAGTGTACAAGGTCTGCACCTTTGCCACCCTGTGCCCCATAGCCAGGTACCAGGATAAATGTTTTCGGCATGATCTTACGGAGTGTTTTTCCCATTTCAGGATAAGTTGCACCTACTACAGCACCTACGTAGCTGTAGCCATTTCCCATATGTTCTTCGCCCCACTGGGCAACTTTCTCACCAACCCACTCATAAAGCGGACGGCCGTCAATGATTCTGTCCTGGAATTCTCCACTGGACGGATTGGATGTTTTTACAAGTACAAAGATACCTTTGTTCTCTTCTTTGCATACGTCGATAAATGGTTTCACACCGTCTGATCCAAGATATGGGTTTACAGTTGCGAAATCTTCGTCAAATCCTGCGATTTTGTTGCTTCCCACCTGAACTTTTCCAAGGTGTCCTACTGCATATGCAGCGGATGTAGATCCAATATCACCACGTTTGATGTCGCCGATAATCACCAGGCCTTTTTCCTTGCAGTAATCAACTGTTCTTTTGTATGCCATTAATCCAGGAATACCAAACTGCTCATACATGGCGATCTGCGGTTTTACAGCCGGAATCAGATCACTGACTGCGTCCACGATTCCTTTATTATACTGCCAGATTGCCTCTGCTGCGCCTTCTAATGTCTCACCCAGTTCAGAAAATGCTTTCTGCTGAATGTGCTGTGGAATATAATTAAGCATTGGATCCAGTCCTACAACGATAGGAGCGTTTGTTTTCTGGATTTTTTCAATAAGTTTGTTGATCATGAGTCTTTCCTCCTGAATATTTATCTCTTGATTTTATGACGTCAGAATCAAAGGGTCTTTTGACCCTGATATCATTTTATACGTTCTGATACACAACTTTTCCATCGCAGATAGTGTAAAGAATCTTTCCTTTTACTTTCCATCCGTCAAATGGAGTGTTGCGTCCTTTGGAAGCAAATTCATTTTTATCTATTTTGTATTCATGGCCGATGTCTGCGATGACAATATCTGCAGGATGGCCTTTCTGGATGGTTCCCCTGTCACTTCCGAGAATCTGCGCCGGATTCCAGCTCATTTTCTCGATCAGCTGTGAAATTGTAAGAATACCGGTTTCTACCAGTGCTGTATAGGATAATGCAAAGCTTGTCTCAATTCCTACGATACCGAAAGCTGCATTTCGGATTGAGCCGGTCTTCTCAGGTACAGCATGTGGTGCATGGTCTGTACTGATTACTTTAAAAGAACCATCTTTCAGCCCCCTGATCAGTGCATCTACATCTTTTTTTGTGCGAAGAGGAGGGTTCATTTTGTAATTTGGATCATCACATTTGATATCATCTGAAGTAAGAATAAAGTGATGTGGGCAAACCTCTGCTGTGATATTATCCAGACCTTCTTCCTTTACAATTTCCATCATTTTGGCAACGCCTTCTGTAGAGCAGTGACAGAGATGAAGCTTTGCACCTGTCTCTCTTGCCAGAAGAATGTCTCTTGCTGCGATCACATCCTCTACTGCATTGCAGATACCTGGCAATCCCAGTCTCTTTGCATTCTCATCATCATTCATGCAACCATCTCCACGCAGGTCAATGTCCTCACAGTGTGCAAAAATCGGAACATTCAATTCCTTAGCTACTTCCATCGCTTCTTTGCAGAGTCTGGTATTCATAACTGACTTTCCATCCTCAGACAGCGCAGGAATTCCTGCTTTTACCATTCCTTCAATATCGGAAAGCTGTTCGCCTTTCTCTCCCTGTGTAATTGCCCCTGCCTGAAGCACATGAATACCGGAAAGCTGTTCTGCTTTATTGTGTACATAATTTACACGGTCCGGATTATCAATAACCGGCGTTGTGTTTGGCATGGCAACAACAGTTGTCACTCCACCTCTCGCAGCAGCGCGGGAACCTGTCTTTATATCCTCTTTCTGTGTCTGTCCAGGATCTCTGAAATGAACATGAAGATCGATCAGGCCTGGCATTACCAGACATCCTTTCGCGTCAATCACTCTGTCATTTTTATCCTTTACTGAAAGTTTCTCACCAATTTCAGTGATCACTCCGTCTTCCAGATAAACATCGCCTTTTTTATCAGTATCGGTGGCTGCATCTACGATACGCCCTCCCCGAATCAGAATACCCATGCAATTCTCTCCCTTCGTTGTGGTACTTTAGATACTTTCTATCATCTATGTTGATTACAAAGCAGTAACTTTCTGATATACATAATACACGAAACCGCTTATTTTATAAAGTCTTTTTTTGCTTCTATGCGGTCTTTTTTGCTTGACATTTCAAAATGCGGGAGATATAATCAATTCATATCTGGATTATTTAATGTATAGTCACTGGTTTTTAGAGATTATATACTGGTATATAATCTGTAAAATCTGGTGATTTTTTTATTGCCAGAAGCTATATAATTTTTTTATTTTTTATGGAGGTAACAACATGAACAAGGGAACTGTAAAATGGTTCAACGCAGAAAAAGGTTACGGATTTATCACTGGTGAAGACGGCGCAGACGTATTTGTACATTTCTCCGCTATCAATGGTGAAGGATTCAAATCCCTTGAAGAAGGCCAGGCTGTAACATACGACTTAACAGAAGGCGCTCGTGGAATGCAGGCTGCAAACGTTACAAAATTATAATTCATAATTTTCAATAACGTGAGAGGATTGAATTCCGCACTTTTAAATACGGATTAAACCTCAAAAAATCCCCGGATGATCCGGGGATTTTTTTTGGCTTTTTTAATTATAAAAACTTGATCTTATTCAGCGTCTGTGCTGTCTGTAGAAGCAGAATCTGTACTTTCTGTCTCTGCGTCATCTGTGGATGCAGTATCGTCTGTTGATTCTTTATCATCAGCGGTTTCTTCTGTATCTGTGGCAGTATCATCTGTAACTGTGTCCTCGCTGTCTGTGTCTTCAGAAGCAGTTGTATCTTCAGCATCTGCATCTGTTGTATCAGCATCTGTGCTGTCTGCATCATCCGTTGTATCTGTTGTCATATTTGAAATGTAATTGTCAAGCGCAGTAGTATCCATTACTGTATTCTGAACCACATTCTCTTTGGCTCCTGTTACTTTGGCATATGCAGAATAGCCAATCCATGCAACGATCACAACACAAATAAATGCCCAGGCAAACATTTCCAGTCCAAAAAGCATTTTTTCTTTCTTGTCTGCTTTGCTATGCTGTCCTTTTCTGGCCTTATAAGCATCGACTTTCTTCTGGCTCATGATATATCTCCTTTGCATCTAATATTTCGTATTTTCTGATTATAGCACACTTTATTGCAAAAGAAAATAGGCAATCTATTATACAGCAACGATCACTCCGCCGTCATTTGCATACATCGAACTTACGCCTGCTGTGTCAAGAACTACGATCTTCGCAAGTTTCATTCTTTCCTCAAAAGCTTCCTTGAGCACCTGTGCTCTTGCAGGACAGTTGCAATGACTGATTGCCAGCACTTTTTCAGCACTGTCCGGAGTTTTTGCTATCACCTGTTCCACCATTTTGATCATGGCACGGTTCATTCCTCTTGCCTGATCCAGCTGACAGATATTTCCATCATCTGTAGATCCCATAACCGGCTTGATCTTTAATGCACTTGCCACTAAAGCTTTCACCTTGCTGAGGCGTCCATTCTTTCTCAATGTATCAAGGTTCTCAAGTACAAAGAATGTATGCTGTCCTTCAATATAGTGTTCTACTGTTGACACCACCTCTTCAAAGCTCATTCCCGCTTCTTCACATTCCTGGATTTTCATTCCAATCAGGCTCTGTCCGATAGATGCGGAACGTGAATTAAATATATGGATTTTTTTATCCGGATGATCCTCCAGAAGAAGATTTCTACCAAGCAATGCACTGTTATAAGATCCACTCAATTCAGAAGATAAAGTTACTGCATAAATATGCTCTGCCTCACAATCATACGCCTTCATATATCTCTCCGGTGACGGGCAGGCTGACTTCGGGCATTCCGGGCAGTCAGCCACTTTCTTAAGAAAAGCCGCCTGGTCAAACGTCTCATCATCTATGATCTGCTCAGCTCCCACCATCAAAGTCAGAGGGACTGATTCAAAATGTTCATCATCTTTCCATTCATCCAAAAGTTCTCCACAACTATCTATGACAATCTTATATCTCAATTATATCGTCCTCTTTTCCATTATATGTAGTATTCAATACCAGATATATATTATCATACTGATTTACATTTGAAAAGGCTTTTTCATAAAAACGCTGTTCTTTTTTTCAAAAGTGATTTATAATAAGAAAACGCTCCTTGCAAAATACAGGGAGCGCTGTTGAATCCACGAAATAAGTATTATAAAAAATGTGTTGTAAAAGAGGTGTTGTATGCTCGCTTTAAGAATTATTGATATAAAAGATTTTATGAATAAGCTCCTGATTGGTGAAGTATTTGATCATTTTTCCTTTATTGAATCATCTATTACAACTTTCAATACTTTCACTATCAACGGCAAACTTCAGCACGATTTCTTTGATACAGATACAAAATCTGCTCTTCTGGAAAAATCCGCCGAATATTCTCTGTGGCATGATGTGAAACCATTCTGTTTCTCTGTTATACGTGGCAAACGCACACCATTGAATTTCAAAATCGTATTTGAGCTTTCTCACGAGCAGGTGCAGTCTTTGTTAAGAAATGAAAGTCTCCCTTCAGACATTCCCGTCCGCAATTTCTATCTGAATATCCAGTATAAAAATCAGGCACTTTTATGTACAACAGGTGTTTCCTACACTTCCTTCAGCCTGGACAAACGTCTGGAACATCTCTGGGATGATTCTCTGGTCACTTTTTTCTCCAGTCATCATATTTCCTGTGAGAAATTATAAGCGGCCTTATTATTTGTTACCTGTTCCTGCTTTAGCAGAACAATACAGATAATACACCAGAATATCTATAAACTCACTGTTAGTCGGTTTATCTGACATTGTACATCCTGCGATTTCCTGCAATGTATCTTTATGGTTCATCCAGCACAAATTTACCAATGTCCTGATATTATGTTCTACATTAGAAGGTGTTGATTTATATTTTCTCGCAATGATCGGGTAAATATCTTTCGTCACCTTAACCGGACGTTCATGTATTCCCTGTGCCATCTCCACAGCATCTGCAACATAATAATATCCCTTATACTTTGACGTTGCACCTAATTTTCTAATAATTCCATACACTTCAGTCATACTTCGTTCCTCCTAACAATCTCCATAGCCTGTATGATCACAGGTCTGGTATCTCTTTTATTTACACACATTTTTTCATAACGTAAATGGAAGATACAGTAATTGTCATTCGGAATTTCCGTTACCCAGTTACCATATATAAAGCATACGGCAACCGTTATACTTCTTATGGATTCGACATGTTATTAAAATATCAGCAATTTAATCATAAAAATTTATAAGACGTTTGTCAATACCAATCGTCAAAAAAGTACTATATTTTGTTTTTTATTTAGTCAATCGGATATTCGCAATCCGCTTTCGCTACTTGCTCATAACCAAATAACTGCTTCGCAGTTTATCAGAAGGGGCTTGTACCCCTTCTGATACAAGCAAGTCCCCACCCACTGCTTATTGCTCTTCGCAATTGAAGCAGGGGACTTACTTGATTTGGTTAAAACAGCATACTTTCACTGTAATTGGAGCAAAAACGAGGCAAAGCAGATTCTATCCACCTTACCTCGTATCTTAACCGAATCAGGCAAGTTTTCTGCGGAGGTTGCGAAGAACAATAAGCTTGTTGTTCGTTATGGGCGCTTAACTCACTATCTGACGGATTATTTTGTTATCATCAGCAGAATCTCATTGCTTCTCTGAACAAATTTTGTCATTTCCTCAGGTGAGAGCTGTTTATGGCTCATCATTGCAAGGTCGTACAGCTGCTCGCAGATTACAGGTGCTTTATCAGATTCCTTATTCTCTGCCAGATATTTAACCAGCGGATGATTTGCATTCAGAACCAATGTTTCCTGTCCGCCAAACATATTCGGATCCATTCCGTACATATTGTACATTTTCATCATATCCTGCATACGGCGGCTTTCTTCAGAAAGAGTCATCATTGCAGATACATTTTCATTCTTCAGATTCTCTACATGTACTTCCAGTTTATCCTTGTGAAGATTCTTACGGAAAAGTTCTGTCAGTGCTTTTACAGTTTCTTCATCTGCTGTGCCTTCACCCTTCATTTCCTCTGTAAGGTCAGCGTCGATTCTCTTGAACTGTACATCCTGATGTTTCTGTTCCAGACTGGAAATAAATGCACTGTCAATGTTGTGTTTCAGGATAACAGCATCCTTTCCTGCCTCTTTGAACATATTAATATACTGGCTCTGCTGAACCTCATCAGTTACATAGAAGATTACGGTCTTCTCAGGCTCTTTCTCCTGTGCATCTTTATTTTCTTCAGATGCAGTATCTTCTTTCTTCTCTTCTGTCTGATTTTCCGGTTCTTCTGTTTCTTTCTTGTTCTCTTCAATGCAATCTTTCAGTGTCAGATATTTGCCGTCAAGATTCTTGAAGAGTACATAATCTCCCATTTTCTCTGCAAATTTAGTATCCTTGATGCAGCCATATTTAATGAATGGGCTGATGTCATCCCAGTATTTTTCATAGGATTCACGGTCTGTTTTGCACATTCCTGTCAGTTTATCTGCTACCTTCTTGGAAATATACTCGGAAATCTTCTGTACAAATCCATCATTCTGCAGTGCACTTCTGGATACGTTCAGCGGCAGATCCGGGCAGTCAATTACACCTTTCAGCAGAAGAAGGAATTCCGGAATTACCTCTTTGATATTATCTGCGATAAATACCTGGTTATTATACAGTTTGATTGTTCCTTCGATAGAATCATACTCTGTATTGATCTTCGGGAAGTACAGGATACCTTTTAAGTTAAACGGATAATCCATATTCAGATGAATCCAGAATAACGGCTCTTTGTAATCCATAAATACTTTACGGTAGAATTCCTTATAATCATCATCTGTACATTCATTCGGATGTTTCATCCAGAGAGGATTGATATCACTGATGGAAACCGGACGTTTGTTGATCTTTACTTTATCCTTTGCAGGGGAAACTTCAACAACTTCCTTCTCACCATTCTCGTTTTCTTTCTCTTCTGTCTTAGCTTCTTCATGAATATGTTCAACAACTACATCATCATCTCTTAATTCAGCTTCATCGATCGTCTCATATTCCTGCGGTGCGTTTGCCTTGGAAAGATAAATGTGAACCGGCATAAAGGAACAATATTTCTCCAGAATCTCACGCATACGATATTCGTTTGCAAATTCCAGACAATCTTCATTCAGGAATAATGTAATCTCTGTACCGATTGTATTCTTGTTGCCTTCCTGAATATCATACTCTGTACCGCCATCACAGGACCAATGTACAGGCTGTGCACCTTCTGTATAGGAAAGTGTATCGATGTGTACTTCATCTGCTACCATAAATGCAGAATAGAAACCAAGTCCGAAATGACCGATCATCTGGTCATCTGTTGTTTTATCTTTGTATTTCTCAAGGAACTGGGTTGCACCTGAAAAAGCAATCTGAGTAATGTATTTCTCAACTTCTTCAGCAGTCATACCGATACCATTATCGATAAATTTCAGCGTCTTTTCATCAGGGTTAACAATTACCTGAATTTCCGGTTTATATCCTTCCGGGAAATTATATTCTCCCATTACTTCCAGTTTTTTCAGTTTTGTAATCGCATCACATCCGTTGGATACCAGCTCTCTTACAAAAATATCATGATCGGAATATAACCATTTCTTAATAATCGGGAAAATATTTTCACTGTTGATTGATAAACTTCCATGTTTTACAGCCATGCTGTCCACACTCCTTTTTTTGTATTTACTGCAACTTTTTATCTGTAGTTGCTTCTCTGAGAGATATAGTAATACCATTTAATCCAAAAGTCAAGAAAAAATTAGCACTCATTTAAAATGAGTGCTAACAGTTTGTTTTGTATTTATTTTTTCTTCTTTTTATAAACCACAACACCTGCGATACATCCTGCCGCAATCACCAGAATGATCACAAACGGCGCGATATTCGTTGTATCTCCTGTCTTTACAGCAGATTTTGCGGTTGCTCCGTTTGGCTGTGGAGTTGGAGTTGCCGTTACTGTCTGTGCCTGAGTAATATTGAAGTTTACCTGTTTAGTATCCTGCTCTCCTGTATTTTCCCACTCTTTTCCATTATACATCTGGCGGTCAAATACAACAGTCAGTGTATAAGTTCCTGCTTTTGTAATTCCAAATGCTGCCGTATACGGTGCACTGCTCCAGCTGTTTGTGTTGATTACTTTCCAGTTATATGGTACATAGCGGACATCTCCTTTTCCAGGACTCTCGTTATCCATACCTGCACCAACTGCAGTGAAAGTAATCTTGGACTGCGTTGTATATCCCTCAAAACTGATTCCTGTGATCTTATTATCTGCCGGATCTGCAATCTTCGCTTTGCGAACAGTCTTAACTGTAAATTTGACATTTACCTTTGCACTGACGTTCTGATCAGTATTAACGGCGATAGCTTCTGTATAAGAACCAGCCTTCAAGCCTTCTTTTGGACGAATCTTAAATGTCGCGCTCTCGCCCGGTGCAAGTTCTGTAGCAGAAAATTTACCAATTTTAAAGTTCTTAGCTGAAGGTGTATTTAAAGTAACATTTGTATTTCCTTCATTTGTCACAGTAACTTTCTGTGCTTCCGGTGCTTCGCCGTATCCGGCTTTTGTATTTCCAAAATCCAATTCTGTCGGATCAACAGATAATTTATAAATTTTTTCCACTTCAGAAACAGTAATCGAAGCATTTACTGTTGTCAGCACTTCTTCCTGTCCATCAGCGTTTGTCTGCATAATCTGGATACTGTCCATATAGTCTCCGGCTGTCAGTCCTGTTACCGGAGTTACTGTAAATTCAGCGCTATCTCCCGGATTCAGTTCTGATGCAGAAAGTTCTCCGATATTAAAATATTCTCCCACCGGCTGTACCAGTGAAACAGTTGTATTTCCTGTATTTGTAAGTGTAACTGTTGTTGAATCAGGAGTATCATACCCCTCTTTCAGATCATCATAATTAACAGAGGCCGGATCTGCCTGAATCTCTGTAATCTGCTGTTGTGCTTCTTTTACTGAAATTTCAGCAGTCACCTGTGCGGTTACTTCTGATTCTTCATTGCTTCCAAATACCAGAGTATCACTGTAATCTCCCTTAGTCAGCCCTGTCTTTGGCTGTACCATGAACATAATGGATTCCCCTTTTGCAAGCTGTGTTCCTGATGCAGCTTCGCTTCCATCCTCATTCAGTACATTAAAGTATTCTGACTGTGGTATTCTCAGTGTAACAGCACTGTCGCCTGTGTTTGTTACTGTTACAGACAAAGTCTCATTTGCCTGTGTATAATTTTCCTCAACATCACTGAAATTCAATGTCCCGGTATTTATATCCAAAGACTGTGCTTCAAGAGATGCGTCTGTATTATCATCTGATGTCTTTGAATCATCCGGTGTTTCAGCCGGTTCTGTGGTGTCAGACGGTTCTTCTTTTGGATCTTCTACCGGTTCCAAATCCTCGTCATCTGCGTCAGATGATTCACCCTCAATCGTAATCTTTGCCTCAAAGGATACCTCTGTTCCCTCTTCTGTCTCGTAAGTGATCACATCATCATAATCTCCGGCTTCCAGTCCTTCTCTTGGCTGTACCCATACATTCACAGATTCACCTGCTGCCAACGGTTCTGTAATATCAGCAACCATAAAATGTTCCGGACTGATTTCCTGAAAATTTAAGGTTTCACTTCCTATATTTGTGATCTGCACATACTGTGCCTCAACATCTCCGAGATCACTCTGTGCTGTTCCAAAATCACAAACCGGATCTTCACTGTCTTCTACAGATGCAACAGCCTCATAAGCTTCTTTGCTGTCTTTTCCCGCAGTGTCTTCTGCGTTTTCATCTGTTTTGTCAGTCTGCACATTTCCATCTTCATCTACCTGAAGCTGTTCTTCTGTATAGATTTTCATCTGAGAATCATCAGTTCCCTCTGAGCTGTCTGTCTCGTTATATGTCTGATCAGACGCATTTTCCTGTGAACCATCCGTCTGCTGTGCACTCTCATTATCGTAGTCAGTCTGTGTTTCATCCAGCTGGCCTTCTGTTTCCTGCACTTCATCATTCTGTGAATTTTCTACATTCTGATTCTCATCTGTCTGTGTTTCATCAGTAGTCTGATTCTCAGAATCCTGATTGTTCTCTGCTTCATCTGTAGTCTCCGCCAGCTGTGCTTCCTCCGTTTCATCCAGATTCTGCTCTGTAAGGGCTTTCGCCTCATCCTCTGTAGCCACTACTTCTAATGTTTTGGCTGTCAGCGTTCCTGTAAGACCACTTCCGTCTATCGGTGTGATATCAAGTTCCAGTTTATATCCCAGATCCTCCTGAGTAATCGTATACGTTTTCTCAGTCCCTATCTGTGTTAATCCCTTCTCTCCTGTCTGTCTTGACCAGGAAAAAGTAAAATCTTCATCTGTCACTCCCTCCGGTGTGACCTTTGAGTAATCCGCGCTCACAGTTACCCCTACTGCTGCAAGCCCTTTAACCTTAAGCTTGCCACCAAGCTCCCCTGACGGAGCTGCCGCAAAAACCATGGATGGAATCAATGAAATAACCATCATCACAGTCATCACGATTGCAAGAAATCTCCTTCTCTCCATCTGTAGTCCTCCTTTTCATTTATAATAGAATTGTGATTTCATTACTGTTCATTGCATCTCCTCAATATATTTCGCAGGATATTTACAATGAGTGGCAATGACATTTCCTTCATTCTCTGCATAAAGCCATTATAACACTGTATTTTAAGAAAATGTAATCTGTATTTTTCTTCCTATAATATCAAAAAGAGCCACTGTAAACTTCATTACAGCAGCTCTAAATTACCTTTTACACCTATGGGTACTTATCCTGCACCATTTACCAACAATAGTTAACGTTCATACCATCATTTCCAAGACAGATACTGTTGTTTTATCCCTCTACGATCAGATATTTTCCATCTGGCAGTGCAAAAACTTCGCTTGCTTCTTCCAACTCTTCATCTGTCATTCCATCCACATCAGCTCCGATCTCTTCCAGATATTCTCTGACCTCTTCGATAGAATCTACTACCTGTGCCATGCAGTCCTCAAGAAAAGCTTCTGCTGCCTCATAAGATTCTGCCACCGGCTGTGGAAAAAGCTGCTCCTGATTTTCCAGAAAAGTATTGATACATTCTTCTGTAAACATTTTAAATTACCTCCTCAATTTCTCCCTTTGCCAAAATCAGCTTCTCAAGGATCGGTTCAACCCGTTCTGTCACATAGGACGCTGCTGCCCGTACCCCCTCCTTGGAATGCGCCATGGCAAAGCCATATTTTACTGCCTTAAGCATCTCTATATCATTATATTCGTCTCCGAATGTCAGACATTCTTCCGGCGAAATATGATATCTCTTCTGATATTCTATAATTCCCTTTGCCTTATTAGTACCAAAAGGGATAAAATCAATCCATTCATTTCCCGACGTAACAACCACACAGTCTTTTCCAAATCTTCCGGTCCAGTATTTTACGGACTCTTCGGTAAGACCACCCGGCTCAAATACAGCCAGCTTCATAATCGGATCTGTCATTTCATCCAGACTTTTTACAAATCTGCACTCATTTTTTACTTCATATAACATATGATCATGGAATTTCTTTGTCTTCGGCATCAGATAATGGTAATCCTTTGCTGAACAGGTAAACTCTGCATCTTTCTTTTCCATGATTGCAGAAATGATCTCATTTGCAAGTTCCCTGTCAAAAGAATCCTGATACAGCACTTCCCCATGATCTACTGCCAAAGCACCATTTTCGGAAATATAAGAAATCTCTGACGCAACAGGTGCAAACAGTTTTCTCATATTCGGGTACTGTCTGCCACTGGCTGCAACAAATATGATTCCCATTTCCTGTAACTGTCTGATCAGTGGAAATATCTCTTCCGGCAAAGATTGTGCTTTATTTAAGAGCAAAGTTCCATCCAGGTCACTGGCAACTAACTTAATCATTTCCATGTTCCTCGCAAATCTTTACTAAGTCAGTCGGTGCTTCGGCAACTATATCTGCGCCATTTTCGTTGAGTTCCTCACGGTCACGGAATCCCCATAATGCACCAACTGTGAACATTCCTGCTGCTTTTCCTGTTTTCATATCTGTGCTGGTATCTCCTACATACATGCACTCTTCTGGTTTTACACCAAATTTCCCCGCAACCATCAGAGGACCGTCCGGAGCAGGTTTTCTGCGGATTGCATCACTCTGTCCGACCACCATGTCAAACTCTTCTCCGAAAAGCTGCGCGATAACTTTTACAGCTGCCGGATGCGGTTTGTTGGAGCAGACTGCCAGCTTCATTCCATGTTTCTTCAGCTCTTTCAATGTCTCCGGCATTCCCTTATAAGGAACTACTTTATACATCGGATCTGCTGCAAACATTTCTCTGTAAAGTCTCTCTCCTTCCTCATAATGAGTAAGCTCCGGGTCCCCGGCATCTTTAAGTGCACGGCGGATCAGCATGCTTGCACCTTCTCCGCTGTAATATCTGAAATTATCCACCGGAAGTGTCTTTAAACCAAATTTTTCCATGATAACGTTTGTGACATATGCCATGGATTCCAGTGTATCAGCTAACGTTCCATCCAAATCAAATATACATGCCTTAATCATCTTTTGTCATCCTCTCAAGTCAATTCCTGATTTCTTCATTTCATAAAATAATCTGGCGGCCGGAAGCCCTACCACATTATTGTAGTCTCCATTAATTCCTTTTACATATATTCCGAAAAACCCCTGAATCCCGTAACTTCCCGCTTTATCCATAGGCTCTCCTGTCGCAACATATTCTCTGATTTCTTCATCTGAAACCGGATAAAATGTCACATCTGTACTCTCATAAAAGGCATGTTCCTGCCATTGCCCATTCTTTTTCTCCAATACAGAAACGCCAGTGTATACCTGATGGGTGTTCCCCTGCAGTTTCTTCAGAGTATCTGCTGCGTCTTCCTGATCGTGTGGTTTTCCAAGAATCATATTCTGAAACACTACCACTGTATCAGAACCGATAATTACAGTTCCCTCTTCGGCATCCTCTACTGTCGCTTTAACAGAAACCGCCTTATCTCTTGCCAGCTGCGCAACTGCCTCTTTCGGGTCATCAGAAGTCCGATTCTCGTCTCCTGATGCGGGTATCACTTCAAATTTCACGCCTGCTCTCTCCAGCAGTTCTCTTCGTCTGGGTGAAGCAGATGCTAAGATAATTCTTCTCATATATAAACCTCTTCTGTTACTGTTCGAACGCCGTTATTCTGTAAAGTGTTTTTATCAGCGCCCCTCTTCTTTCGTGTCATAGTATACCTTGTATCTTTTTGCTATGCAACTGCTTTCAGAAAAAGTTTTGCTTTTCTTTTTATGCAAAACGTATTAAAATATGAATAACCAATCACTAATCTGTTTCATATTCGCAGAAATAGGAGAATATCAGAAAGGAGTTTATGATTATCATGGCTAAAATTAATAAATACTGGGGATTTGTTGCAGTCGGCGCTCTTACCGCAGCTGCTGCCGGTGTCGTTGCCGCTATTATCGCAAAGAAAGGATCCTGCAAAGAGGATTTTGATTTTGAAGATGACTTTGATGATTTTGATCTGACAGACGAAGAAGAGAAAACTGAGGAAAAAGCTGACGAAGAAGCTGAAACTGCAGAAGATTTCCAGTCCTGGGAACATACAGGTGAGCAGGCAGAGAATGACAGTGCTGAAGACAAAGCTGACGAAGTAGCAGCTGAATCTGATTCAGAAAATTCAGAAGAAGCTCCTGAAGCAGCCACAGAAGTTGAAATCAAAGATGCTGAGGAAGAAGATGCCGACGATCCAAAAGACTTCGAAGAAGCTATTGAGGCAGCAGCTGAATCTGAGGAATGAATCAACTTGTCGGCACACTAGTACAGCGTAATTATACTATATGTTGCAAACAGCCAGACGAATAATCGCCTGGCTGTTTCTTTATTTTTTATTGCATTATGCTTTCGGCAGTTTAAATGAGCTCTTAAGAGATACGATACGGTTAAATACCGGTGCTCCCTCCTTAGAGTCATGGATATCTGCGCAGAAGAATCCTGTTCTTACAAACTGGAAGCTGTCATAGCCTTTTGCTTCCATCAGTGCAGGCTCTACATAAGCAGTAACTTTAGTCAGAGAATTCGGATTTACGTTCAGTGAACCGTCTTCCTTGTTGTACACACCTTTTTCCTCATCTACGATATTCTCATAGAGACGAACTTCTGCTTTGCCAGCCTGGCTTGCTTCTACCCAGTGAATTGTTCCTTTTACCTTTCTGCCATCCGGTGCGTTTCCACCCTTTGTTTCCGGATCATAAGTACAATGTACTACGCGTACTGTACCATCTTCGTCTGCTTCGTATCCTGTACATGTTACAAAATATGCATTCATAAGACGAACCTCTGTGCCAGGGAACATTCTCTTATATTTCTTAGGCGGATCTACCATGAAATCCTCTCTCTCAATATAAAGTTCTCTGCCAAATGGCATCTTACGTGTTCCAAGTTCTTCGTTCTCCATATTATTCGGAGCTTCCAGATACTCAATTTCACCTTCCGGATAGTTATCGATCACAAGTTTGATCGGATCAATGATTGCCATCAGACGCGGACGTTTCAGTTTCAGGTCCTCGCGGATACAGTACTCAAGCATTGCGTAATCAACAGAGCTGTTTGCCTTGGATACACCACAAAGTTCAACAAACATCTTGATAGATTCCGGTGTGAAGCCACGACGGCGCAGTGCTGCGATGGAAACCAGACGCGGATCATCCCATCCGTCTACAATTCCTTCTTCTACAAGTTTCTTGATATAACGTTTACCTGTGACAACATTTGTCAGGTAAAGTTTTGCAAATTCAATCTGTTTCGGAGGCTGCGGATATTCCAGTTCTCTTACAACCCAGTCATACAGCGGTCTGTGGTCCTCGAATTCCAGTGTACAGATGGAATGTGTGATTCCCTCGATTGCATCTTCGATCGGATGAGCGAAGTCATACATCGGATAGATGCACCATTTATCGCCTGTTCTGTGGTGTGTCATATGAGCAACACGATAAATAACCGGGTCTCGCATATTCATGTTCGGAGATGCCATATCAATCTTAGCGCGGAGTACTTTCTCTCCGTCTGCATATTTACCCTCTTTCATCTCCTCGAAAAGCTGAAGATTCTCTTCAACAGTTCTGTTTCTGTATGGGCTCTCTTTACCTGGCTCTGTAAGTGTTCCGCGGTATTCACGGATCTGATCTGCTGTCAGGTCACATACGTATGCTTTTCCTTTCTGGATCAGCTTTACAGCAGCTTCATACATCTGGTCAAAATAGTCAGATGCAAAGAAAAGTCTGTCTTCCCAGTCAGCACCCAGCCATTTGATATCAGCTTTAATAGATTCTACAAATTCGCTTTTCTCTTTTGTAGGGTTTGTATCATCAAAACGCATGTTGAATTTGCCGTTATACTCCTGAGCAAGGCCATAGTTTAAAAGAATAGATTTCGCATGACCGATATGAAGATATCCATTCGGTTCCGGTGGGAAACGTGTATGCACGGTGTCATAAACACCCTCTGCTAAATCTTTATCAATAATATTCTCAATAAAATTCTTGGAAACTGTTTCGTTCTCCATCTTTTTCCCTCCTGTTTTCGTATTTTATACATGTTTCATGTCACTGCATTATCTGCCCGTACCCACAAAACCAGTATATCCGTTATTTTCAGTTATAATATAAGTACATTTTATTAACTATATTGATTTTCCTTCTATTAAGCACAAACGAATGAATTTATATTATCATTGGAAATTCCATCTGTCAACTGTTTCCACAATGGTGGCAAGCCTTATTTTATGCACTATTGAGGCTGATACTGACATCTGTTTTGCCATTTTAAGTTTCCGGTTTTCTTGACGAAATCTGTGTTAACACTTATAATTATCTCAATATATACGATTATACCAATATATTCAGGAGGTGCAGCAACATGAGTAACGCATTGCCAATCGAAGATTTAAGCAAAACTTACCTCGAACATTCTATGGTAATTAACAACTTCGTTATTAAAATTGGAAGCCAGATTAAAGATAGTCTTTGTCGTGTTTTTGGTGACGGTGTTCAGTACGAATGGCGTGAAAATGACGACAAAGTAATCATTCCTGATGTATCAATCATCTGCAACCTGAGAGATCGTAAAAACATTTCTTTTACCGGCATTCCTCGCTTTGTAATGGAGGTTTTATCCAATGCCACTGAAGAATATGACCGCCACGAAAAAATGGATATTTACTGTAAAGTCGGTGTTTCTGAGTACTGGATTGTTGACTGGAGAAAAAAATCTGTAGAAATTTATCTTTTTGACTTTAAAGAAGATGGTACTGGTTATCCGTATCTTTATAAAACAGTTACCGCGCAGAATAAAGAAGATTTGCAACTGGTTATGTTTCCAAATTTGAAGATAACTTTTGATGAGCTATTTGATATTGGGGAATATTAACATTGTCAATGGGGCTGCTGTCCGATTGTTATCGTTGAATATTCTATCTGAATCCATTATAATATAGCCCAAAAGGAGCGTGATCGTATGGCTTTATCTAAAGAAGAATCTTATACCATTGAAGATATCTATGCTCTGCCAGACGGAGAAAGAGCCGAGCTTATTGACGGGCATATCTATTACATGGCACCGCCAACCTATAAACACCAGAAAATTGTTATGGAACTCTCCGCTTCTATCCGTAATTATATAAAACAACACAAGGGATCTTGTGAAGTGATTCCTGCACCATTCGCAGTACATCTTGACGAAGCAAGTAATACCTACGTAGAACCGGATATTTCTGTAATCTGTGATAAAAATAAGCTTGATGATAACGGTTGTAATAATCTTCAGCATCTTAATGGATGTACACTGGTAGAATGCTTTTGCTCCGATTCTTCTTATACTTGATGGTAATTCTCTCAGAAATCAATCTCTGTTTCCAGAGGAACACGGGTCTTCGACACTTGTGAGGCAGATAAATAGCAATAGTCACGGGTGCAGATTATTAAAGAGAATAAACCTATCAACTGAGCCATTTTGGGAAATAAGGAATAAACCAACGGGATAGTGATAGTTTACGTTACTGTTCACTCCGTTCTCAGTAACGTAGCCAAAATTCATTCCAGATTGCCTGCGGCAATGGAATTTTGGCTTGTATGTCTCGGGATTTTGGCATATTTATGCCAAAACACCTCGCGGGATAGTGGTGGTGTGTGAACAGTAACTATTTTACTCTTTTTTATTTTTTCAGACTCATCTGCATATTGATTTCATGATCTGCATATGCTATAATGCCAGTAGGCAAAAGGTATTAAAGTGTTTATAACAAAAAGAATGAAAGCCCTTGAAGTTGCAGCTTCTTGGGCTTTCTTCTTATTGTTAGGGCAAGGCCCTGTAATTATTGGGTTTGACGGGTGTTTTTTGTTAATTTACCTGCAAAAGTCAGGTTTTGATTACTTTTGAGGTACCGAGGTTCAAGAAATCCTTTATTTTCAAGCATTAAAAAAAGCTGATGACGGGAATTGAACCCGTGACCCCTTCCTTACCAAGGAAGTGCTCTACCTCTGAGCCACATCAGCATCGTGTCGGATTTACCGCTCACATTTGGATATGTTACCAGAACTTAACCGTATTGTCAATCCCTATTTTTTAACTTTTTTATTTTTATAAAAATTACCTTCGGTTAAAATTCTGTATTTTTTATTTACGGAGCTGTTCCAGTTGTTCTTTTATTTTGGTGCGGATTCTGCGGAGTGCGTTGTCTATAGATTTTGGTGTTTTTCCCATAAGTTCGGCAATCTCTCCGTAGCCGTTTCCTGCCAGATAGTATTCCAGTACCTGATTCTCCATTGGGCTTAATGTGGTAGTGATCTCTTGTTCCAGATTCTCAACGTTTTCCTGGTCGATGATGATCGATTCCGGATTTTCTACCCAGGTATCACCAAGATGTTCTTCGTTCTCTCCGCCCTGCTCACTGAGAGAGACATATGAGTTAAGCGGCTGATGTTTCTGCCTGTTAGAACTCTGGATTGCATTGTAAATCTGTCTGTCCACGCATATGCTCGCAAAAGTCTGAAATGTGGCATCTTTGTCCGGCTGGTAGTCGCGGACTGCCTTAAACAGTCCGATCATACCTTCCTGTATCAGATCATCATTCTCCCCGCCTATCAGGAACATGGTCCTTGCTTTCTTGCGGACCATGTTCTTGTATTTTTCCATAAGATAGTCGAGAATCTCTGACTCTCCGTTTTTAAAGCGAAAGATTAATTCTTCATCCTTGATTCCGTCATACTGTTTCATCAATTTAAACCTTCCGTTTTCCATAAATCTTGCTATTAACTGAAACAATTCTATTCTGCTGCACAACCAATACGCTATTTACACCAAAACAGATTAACCACATAACCCTCTAATAACTAATGTAAATATGGCACTTATTTCTTCTGCATTCTCTGACGTACGATCTCATAGCCGAGTACGCCTGCTGCTACTGATGCATTCAAGGAATCAATATCCCCCTTCATCGGAATAGATGCTACAAAATCACATTTCTCGCGAATCAGTCTGCTTACTCCCTCACCTTCGTTACCGATCACAACTCCGATCGGACCTGTAAGATTCAGGTTATACATAGTTTCTCCACCCATATCTGCGCATACAAACCACACACCCTGCTCTTTCAGCTCATCAATGGTATGTCCCAGATTTGTCACTTTTGCAACAGGTGTATAGTTTAATGCACCTGCTGAAGTCTTGGCAACTGTAGAGGTCAGTCCTACTGCACGTCTCTTCGGAATGATCACGCCATGTGCTCCTGCCAGGTTTGCAGTACGGATGATTGCACCGAGATTATGAGGATCTTCAATATTATCCAGAATAAAGATAAATGGATCTTCCCCTTTTTCCTTTGCTTTTGCAAGGATATCTTCTACGCTTGCATATTCATAAGCAGCTACCTGGGCGATTACGCCTTGATGTGCACCTGTCTCACTTAACTGATCCAGACGCTCTTTTGCCACATAATTGATAATCGTATCTTTTTTTCTCGCCTCTCTGGCAATAGTGCGGACTGGTCCATCCTGGCATCCATCCAGGATAAACAGCTTATCTACACATTTACCGGAACGAAAAGCTTCCAGGACTGCATTGCGTCCTTCTATCTGTTCACTCATATCTGATCCTCTCCGATTCCAGCACGGACCAATTCTATGATCCTGCCAAAATCATCTTTTAAATATAAATATCCCATCAGAGCTTCAAACCCGGTTGCTCTGCGATAATCTGCCATTGTTGCGTGCTTTGCCATTGTCGGGGAGTGCGCATTTCTGCCTCTTTTATAAACGCTGTGCTCCTCTTGCGTAAGCATTGGTTCGATCACTTCCATCATAGAAGACTGTGTGCCTGCTTTAACCAGACTGCTTGCCTTTCTGTGCAGCTGATTTACCGGACAGTTTCCTTTTTTCACAAGAATCGTGCGGATCACCAGTTCGTAAACACCGTCTCCGATATAAGCTAAAGTCAAGGGTGAGTAAGACCTCATATCATTATCTTTCAGATGAAATACCTGATGAAGCAATCCTTTTAAACCAGCAATATCATGCTTATCAAACTCATTTATTTCTGCCATACCGTTTAAGCTCGTTTCCATTTTACTCCCTCACGGGTATCTTTAAGGATAATTCCCTTAGCCAGAAGCTCATCTCTGATCTCATCTGCTCTCGCAAAGTTCTTTGCTTTTCTTGCTTCCTGGCGTTCTGCAATCAGGTCTTCGATTTCTTTATCAAGAATTTCTTCTTTCTTCTCTGCTTTCAGACCAAGTACATCGCATAATTTTACCATTGTATCAAGCAGTACTCCGGCGAATTCTGAGGAGCTTTCTTCGGATACATTTGTATTGGCAAATTTAACCAGTTCAAAGATTGCAGCCAGTGCGTCCGCAGTGTTGAAGTCATCATCCATTGCTTCTTCGAATTTCTTAACAAACTCCTGAGACTGTGCAAGGAGTTCTTTCTCTGCATCTGTCGCAGCCTCTGTCTGTGCTGCTGCTTTTCTGTCTTTTAAGTTTGCAGCTGCATCTGTGATACGCTCTAACGCATTCTTTGCAGCTTCCATCAGATCTGCGCTGAAGTTCAGCGGGCTTCTGTAATGTGCATTCAGCATGAAGAAACGAAGTACCTGAAGATCATACTGCTCGCTGATCTCACGTACAGTACGGAAGTTTCCAAGAGACTTGGACATTTTTCTGTTATCAATGTTTAAGAATGCATTGTGCATCCAGTATTTTGCAAAAATCTTATCGTTGCAGCATTCACTCTGTGCAATTTCATTTTCATGATGTGGGAAGATCAGGTCCTCACCGCCTGCATGAATATCAATCTCATCTCCGAGATATTTCTTTGCCATAACAGAGCATTCAATATGCCAGCCAGGACGTCCATCACACCATGGGGATGGCCAGGATGGCTCTCCCTCTTTTTTCGGTTTCCAGAGAACGAAATCCAGCGGATCTTCTTTCTGGTCTTCTCCTGATACCTGCAGAGAGCGGAAACCAGACTGCAGATCATCCAGATTTTTGTGAGAAAGTTTTCCGTATTCTTTGAATTTCTTAACTCTGAAATAAACAGTACCGTCTGCTGCCGGATATGCATATCCTTTATCAACCAGAGTCTGGATCATGCTGATCATTCCACCGATTTCCTGCGTTGCCTGTGGATTTGTAGTAGCAGGTTTTACATTCATGCCATCCATATCTTTCCTGCACTCTGAAATATAACGTTCAGAAATCTCCTGAGCACTTACGCCTTCCTCGATTGCTTTCTTGATGATCTTATCATCTACGTCTGTAAAGTTAGAAACAAAGTTTACTTCATATCCCTTGTACTCCATGTAACGGCGTACAGTATCGAAGATGATCATTGGACGGGCATTTCCGATATGGATCAGATTGTAAACAGTCGGACCGCAGACATACATGCGAACCTTTCCCTCTTCAAGAGGTACAAATTCTTCTTTTCTGCGTGTCAGTGTATTAAAAAGTTTCATTCTCTATTCCTCCAGTTTTCCCTATGTTTTATCATTCTATAGAGTTTTTGTTACTGTTCCGTAACACGCTTCGCGGAATAGTGGCGTGTGTACAGTAACGATTTTTTATAAAATCTTATTATATGAATTACCAATTACTTTACTTCATTAAGAAGACATATTGCCTGAGATGCAATTCCTTCTTCTCTTCCTGTAAATCCCAGTTTCTCTTCTGTAGTAGCCTTAATATTCAGCTGAGACTCATCAATTCCCATTGCTTTCGCCATATTTGCCCTCATCTGTGGAATATGAGGTGCCATTTTCGGTTTCTGCGCAATGATCGTTGCATCTATATTTCCAATCTCATAATGATGTTCTTTCAATAGCTTCGTTACGTGTTCCAGCAGCAGAATACTGGAAATTCCTTTATATGCAGGATCTGTATCCGGAAAATGTTTTCCGATGTCTCCCAGCGCAGCTGCTCCTAAAAGTGCATCCATCACCGCATGGATCAGCACATCGGCATCTGAATGTCCCAGAAGACCTTTCTCCCAGTCAATCTTTACTCCTCCAAGGATCAAATCTCTGTTTTCGGTTAGTCTGTGTACATCATATCCCATTCCAATGCGCATAATCATTCTCCTTTGATTTCCAGCATTTTGCTGAGTCTTAATAAGCTTAATCGTCTTCTTGTATAAGGTGCAAGTCTGAGACTTGGTAAAACAGCTGCTTCATCAAGTCCGATATCATAAACCGTCTTTGCACATCCAGCCTTCTCCAGCATGTGGAACATATCCTGTTCGCTCGGAAGCTCATCTATGATCTCCGCGATTCCACCCAGGCAATTCTCCAGATGCTCCGGTGAAATGGATTTCAGAAGTTCCGGTTCATTTTCTTTCTTTATCTCTTCCAGAAATCCTTTACTTCCAAAGGTTTCCTCCAGAAGTTTCTCGTCTTCATTCTCATACGGTTTTGCGTGACATCGTCCCTGTGTGATAGCTGTGGCAATGCGCTTGTACTCCTCCAGTACAAGAAGTGTTGCTACAGAGACTTTCTCCCCATGAAGTGCATCCAGCGGGCCATTGATCACTTCCATATCCCACAGATGTGTCACCTGGTGCTCTGCACAGGATGCCGGTCTTGAATTCCCGATCATCTGCATCGCAAGCCCGGAAAGGATCAATGCATACATCAGCTGTTCACATTCATCTTCCTCACCCTCTGCAATATCCTGTATGGAAGATCTGACCGTCTTTAAGGCTTTTTCTTCCAGTCTTACAGTTTCCCGGCAAAAATATTCTCCGGTAACCAAATTTGCGATTTTCCAGTCTGCAAGACAGATATATTTTCCCATCAGATCTGAAATTCCCGCATCTGTAAGACGCCGGGGAGCTTTTGAAAAAATATCTGTATCTGCATATACACAGATAGGCGCAATTGACGGTACTGTTTTCTTCACGCCGTCCAGGTTCATGGCAGCCACTGTTGTTACAAATCCATCTCCACTTGCTGCGGTAGGCACTGAAATGAAAGGTACTTTGTATTTGTGTGCAACATAGCGGCTGATGTCGTGAATCGTTCCTGCCCCTACTGCGAGGATCAGGTCAATATCTTCCTCCATGTTGTTCTCCACAATTCTTATCGCTTTCCGGTCAGCCAAAAGCCCCTCTGCGTCCAGAACTAATACCTGGCATCTGTCATAGATATCCTCCATGATTTCTTCTGTTGCCGCATAGGTATTGGTGTCGCAGATAACCAACGGAGATATATATTCTTTCAGCATCCCCTCTGACATCTCTTCTTCAAGCTTCTCTACTGCTCCGGCTTCTATCAAAATCTCTTTCACTGCAATCTGGTGTTCCCTGCCGCAGCTGCAAGGTCGGGCAAAATCGTCCGCATCAACTCGCATTTAAATTCTTCCTCCTGACTTTATACAATTGTTTGTTTCAATCCACAGTCGGTAATTTCACAGAATATGACATACAATCACATAGATGACTGTGGCTTGTCACGTGTCAGTGGGGGATACCGATTCCTCTCTGCCCGCCACTGCTGTTAAGTTTCATCGTACATGACATAGTTCCATGGTATTATACATGATTTTCCAGTAAAAATCAATCATTCGCCGCACACAATGCCCTTACAGATTCAGGTAATTGTAAACAATCTTTGAAATATTCCGGATATTTGTTACTGCTGTACCTTCCGGGCAGTTTTCGGACATGATACACAATATGTATGTTGTCTTTTCTCCGTAAATGATTGCAATATCATGCTGGTCCTGATCTGTCTCTCCGGTTTTATTTGCTGATTTTATTCCGTCAGGAAGTCCTTCCGGGATTTTCCAGGTATTTTCCTGATTCGACAGAAGATTAAGCATTTCCTCTGATGCTTCTTTGCTGACGCACTCTCCCTTGAAAATGCTCTCAAGCAGAGCTCCGCAGTCTTTTACAGAAGTCATATTTCTGCCGCCAAGACTTTCCTGCGCGGAGGTTGCCGGGTGGAGTGTATGCTGTACACTTGTTTCTGTATATCCCTCTTTTTCCAGATATTTATTGATGTCCTCTGCACCTTTTTTGAAATCGAGTGCATCTGTCTGAAGTTTCACCAGTTCATTACAGGATTCGTTGTCGCTGACAGTGATCATATTCCACAACAGATCATTTAATTTCACATCTACGGTTTTCATATCCGTTGTATTTAATTTCTTCGCTTCATCCGTTCTTACCTGTTCCATATCCTGGTAAGTCTTTGCCATGACAAATGGCTTGATAAGGCTTGCAGAATATAACGGCGTATCGTTAATCAGAAACTCTTTATCCTCGTTGAGATCTTTGACATATACGCTCCATGTTCCCTGATATCCTGACAGCAGATTTTCAAGTTGTGGTTTGAGGTTATCGATTCCCAGATCATCCAGATTTATGACTTTACCTGTGTCATCCACTATGAATCCGTCTGTTGTCACTGTATTCTCCTGCACCAAAGCTCCGTTCGCACCGCCGAAATAATAGTTTCCGTCAAAATTCATTTCATAGCAGTCCATCTCAAGCGAATGGATTCCCGGCTCTGTTACCATTCTGCCATTTTCATCAAAGTAATAATAACCATTTAACGTGATTCCGTCTATCGCCAGGTTATCTATATACCTTACCTGCGGGGCTGCCGATAGTCGTCCAAGATTATTTACAAAATAGAAGCCATCAAATTTGTCTGTTTCCTGTGTTTTCTGCGCATCAGTTGTCTCCTCAGCCTCTGTATTTTTAAATACTGTAACACCTTTCAAACGTTCCATATGCGGGCTGCATGCTTTAAATTTTCCATCTGCATCATGGTAATAATATCCGTCAAATACCGTTCCATCAATTTCATAGTCCTGAAAATAATGAATCTCTGCCTGATTGCTTTTCGCTCCATTTACATCCAGACAGTAAAATCCGTCACTCTTCATGATATACTTATTACTTCCATCACCTATCGGCTGAATCTGTGCCTGTTCCGTAACAGAAGACATACTTTGCTGTGCAGCCAAAGCAGTGTCAGGCAAAGTCGTTGTCATTACAACAGCCCCTGCCAGAGTTCCTGCCAGGATAAAAGTTTTCGTCGTTCGTTTATTTTTTTTCATGTAAAACTCCTTTTACAGTTGCTTTCCATATCTCTTCGTAACTGTTCACTGCCATCGTCAGATAACAGCTGACAGAATTGTTACATCTCTTTCTTATAGTAAGCAAAGTATATATTGTTTTTTTCAGGATAGCAACATTTTTGTCTTTTTTCCAGTAACAACCTATCCAGCATAGTTACTGTTTACTTCATTCTCAGTAACACCGTATGTCTCGGGATATTCTGGTTATATACCTTGTTTGTTTAATGGAAATCATATCATATTCTGACTCTGGTCAGCTTTTTATTTATCCATACAAACCCTGTTCCAGAATTCTCCAAGCTGCTGTTCCACCGTATTCAGAGTACAGTTTCTGCGGTCAGACCATTCTGCCGGGAAAAGATTGCGATAGTTATGATCAGCAAAGCGCTCATCCAGCAAAAGTATGATTCCTGTATCCTCCTGGGTTCTTATCACACGTCCTGCTGACTGCAACACTTTATTCATTCCGGGATATCTGTATGCATAATCAAATCCATCTGCGCCTTTTTTATCATAATACTGCCTGAGTATTTCCCGTTCTGTCCCAATCTGGGGCAAACCTGTTCCTACTATAACCGCCCCGATCAGTTTCTCCCCCATCAGATCAATACCTTCCGAAAAAACACCACCCATCACACAAAATCCAACCAGTGTCCCTTCTGATGTAGAAAATTCTTCGATAAATTCCTCTTTTTCCTGTTCATGCATCCCTGATGTCTGAGAGATGCATCGTACCCAGTCCACTGAAAACTCATTCTCATACACCTCCAGCACATCTTCCATAAATTTATAAGAAGGAAAAAATACCATATAGTTTCCTTTTCTCGCCCATACTGTTCTTGCAATATATGACGCAATTTTATGATATTCTTCATAACCTCTTCTGGTATAACGGCTGCTCACATCACGTCCCGTAAGAATACATCGTTTTTCCTGCTTAAAAGGTGATGGAACATAAATGCCATAATCATCTTTTCTGGTGCTTAAAAGTGTACGGTAATAGTCCATAGGAAGAAGCGTCGCCGAAAAGAAAACCGCGCTCTTCCCCTTTTCCAGACATCTTCCGATATTCGCCGCAGGATTTACGCAGAAAAGCCGCAGTATTACTTTTCCCTGCGTTCCGATTTCTGTATAAATCACATAATTCTCATCCAACAGCTCATCTATATTCAGAAAATCTCTGACGCAAAAATAAAAATTCAGGAGCTGTTCCGGAAGCTCTTTTCCGTGAAGTTCTTCCAGAAGCTTGTCCATCTCTCCCATCACCTGTAGCATACTCAGAGAAACCGGTCCGGGATTCTGTAAAATCTCATAATCTCCACAGTCTTTCTCCAACGCCAGCAACTGACGGTTTACTTTTCCTAGCGCACGTACAAGTCCCTTACTGTAATCCGCGGCCAGCTTCTTTGCTTCCAGAACATCCGCTCTATCCACAAAAGCACTGTACATTTCTCTGCCTCTGTCCACCAGATTATGGGCTTCATCAATCAGAAAAATATATCCTCCCGAGGTACCTTCGCCAAAAAATCTCTTCAGATACACATTTGGATCAAATACATAATTATAATCGCAGATTACCGCATCCACCCATATTGCGAGATCAAGACATAGCTCAAACGGACATACCTGCCATTTCTTTGCATACTCAAGAATCCTCTCTCTGCCATAGCAGTCCTGTGTCGTCCACAATTCATAGACTGCATCATTAATTCTGTCCAGATGTCCTCTCGCCCAGAGACAATTCTCCGGATTGCATTCTGTTTTGTCACAGAAACATAGTTTTTCCTTCGCAGTGATAGTGATCACTTTAAACTTCAGTCCATGTTCCTTTAATATTAAAAACGCTTCTTCTGCCACTGTTCTGGTGATCGTTTTTGCTGTCAGGTAGAAAATGTTTTCTCCCAGTCCGGCACCAACTGCTCTTACCGCCGGAAAAATCGTGGACATGGTTTTCCCTACCCCCGTAGGCGCCTGTATAAAAATCTGCCGTTCTGCTGATATCGTATGATACACACTGGATACGATCTTTCGCTGACCTTCTCTGTATTCAAACGGAAACTCCAGACCTTCCATGGATTCATTCCGCTCTTTTTTCCATGCCAGCTGATACGAAATCCATTTATGATATCTGTCCAGAAGTTCCTGATACCAGTCTTTAAGTTCCTCCAAAGTAAATTCTTCTCTGAAATACTTGAGTTCCTCTGTATCCAGATTTCCGTATGTCATCTGAACACCGATTTTCTCTAATTGCTGTTCTCTGGCATAGATCCAGGCATAGCACATGGCCTGGGCACGATGTACTTCCACTGGTTTCTCAAGCTGGCTGACATCTGCATAGACACCTTTGATCTCGTCAATGAAATATTGCTCGTCCTCTGTGAATATCCCGTCAGCTCTGCCTTCTACCACGATACTTACATCATCATATTCCGTCGTATATTTAAGAGAAACTTCTGCCCTGTAATGACTTCCCATCTGACTTTGTATCTTCCTGTGAAGTCTGCTGCCTTTCAGCATCGCTTCTTTATCCGCAGAGCCTCTGCGGTTATCAAGGTCACCGCTTCTTAATATAAATTCCACCAGATTTCTGACCGAAATACGAACCACCGGCTTATCCATGTCTGCCCCCTATATCTTAAGAGTTACTGTTCACTCCGTTCTTAATAATCTCTAAAATCTATTTTCATTCACCATTCAACTTATCGATTCATCAAATGCAAGGTCTTTTAAAGATAATACACGATTATAGCACATCTTCTCAACACATGAAACGAAAAAGCCGCCAGAAATCTTTATACAGATTCCTGACGGCCTGTTATTTTCTTTATCTTTTATCTATCTTAATCTTCCGATGTACTGACAAGCTGATTCCTGAAATAATCTTATTGATACATGAACCTTAGCTCCACGATTCTATATAATAGGAATTACATCTGAGTAAGTACAAAAATATCATAGATTGCTTTTACAGCAGTTTCGAAATCTCTGTTCTCAACACCAATAATGATGTTCAGTTCACTGGATCCCTGGTCGATCATCTTAACATTTACATTTGCATGGGCAAGTGCTGAGAAGATTCTTCCTGCTGTACCTCTGGTGGATTTCATACCACGTCCTACAACAGCGATCAGTGCAAGGTCAGATTCCATTTCTACGAAATCCGGCTGTACTGCACGATGAATTCCGGCAATTACCTGCTGTTCCTTTTCTTCGAATTCATCCTGATGTACATATACAGTCATTGTATCGATTCCTGATGGAACATGCTCAAAGCTGATTCCCTGATCTTCGAATACCTGAAGTACCTTACGTCCGAAACCAACCTCACTGTTCATCATGGATTTCTCAATATTGATAGAACAGAATCCCTTCTTACCTGCAATACCTGTGATTGTAAATTTCGGTTTCTTGCATGTGCTCTCAACAATAAAAGTACCCTTGTCTTCCGGTCTGTTTGTGTTTTTGATATTGATCGGAATTCCCTCTTTACGAACCGGGAAGATCGCATCTTCATGAAGAACAGTTGCACCCATATAAGAAAGCTCTCTGAGTTCTCTGTAGGTAATGCTCTCAATCACTTCCGGATTTTTAACAATACGTGGGTCTGTTACCAGGAAACCGGAAACATCTGTCCAGTTTTCATAGAGGTCTGCCTTAATAGCCTTTGCCACAAGAGAACCGGTTACATCAGAACCTCCTCTGGAGAAAGTTTTAACTTTTCCATCTTCACCAGCGCCATAAAATCCAGGGATAACGGCATGTTCACATTTTGCCAGCTTTTTGGACAGAAGTCTGTCTGTCTTCTCGGCGTCCAGATTTCCGTTCTTATCAAAACGGATCACATCTGCTGCATCAACAAATTCATAACCCAGATATGCTGCCATCACCTTACCATTGAGAAATTCTCCTCTGGATGCTGCATAGTCTGTGCCTGCCTGTGCCTTGAAATCAGCTTCGATCTGAGCAAATTCATCTTCCAGAGAAAGATCAAGGTTCAGTCCGCGGATAATCTCATAATATCTTCCCTTGATCTCCTGCAGAATCGGGATGAAATCTTCCCCTTCAACTGCAGTATTATAACATTTATAAAGTAAATCTGTAACCTTTGTATCTCCGTCAAATCTCTTTCCGGGAGCGGACGGAACCACATAACGTCTGCTCTCATCACTTCTGATGATCTCCCCTACTTTCTGAAACTGTTCTGCATTTGCCAGAGAACTTCCTCCGAATTTAACAATTTTCTTCATTTTTCCTGCTCCTCATATGTCACTAAATATTTTCAGACCGATCTCCCATCAGTCTTTGTCACTCTACCAACATAAAGTCTGTTTAATATTGTATTGAATAAACGCCAATTTTGCAAGCCTTTCTTACAGAAATATCCGAAAATGGTTATTTTCCACAATCTGCCGAAGATTCCTGCTGTTTTTTTACAAATTCTGTCACATTATAAACACGAAGGATATCTCCATCCACCCGAAAATGAATATCCTTCTCTCCAAAAGGCATTCCGTAAGACCGTTCCGGATCATTCTGATAAGCAGGACGGGGATCATCTGCAAGCACTGCGATCAGAGCCTCTCTGCTTTCCCCGGGTATTCTTTCCAGAAGCTCCTTGGGAAATTCTACATTCAGATGATGATCTTTGGAATATTCGGTAAAACTTCCTGTTGCTTCCGGATGGCAATCCGCATAAGGAATGTACGGTTTAATATCGAAAATCGGTGTTCCATTCATCAGATCTGCACCTTCTACATAAAGTACAGGGCTGTCCGGCTCATCCAGAGCTACTTTCTCAAGCTTCACACAGGATAATCCTATGGAATTGGGACGGAAGGGAGATCTTGTGGCAAAAACTCCTTTTCTCACATTTCCCCCAAGTCTGGGCGGGCGGACAGTCGGTGACCACTTTGTCCTCTTTGCCTCCGAAAACTCCCAGATCAGCCAGATATGACTAAACTCCTCCAGACCACGGCAGGCATCCACATTGCGATATTCCGGCTCGAATACAATTCTCGCTTTAAGTGCCCCTACACGGCCACTCTGCCTGGGAATACCGAATTTGGTTGGAAAATTATTTTCTATATGTGCGATTGGAACCATTGTATTATTCTCCTTTTGTAACTGTTCAGTACCTTCACAGTTACGAGTCAAAATCCACAAGAAAGAATCCTGCTTGCGGGATTTTGGCATGTTCATGCCAAAACACCTCGCGGGATAGTAGACTGCTGAATAGTTACGAAATATCTTTTATAATAGCAATTTTAGTATAATCAAGTCCTGATCTATGTTTTTGCGAACGAGACGATTTGCGAAAGTGATATGCATATTTATGGGAAATCTCTGTTCTATATGGAATGCATATAAAATATCCATAATGACTTTGAATAAGTAAACAAGCATATCTTCTTTCCTTTTTCTTTAAAAGTTCTTTATATGGCGGATTCGGATATTTCTCGTAAAATTCATCTGAAAGGCTATAAACAGCATAGTCAATTTCCAATTTTCTTCTCCTTATATACATATAAACGAGAGGGAAAATGAACTCCCTCTCGTTATACTCTTCGCTTGGTCATATTTTATTTTACCGATGAGTCAGAACCGTCACTCATCTCATCTCTCGGTTATATTTATTTTACCGATGAGTCAGAACCGTCACTCATCTCATCATGCGAATAGAGAATTAACTCTCTATATATTGTATTATATAACATATTTTCTTAAATAGCACAATCCTATATTTTTAATTTTTCAAACACGCTCTAACATCGTTTCTGTTCACAGCAATATGCTTTCTAACACACTGGACTTGTGTGAATTTATATTATTTGATCTTAGCGCTCTTTGCTTTAGAATAGCTGCTGTATATTCTTTTACCGTTTTCGGTACGATATGCCCGCACCTTGTAATAGTATGTTTTCTTAGACGTAAGCTTCTTATTTATATAAGAAACAGTGCTTCCCTTTTTAATCGTTGATACTGCCTTATATTTACCGGATTTGGATGTGGCACGGTATACTACATACCCTTTGGCACCGCTTACCTTTTTCCATTTCAGTGTAGCCTGTTTCTTACCGGCAGTTACTGTGACAGCCGGGGTTTTCGGTTTTACTGTCTGTGCCGGAGTTGGTGTCGGTGCAATTCCATTGGTTGTTACAGAGAAGTTTTTGTCATAACTGCTTTTAATAGCACCGCCCCATTTGGTGGAAACAGCCTGTACACTGTAATAATAAGGAGTTGACGGAGAAACCGCTGTATCTGTATAGGAGAGGTCTTTGACCGTAGCAATCTTTGCGAATTTGCTTTCACCCATCTTACGTCTTAAAATAATATAAGAATCTGCATTTTCATATTTATTCCAAGTAAGAAGAACTGTATTTCCTGCCGCCTTGCAGGTTGTGATCTCTGGCATTCCTGCTGCAAAGAGGTCTTTCGCAGTACCCTTTACAACTACATGGCACACTGCGGTTACATTCTGATCTGTTTTTACACGGATATCGGTTTCTCCTACAGAAACAGGTGTGATAACACCCTTCTGGTCTACTTTGGCAACGCCTGCATTATCAGAGGTCCATACCAGTTCCCCGCCGCTTCCCTTCGGACTGAATGTCCAGGTCAGGGTATAGGTTCCCTGATCAATTGCCAGAGTCAGCGTTTTGTCACTCAAAGCAATGCTCTGTGCCGGTGCTGTAACAGTCACGTGGCAGGTGCCTTTCGTTCCATTGTCCGTAGTCAGTGTAATATCTGCAGAACCGGCACCCACAGGAGTTACCTTGCCGGAGCCATCTACGGTTACTACAGAAGAGTTGGAAGATTCCCAGTACAAAGAGGACGGTTTTGCGCCGTTTGGCGTGATCGTGTAATCCAGTGTCCTGGAACCGCTTTTCGTTGAGAGATTCAGGCTGGACGGAGAAATACTCACCCCTGTCACACTGACCGGTCTGGAAGAAACGGAAATATTGCAGGTCGCATAGACACTTCCGGAAACTCTCGCAGTAATCACCGCAGAACCTTCTCCCACTGCTGTTACCACACCACCGTTTACACTTGCAACAGAATTGTTGGAAGAAGTCCAGCTTACAGTTCCCACCGCATCAGACGGAACAATCGTATAAGTCAGTGTATAGCTGTCTCCCTTTGTAAGAGTCAGATCAGAAGCATTTAAGCTGATCAGCTTCGGTGCTACCGGAAGCTTTGACTCAATACTTTTAAGCAGCTGAACCGCTTCATAAACTCTGTTTGCAGACGCATCCAGCGTAGTCAGCGCACTGTCCGCTTCGGCATATGCACCGGAGAATCCGCTGACCTGGGACCATCTGGAACGCTCTGCATTTGCCTTTCCCATCATGCGGATAAGCTCGCTCTTATCTGCCGCCTCAAAAATCTGCCTGTTATTATTATACGGGTCACATCCTGTAATGTCCGTACCACCGCAAAGGGCAAACATAACACGCAGGACACTTCCGTCTGACGGATGACTCGCACCCATTCCGACACCCATAAATACATTATCCAGAGTATACGTCCATCCGGATGCGGAGCAGTAGGAAAATTCTGTCAGATCCGGTGCATATTTGTTATCAGTAAGCTTATAGGCATCACCGGTCCAGGTGGAAGTCTCGGAGAGAACCTTCTGGATACATGCCGGTGGATTCAGGCTTCCACTGTCACAGTTGGCAATTCCCCTTAAGTAGAAACCATAACTTGTATTTGTGTCATAAAGCGGCGTAATCCCGTTCTCACTTAACCCGCGGAGCAGAACATCTGCACAGGTTTCTCCTTTCGCAAATTCCACCTGTACAGGATCCAGGATCATACCCTGGCCGATCGTGTTCTTCTCCACAGTCAGCGTCAGGGTATCTGCCAGAACATCGGTCTGTCCCAGCGCAAAAATCCCCACTGCCATTCCGGCTGCAAGAGTCAGCCCCTTAATGGCCTGCCATAGCTTATTCTTTGTCATATTCATTTTCCTCCTTATTTTCGGGCCGCTGCAGCAGCCCGTATTTTCTTTTTACTCTCTCCAGTTTCTCCAGCAGAGGCCTGCTTAGGATCCACAGGAAGATTACCGTAGAAGTTGCCTGCACCAGATCTACCGGTGCACCTGAGATATAAAACGCGATCAGGCTCTTCTTTGTGATGTATCCGTATGCCATCAGAATAGATGCCGGATTCATGATCCCGCCGAAGATCAGAAACACACTTAAGAATCCGTAAATACACAGATCCACCTTCCTGGCTTTGAGAATCCCTTTCTGAAAAAGGATTCCTGCCAGATATCCGATCATTCCATAGGAAAACATCTGCCAGGGTGTCCACGGTCCCTGCCCGAAAAACATATTTGAGATCATCATGATCAGACAGGCACACAGAAACCCCGCCTCACCACCTAAGGAAACCCCGGTAATGATCACGATGGCCGCAATCGGCTTAAAGCTTCCGATCATAAAGAAAGCACTCCTGCCTGCGACCCCAAGAGCCGCCATTACGGCAATGACCATAATCTCTCTTGCCTGTGGATGCCGGCCCTCAAATACCATAAAGAACGGGATCGTGGCATAGGCAAGTATTAAAAGACTGATCACTACATCATGCTTACCATGAAACTTATGAACCAGGATAAAAAGCACCAGCGGAACAAAAGCCAGAAACATAATCAGACCAATCCAGGTACGCTTCTCAATCTTTCCTTTATGGATCGGCTGGATAATGATTCCATCCTCTTTCAGTTCATATTCCTCTAATTCCTGTCCGGATTCCTCTTCCCCGGGCAGGCTCTGTGCACAGGAATCCCCGAAGAAACGGTCCATAAACTGGTCTAAAGCCTTGCCTTCAAGCACGCAGCCACCTCCTTTCCGGTAACAGCATCAGGAAAATAATGCCTTGCCATGCGATTGGCAGCAGTCGTATAAAAGCTGTTTCCCGCAAAGAAATCCCTTGCACTCTTACACGTCACCACATTTCCCTGAAAGAACAGGCCGACCCTGTCTGCATATTCTGCGACAAACTCCACATCATGCGAGATCATAAAGATAGTGATCCCGTGAGCTTTGAGCTTCTTTAAAATGTCTCCCAGTTCCTGTTTATATTCTGCATCCAGCCCCTTCGTTGGTTCATCCATCAGAAGAAGCCTCGGCTGCAACAGCAGAACCTTAGCCAGTGCAAGACGCTGCTGTTCTCCACCGCTTAAATCATACGGATGACGGTCAAGCAGTCCTTCCAGTCTGGTCAGACTTACGATTCCCTCGATTGCCTCTGCCTTCCTCATATTGGCAGTGTATTCGGAAGATTTCTTCTCCTTTGCCCCACCGATGATAGAATACAGATCCTCCCGGACTGTCTTCTTGATAAACATGCTCTGGGGATTCTGCGGCAGCACGCCCAGATACCCTCTGTAAAGCTGGGTATCCGTATACCTGCGGATATCAGTCCCATTCAGGAAAATCTTGCCCCTGTAGGGAGCACGAACACGACTGATCAGCGATAAGGTCGTACTTTTCCCCGTTCCGTTTCCACCGACAAGCGCATAAAATTCTCCCTGCTTTACTTCCAGGTTCAGATCCTGCACAACATCCTTTCCGTCTTTTTCATAACGAAACCACACATCCTTTACCTCAATAGCCGGTGGCATAGAGCTTTTGGAACCAGGCAGCAGTTTATCTCTGACTGTATTCAGCTTTTTTTGCAGTTTTTGTTTATTTTTACAAAAATAACTTTCTTCACAAACAGAAACTGTATCAGAAGCTGCTGCCATCACCTGTGTGATCCAGTTCCTTCCCTCTCTTACAGTCAGCGGACATGGCAGATTATTTTCTACCTCTGCATAAATCTGCATGGGAACCGGCATAGACAGAAACATTCCATGATGTTCCCTCTTCAGGAACTCACCGATCTCCCGTGGCGCCCCCTGCGTGAGCAGACTGCCCTTATCCATCACATATACCCTGTCCGCCCACGGAATGACATCCTGCAGCCGGTGCTCCGTCAGAATTATGGTAGTGCCGATATCCCGGTTAATCTTTCTCACCGTTTCCAGAAAATCAGAAGCCGCGATCGGATCAAGCTGAGAAGTCGGCTCATCCAGAATCAGAAGTTTCGGGTGCATAGCCATGATCGCCGCCAGGTTTAAAAGCTGCTTCTGCCCTCCGGACAGCTCCGAGACATTCTTATAAAACCACTGATGAATCCCGAAATAGCTTGCCATCTCTGCCACTCTCAGACGAATCGTAGGCGTATCATATCCCAGACTTTCCAGACCAAATGCAAGCTCATGCCACACCTTATCTGTCACGATCTGATTTTCGGGATTTTGCAGTACATAGCCAATTTCCTGGCTCTGCTGCCGGTGGCCGACTTCCTTCAAATCCCGCCCATAATAACAGATTTTCCCGGAACTGCTGCCAAAAGGAGCCAGATCCGACTTCAGCTGGCGAAGCAGCGTACTCTTGCCACAGCCACTCTTACCGCACAGCACATTAAAGGTACCCTCCTCCACATCCAGTGACACATGAGACAGTGACTCCCTGCTGCCATTCGCATAACGGAAGGAAAAATCTCTCACTTCTATTATCTTCATCTCGCTTCTCCTTCCATATCTTCATAAATCTTTCTGTAGGTCACTGCCATCTCTCCCTGTACGTGGCTTCTGCTTTTCTTCATGGCAGATTCCTCACACAGATCCAGAATCAGCGGCAGAAAACAGAACACACCAAAGCTGACAAATGTGACAGCAGCCAGCAGCGGACTGCACGACTGCTTCGGAACCCTTCCGAAAACAGTAAAACCGGCAAGCAGGATTCTGGGATTGTACTGTGCAAAAGTAGCTCCCCGGTAACATCCATATCCGAAAATCACACAAAGCCCGACAAGCATAGTTCCCAGTAGTTTATCCCTTCTGTTAAAACGGTAAATAGAAAAAGCCGTACGTCCTCTTAACCCATAGCCACGGCTTTTCATGGAATCAGCCGTCTCAATCGCATTTTCCAGTGCCCATGTGACAAGAATGGACACCATATTTAACGCATAACGGATCTTCTTAAACCATTTGCCATTGCTCACATCCATCCCCACGCATTTCTGTCCATTGCGGATCACCTTCAGCTGGGCCATAAAGTGAGGCACAAACCGAAGCGCCATAGACAGCATCAGAGACATCGCAGGGATAATCCTGCCAAAAAGATAGATAAATTTATCACTTGTCATGATCTGGTTATAGCAGGAGAACCACAAAATCATAATAAAAAGTACACATCCCAGAACGATTCCATATACCATTGCCTCCAGCGTAACCCAGTTTCCGCTGCTTTCTATATAAAGAAGCGGTGTGACTCCGTAATGGTTAAACATCGGGTTTAAGAGTGCCACGATAAGGAGACTCGGTAGCGTCAGAAGAAAATTGATTTTCAGAACCTTCTTTACTCCGTTAAGCCACATGGAGTAAGCTGTGGCAGCCACAAAAGAGACTGCCAGGTAAACCGGGTGCTGGATAAACATGGTAAACCCCAGCACCACGGCAAAATAAAAGAAATTTAAAACAGGATGGCACCTGGAAAAAGCATCAGTCATAATACTGATCCCCCACATCCCTGCCAAGATTGCAGGTATAACGCCATTCTACCGTATCGCCGTCCTCCAGCGTATATTTCGAGCAGCCATAATTCGGATACCAGCCGTTGACACAGTACATCCATCCGGAATCCTTGCCACAGTCAAACTCATACAGGTTATTGATACCGGATACATAATAACTGTTATACATAGGTGTCCACTCCGACTCCATCTGAATACTGGCCTGATTACATACACGCTTCAGCACATCAAATACCGTCTCCCCCTCATAGAACTCCACCTCCGAAGGATACAGGATCCAGCCGTCCGCAGGCACAAATTCTGCCTTGGACTCTTTCAGATCATCCCAGTTATTCAGGATCGTAGAACACTCGATAGAGAAAGTACAGGTCATGGCTGTATCTGAGCTGTCATCGCCACCGGAAGTGTCTGTATTGCCTGTTCCATCGCCGGAAGTGTCTGTCTGTCCGGAACTGGTATTTCCATCTGTGCTGGACTGACCGCCAGAACTTCCAGTGGAATTTTCACCGTTTTGTGTATCCTTATTATCAGCAGTGCCCTTGGATTTGTCATCGGATTCATCCGTAGATTCACCTGTGGTAGAACCGCCGATCAGATAGAAATCTCCTCCTGTCTTAGTCACGTTAAAGGTAAGTGTTGTGCGCTCTGTTTTTTTCTTTCCGGTTTCTCTGGTAGTAATCTTTGCAGTATCAAGCTGATAAAGCTTTCCATCTTCTTCCAGACAGTAAAGAACCTTATCCGCGTCCCATTTTTCTTTCAGATTCAGGGTCAGCTTCGCAGGCGCTGCCAGATTCATCTTCTCCAGTGTGACTTTCAACGCATAAGGCGCATCATTGGCAAGCTTCTTTACCTCTTCTGTTCCATCTTCACTGCACTGTACCAGAAGTTTTTGCTCCACCGGATTCTGAATCTGGCTTCCATTGTAAGTCCATTTATAACTGATCCCGCTGTCCGTTTTTCCGGTAAAATAATACTTTTCGTCCTTTCCGGCGATCGTTTCCATCTGTGCCTGGGTGATGATTCCGTCCTCAGGAAGCTTTGTTTTCTGCTTCAAAGGTTCCACATCTGTATCAGAATCTTCCTCCGTGCTGTTTAAGATCTCAGCTCCTTTTTCGGAAAGCTGTGTCATGCCGTCATCCCCGCCGCCACAACCTGAGAGCGAACTTACCCCCAGAAACAGTGCAAGCCACAGGGCAAGTCCCTTTTTCTTTATCCTCATTTCTTCTTCCTCCGCTTCTTAATAAGAGCCCTCACTCCGGCCTTAATGCCGCTGCCTGCCAGTCCTCCCGCCAGAGCACCGCCTGCCGCAAAACCAAAGATCATACCATATTCTTTCTTCTTTGAGGTCAGACTTCCGGTTCCACTCTCCCCGGCAGTTTCCTGATATCCATCCTCACCGGTATCCATCTGTGAAGTCTCTTCCGACTCTGTATAAGGCTCTGCTTCGAAATCCCAGCCGCCGGAATTCTTATCCTTTGATGACTTACTGTTCTTTGATTTACTGTTTTTAGAATCCTTTGAACCGGAGCCACTATCCTTTCCTGAGCTTTCGGAACCCGTGGAGCTTTTGCTGCCGGAAGACTTACCACCCAGAGATTTCCCGGATCCACCCGGCGTTTTCGTATTGCCGCCTGACGGTGTTGTGGCAGGAACCGGCGTCGGGGTAGGAATCGGCGTGGGTTCTTTCAGACCGGTACCGGAACCATCTCCCTTGCCACCTTTTTTGATACTCACATCTGACATATCATAAAGGCTCGTCTTGCCATCCTTCAGGCGCTGGTAGGCAACCAGTGCGTAATATCCCTGCTCCGTAGCCATCCCGTCCAGAGTGCCTGCTGCCGCCCCGCCGTTATTTCCGGCACCCGCCTTTACATGCATAAATCCACTTCCATCGATATGATAGGAAAGAAGATTCTCTATTGTCCAGTGGCCGCCCTTGATGAAACGCGAATCCGTCTCCGGGTCAATCCCAAGGCTGCATAAAGCCGTGATGATCTGTGCACAGGACTCCTCTGTCTCCACACCCATCGTGGAATATCCACCGCTGTCGTTCTGCATTTCCGACAATTTATTCAGCCCTCTGTCAATGGCAGCAGTCACATTCTCATAACCTGATTTATGATAATACGGTGCCAGCGCCTGCAGTGTCATGCCGGTAATATCAGAATCCGCATTACTTCCCATCAGCGTCCATCCGCCACCCGGGAGTTCACTCTGCAGCAGGAAATTCACCAGCGCAGATTCCGAATTCTGCTCCTTCGCAGACGGGTTCTCCGGGAAAGAATATTCCGGGTGGCAGTTAAGGGCAAGGAGTGCCCAGATCGGACCGTTTAATCCCTGTTCCTTCACAAGGCTGAAATCAGAGATATATTGAAATAGATTGTAACCACCCACATTGCGGGCATCCTTCCCCTCTGAGGTCAGGACCAGGATTCTCTTGGAATACTCTGTATATTTGGAAGTATTGGTAAGGATTCCCTTCTTTTCCTCGATATAATTTGCCGTGTGATTATAATAGGTAGAGAAATATTTCTCCTTCAGGCTTAAACCGCCTCTCGCCAGTCCAAGCACATACCATTCGCTGCCAACAGAAGGATTGGTATCTGTTGCACGCATATAGGCGCTGGTCTCTGCCATAACCTGACTGACCGATTTCTTCAGGGCATTTGCTCCCTGCATGACCGTTACCTTACAGGAGGCCGTCATTTCCGGATGTTGTGTTACAGAAGCGGTAATCGTAGCTTTGCCATTCTTTACTGCTGTGACAACTCCCTTTTTGCTTACTTTCGCAACAGAAGTGTCACTGCTTTTCCATGTCACTGTATACTCTTCCGTAACCGATTCCGGTACCGGGACCACCTTCAGGGTGTATTTCTGCCCCCGGTTGATCTTAACGGATTTACTGTTAAGAGAGATTCCCTGAAGTCCTGCGGGGAAGTCAGCAATGATCAGATGGTTTAAAGTTCTGGCACTGTCCAGATAGAAGCGGTTATCTTCTGTCGTCTGAGGGGTCAGTTCCATAAACGAATCCCCGGTACTTCTAAGAACCCTCGGTTTCGTCAGACTCTCATATCCATCCGGGACAAGAAATGTCAGAGAGATCATCGTCATTGGCTGATAGTTTTCTCCTGTACGGATATCCGTATAGGAAATATTTATATCATAAAGAAGCTGTGGAAGAGTCCCCGGATATGCTTCGGAGAGCTCCTGTATAGTCTGTTCCTGATCCGGGTTCTCCTGCACATGGGTCTGCACATACCAGGGATTTCCCGTGGCGGTCACTCCACTGTCAGAAGAAATCAGTGCCGCAATACGGTTTCGGACAGTTTCAAGAGCCTCTTTGACTCCGGCATCAATTTCTGCCTGCTCCTCTTCTGTCAGACTGTCATAGGTGTCACTGGCAAGAAAGAACTTCGAGACCGTTTCTGAGGACAGATCAATTTCTTCGAGCGCCGCTGCTTCCTGAATACAGGAAATCATGGCTGGTATATCCAGCTTTTCTTCACCGGCTTCATTATTTTCTTCTTCATTTCCGGCCGCGCCATCGTCTGTCTCTGACTGAGATGGTTCGGTGTCAGACTGGAATTCATTCGCAGTTTCTCTGTCGTCAGAATCATCATGCTGTACAGGGACAGAAGTTTCTTCTGCCTCCCCGTGTATCTGCTCAGCCGGTGGCATCTGGGCTGCGGGTACAGGACATGCGGTCACAGCAATTCCTGTACTGAGAAGCAGTGCCATCCATTGTTTATTCATTTGTTTCCTCCGCGTTTTTAATCTAAAAAATTACATCCGGGTAAAATAGCACCCGCAATTCCTGAAATTACAAAATGACAGATGACTCTCCCCCTGTCATATAGCAGGTAGAAAGGACATCTGCCTTATTTTTTTGTATCATTCTTTCCAAATTTTGCAGCAATTATCAGAGCGATTATTACATTTATCAGAAAATTCCATCCATAAGTATCTTTCCATATGTTTAACAGGCAGCTCAAATCTGAAATTTTATTGTGGAATATAAATTCTCTTGATATAAATATAGCTGCCAGGCTCGCCAAAAACATTAATGAAATAGTCAGCAAAAATATTTTTATTTTATTCATATATATAAATTATACAGGATAGGAATCTGTAGACATTTTATATTCAGAAACTAATTTTGTTCTTGCTGAATCTGAATATATCGATATAATCACGCGCAATTTTGAACCATACATAGCTGTAATTGAAGTACCATATCCCTTTTTTTTGAATTTACTGTAATGTTCCTCTATACAATCACTCGCATAAGAAGAAATTCCCGCTCCAATTGCACTTCCTGCTATAGCTGCTCCTTCACCTCCGCAAGATCCAATTGCTGTTCCAGTTGCAGTTAACACAGCACTACATAATGCCTTTATAGTTTTCTTTTCGGTAGATACATTAAATGAAAAATTATACTTAGCGCGCTTCCATTGATTAAATTCCCGTGATTCATAATTATCAGCGCTTACAATATTTACATTGCTATCATTTGCATATACAGTAACTGTAAAAATTTGCAAAATCATACATAAAATTATAATTATAAATGCTTTTTTCATTCTCTTATCTTCTTTTGGGGTATGCAGTGTGTTGATAACACACTGCATACTGATTTTATTATTTAACAGTTACTTTTTTAATCTTTGAGAAAGAGCCATAAACTGCTTTTCCGTTTACTTTTCTGTAAGCACGTACTTTATAGTAACGGGTCTTTCCGGTGAGGAGGCTCTCGTCTGTCGCACCTGTACCTTTGGTGATCTTTATGCGGGTATAGGTACCATTTTGGGAATCGCTGGCATATACCTGATAGCCATCGGCACCCTTTACCTTACTCCATTCAAGCACTGCTGTCTTTGAAGTTGAGCCTGCGGACAGGGTCGGAGCAGAAAGTACTGCCTTTGCTTTCTCTGTTGCTGAATAGCTTCCGTATACTTTCTTTCCGCTTACATTGCGGTAAGCACGTACTTTGTAATAATAAGTCTTACCGGTAACTGCTTTCTTATCTAGGAATGTAACTGCGCTGTTCTTTGCAGTGGAACCAATCGCTGTATACTTGCCATCCTTTGAAGTGGAACGGTATACTCTGTATCCATTTGCACCGGAAACCTTATTCCATGTTACGCGGATCGTACTGTAGCTTTCAGAATTTGCCGTAGCAATCTTTACTTTGCCAAGTCTGGCTTTTCCTGCAACACCATCTTTGTCATAGCTGCTTACAGTCATCTCGCCCCATGCGTAAGAGTACGCCTTAACAGTATAATAATAGGTTGTTCCTGTAACTGCTTTCTGATCCTTATAGGAAATATCTGTTACCCGGGATGCGATCTTCTTCCATCCGCTGTCTGCTGTTCTGCGGTATACCATGTATCCGTCTGCGTTATCCACGCTGCTCCAGCTGATCTGGACAGTCTTATAGTTGATTGCCTTTGTCTGAAGATCTGCAGGCATATCTGCCTTAAATGCACCCTGTTTGCCCGCAAGTTCAATGTGGTAATCTGCCACGATCGTCTTGATCAGCCCTAACTGCTTCGCATTCCACATATAGGACTTGCCTTCCACACTCATGCCGTCGATCAGCTTCTGAAGTGCTGCAAGCTCTGCTTCTACATTTGCAATGTTCTCTTTGGTAACAGCAGTCGGAAGATTGCTGATCCACTCATCTGCCTGCTGTGCATCTGAAATGTCCTTACCTGCCTTGTCAGCCTGTGCCGTCAGTGCTGCGATAACCTCTGCAAAAGTCATCTCCTGACTGCCGACTTTGACTTTCAGGCCTGCCATGGCATCTTCCTGTCCCTGATAATCCTTAGCATAACGGTCAAGGAAAGCCTTAACATCTGCGTAGGAATCTCTGTCTACCGGGTGATCTTTTACTGTTGCATAAATCTGTGCTGCTTCATCTGCGAAGAACTGCTGATATGCACTCTGGCCTTTCTCATAAGTCAGTGCCATGGCAAGAAGCTTCTCCATATTCTCAACCAGTGCGGTGTTCTCGCTTCTGAATTTCTTCTCTTCTGTTTCTGTTAATCTGTCATAAGCATTCTTGGCTTCTGCAATCTGTTTCAGCTCTGCTTCTGTAAGTTCACGCTTAGAGGTATCACCTGCTGCCGGAACTTCTTCATCAGAGGAGAAATCAACATCTGTCTGGACATCTTCAGTATCTTCAGCTGATTCTGCCTGAGGGATATCCACTGTCTCAGCTGCCTGCTCATCAACTTCATCACTGCTGAATGCGTCCGCACTTCCATCTGAGAAATCAGATCCCTCAGACTGTGCCGGTACCGCCTGTTCCTCTTCAACAGAAGCTGCCTCCTGTGCTGATGGAACTGTAGTCGGCTGAGGTGCCTCATATCCTCGTACTGTCTGCGCATCCGGGAGTGCTTTAAGCATTGCCTTGAGCGCATCGGCTTTCAGCTGGTAAATATAACCTTCTGCTTTCTCCAGAGAAGCTGTATTTGTAACCTGGGCTTTCTGCTGGTCATCAAGCGTATCATACAATGCTCTTGCATTTACCACATAAGCCTTCCAGTCATTCCAGATTTTCTCTGTCGGAACATTGTTATTCTTCTCTGTCAGTCTCAGAGGTCCGTCAGAAAGAGCACCTGAAGATGAAGTAGTGATATTCAGTTCATCGATAAAGGAGATCACATAAGCAACCTTCTCATCCGTACTCTGTCTGCTGATAAACAACTCCGCTTTTTCAAGCTCTGCATAGTTTGTCACACGCTTCTTCTGATCTGCTGTCAGGGCATCATAAGCCGTTCTGGCTTCCACTACAAGAGCCTGTTTCTTCAGATAATTATCGGAAGTAACCTCGCCGATTGCCTTGATCTTATCAACAACTGCAGCCGCAGCCTTCAGATCAGGAATCAGATTTCTCAGATACTGTAACGTACTGTAATTCGTAACCAGAGCTTTCTGCGCATCTGTAAGAGCATTGTACTCTGCCTGTACGCGGTCAAGAAGCTGCAGAACATACGGATCAAGAGTCAGTTCAGAAGAAGAAGGAAGCGCATCAATATCAGCGATAACCTTCTCTACTGCTTTCTTATCCTTATCTTTCTGCTCCTGCTGTTTCTCAAGTTCTCTGATCTTAGCCTCTGCTTCAGTCAGCTTAGAGTAATTTGTAATTACAGATTTCTCTTCATCATTCAGTGAATCATAAAGAGTTCTTGCCTTCTCTACAGCCGCCTTGTCATCCAGTGTCAGCTTATCCGCTGCCGGAATCGCATTAATGGCTGCCATAGCTTTTTCAATAGAATTACCTGAACCAGTCTCTGCTGCAAGAAGCTTTCTAAGTGTATCCTTGTTAAAGATTGCCTTGTGAGTTTCGTCTAATGCTTCGTAAGCGTCTCTCGCTTCTTTGATCTGCTTTTTCGTACTGTCATCGTTAAGGGCAAGGATCATGTTGTTAACTTTTTTTGTTGGAACAGTTACGTCTGTAAATTCCCAGAAGCTGGATGTTTTTTCATATTGTCTGATAAATGCATCCAGACCACGTGCAATCTGCGGAACATCATAATTTGTGAATCCATGAATACTTCCGTCAAAAACACCATCTACATCTACCAGATCAAAGAATGCATCAAGAATATTGTTTCCATTCTTAGTATATCCACTGGAAGAATCTAAAACATTTACACCAAACGTTCCTGCAAAAAGCATTGCCTGTGCATCATTCCATGCGTTGTTTCCATAAGACATACATCCTGTTTCAAATCCTGGTGTACAGAATGAACCTGTTGAACGTTGTGCAATTGCTGGAAGCTTATGTAATGCCTTGTCTACAGCTTCTGTTACATCATCGTAACCAGGCTTTTTGTACCAGAAAATAAGTGGCTGCCATCCCATGGTATTGTCGGCATTTGCAAAAATTTTGTCTTCGGCATTTGACAAAGCTTTTGCTGTATCATGTGCCCATTGGTTAAGTTCTGTATCTTTAAAAGTGTCAGCGGTATACCCACCTGCTTTTATTGCATTAATAGCATATACAGTTGTATAAGTAAGTTCTGTGCTTTTTCTTGATCCAACTGCCGAAAGAAGGTCTACAGACGAAATGTCCCTTGGATCATATCCAATAGCTTCAATAGCTAAAATTAATTTTGAAAGTTCTGTTGTCTTCCATTGAGAAACATCAGTTCCCTGATTTTTAAGTAACTGCAAATACTCTTTGGTATTTGCAAACCATTTGTCAAAATAATTTGTATCTCCATATGGAATATAGCCGCATCTAGCTGCTGTAAAAATGGCCCAAATATCTGTATTTTCATAGGATGGGGATTCTTTAGATCCAAAGGCATTTTTATTTTGGCAATAGTTCATAATAATGTTACAAGCCTTTTTAGCTTTTTCATAGTAAGATGGCCAATTACTTGGATTACTTGAGTTTCCCTTAGCTCCATTGTCTACAACTTCACCAGTACCGTCAACTACTTCAACTTTGAAACTATACCCATCTTCTTCTGCTTGTGCTTCTTTTCCATCTTTAAATTTCAAAATAGGCATATTAATCCATTCTACGCTTAATGGACGTTCGCCTAAAAAACTCGTATCAATTGTAGCAGATTTTATATCTTTCTTTACATCATCAGATGGCAAAACTACTTCTATACCATATTTTTCAATAATAGATTGTTGTTCATCAGTTAAATCTGTAAATTTTACACCTATCACATTTACAACATTATTATTACCGTCATCGTAAATATTCTTTTTTTCACCATTTATAATATCTACTTGATATGGGAAATGATAATTTTTAGCATAATCAACAAAACGATTATAATCTCTGGGTACGCTTGTACTCCATACTTTAGGTTCAGTGGAAGCCTGAACTTTAAGAGTTATTTCTTCGGTTTGTGGATTATAATATGGATAGCCATTATTATCTTCTGGGGAAATAGTCCATTTTTTATTAAAGTCAAACCCTTCATAAGTTCCCTGGTTTTTCATTTCAGACGTAGTTTTGCCAAAATCAGCATAATTAGGAAACTCTTTATTATTATCTCTATTTGTAATATATTCAGACATGATTTTAATGTCTGGCATATTTTCTTTATCATAATAACAATTGGTTGCACTTGCTGACGTACTAAAAAAACTTTTTCGTGTAAATGAAACACATAGATATCCCCATGTATTATCTTTTATTTTGGGTTCCAGTTCATCTGCTAATGACTTTATTGCTTCCGAATACTGTCCATATCCTATACAATTTTGGTAAGTTATTCCAGTATTAATTGTTCCTAATTGACAAAATTCAAATGATAAATCATTATCAACAATATCGTCAGCTATTTCTTCGATTGTTTTTTCACTCTGCAAATCGTAAGTTATTGCTATGGAAGAATCCATTAAAGTTCCGTTTCCCTCGATTGCACCTATATAAACATCTGTATCTTCATCGTCATAAATACAAGTTACGTTTCCTTTAATTGTTATTCCTTTTGCAATTCCATCACATCGCGAAAAGACAGTTTGAAATTCATCTGTTTCGCTATTATATGCATATGATTCATCAATTTGTACATTTATATTTTCTACAATTCCATTGTCATTTATACGAAAAGGAAATACAGCAATGTTTTCTTTTGCTTCTTTTGAAGCATATGTAATGGTGTGTCCTTTTCCGTTCAATATGCCGCCAAAACTAGATGTTGCTTCTGGAACATCTGAAATGTCAATGTCATTACATAGTATAACCGTTTTATTATTATAATTTTGTATATTTTCGATAAAATTATAATAATCTTGTTCTGTATTAATACAGTATTTCCCTGTTGAATCTTGTGATAATATATCTGAATTAGCTTTTACAAGATAGGCATTACTAAATAATAGAAAAGCTGAGAATATTAACTGATATAAGATTTTTTTTTCTTTTTTCTTTTTCTTCATATCTATTTACACCCTAAAATTAAAATAATATGAAAAAGACGAAGAACTAATGCTTTATAAAGTGAAACTTTATAAAGCATTAGTATCTTCATCTTTTTATTTGCTATTAAAATTTACTTTATTTCCAACCCGGAACCTGAATCCACTGATCTCCCTGCTGAACATAACTGGAAAATCCAAGATCTAATCCCATCATCATAGAAAAATCTAAGCATACAGTGTGTTCTTTAGTGTCGGAAAGTACAGTATCAACACCTAAGTTATCTGTATTACCATCAATAATAGTCATCCAACCTGAATAATTATTATAGTCTTTCTCAGAAAGCCAATCTGTTTTATGTACTATATTGTTCCAGGTTGAATTTTTTGTAACCTTCATGCTTTCTGTTTCTGTTGTATTAAGATTTGATAATTTGAAATATTTTCCTCTTCCGTTAGCAAGAGAGTTTGCTGTTTTATTTGCTGTACCATCATCTGCAAATACTTTCCCTAAATCGCTATTAGCATGATTTTCCATTTTAACAGCTGGAATATAATTTCCATACTGACTATCATACCAACTTAAAACTCCTTGATAATGATAAGTTTTACCATTTAAAGTCTCTTTTGTTTCAGTATCAGATCCCGAAACTGCTTTCAGAACATCTAGTGCAGTAACAGAACCGTTGGAATTTGTTACTGTAACAACTTTTTCTGGCACAATGTCTGGTGACGCACTATTTTTTCCTGTTAAACCAGTTGTCTTTATAGACACTTTTGCAGTTACTGTATCTGCCATAGCCGGTACTGCTGTGCTTCCTACCATTGTTGTTGCCATTAAGAATGCAATCACGCTTTTTCTTACTTTCATGTTCATTTTGTTTCCTCCTTAATTAAATGTATTATTTTTTTGCAGGTTATCCTGCAAAATATATCATTTCGCAGCCTTTTCAGACCACGTTTGATACCTGTTTTCCATAAGAAAGGGTATAAAAAATAAACCTCCGTTATGCCTACAGATATTTGTTTTTTATTTTTACTAAAGTCCGTCTCCTGACTTAAAGTTCCAGAGTATTTTTCAGACATACTCTAACCTACTTACTGCCCTTCTCAGAAATAATTTCCAATGGCTTCGCAGTGTTCGTCCTTATTACAGTGGGGATGAGACCGTACCGGTATCTCACCGGATTTCCAAAAGCTAAAGATAAAGAGATAACGTTACTTCCGATATTCTGTTATCAACGAATCATGAAAGCTTATCTCAGCCTATAATGAAAATAGGATACTGACTCCACTACTTTTTTCACTTCTCTTTTTGCCTTACAATAGTCTTAGGCAGGATTAAGTTTGATTGCACCTTGGAGGATTTGCACCCCGTTTGTCAACGTAAATGATTTGCCCTTGAGCACAGCATATTGTCGCACCTTTTATGAATAGCACGAGTAGCAAAGTCCGTATTATCTCGGGCAAATCTCCTGCCAATTCTATAGTAAAGGAGTTGTTCTGTATGAAAGACCTTCTGGAAATTTCCTGTGGACTGGATGTCCACAAAGAAAAAATTGTTGCATGTATCCTGACTGGTCCTCTGGGCAAGCCAACCCGTTCTGAAATCCGTGAGTTTTCTACATTGATTCCGGATATGATAGCATTACGGAATTGGATCGTTTCTAAAAACTGCCATCATGTAGCTATGGAAAGCACCGGTATCTATTGGATGCCGATTTATGAAATACTGGAGGATGCTTTCTCTGGTGACATTACCCTGCTTGTTGTAAATGCACGCCATATGAAAAATGTTCCTGGCAAAAAGACCGATATGCGGGATTCCGAATGGATTTCCACCTTGCTTCGCGCCGGACTTTTGAACGGAAGTTTTATTCCCGAAAAAAGAATTTGGGAATTCCGCGATCTAAATCGTTACCGTAAGAGTGTCATCCGCGATATTACGTCACAGAAGAACAGGATTGAGAAATTTTTACAAAGTTCCGGCTTCCGTCTATCATCCTTTATTTCTGATATTTTTGGCGCTTCGGGTAGAAACATCATTCTGCATTTAATTGAACATGGGCAGATTGATAAAACTGCTTTAGATTCTTGTCTCAAAACCAAGACCAGAAACCGTATTGATGAAATTCTCATGTCCGTGAACGGAACACTGTCAGAACACCAAAAGGCATTTTTAAGGATTCTCATGACTCATTATGATTCTTTAAAGAAACATCTTGCTGAAATTGAAACGAGTCTCGAGGAAGATATGGCTCCATTTGCCCTGCAGGTTGAGCAGTTGAATAGCATCTATGGAATAAGCACAACTGCTTCCTGTGCAATTATTGCTGAAATCGGTATTGATATGAAGCCGTTTAAAACTGCGGAACACATCTGCTCATGGGCCGGTTTGTGCCCAGGTAATAACGAAAGTGCTGGAAAACGAAAAAGCACCTCTGTCACAAAAGGCAATCCTTACATAAAAAGTATGCTCTGCGAAATTGCCTGGGTGATTGCAGGGAAACGCAACACTTATCTTTCGGCATGGTACTGGAGAATCAAACAGAAAAAAGGAGCCAAAAAAGCGATTGTCGCACTTGCCCGAAAACTTCTTGTCATCATCTACACAATGTTAAAACAAGGAACTCTATTTGACGAATCCTGTTTTGAAACAAGACGTAAGCACTGTGAACAAAAACAGCTTTCTCGTTATATACGGGAATTGGAAAAGCATGGTTATCATGTGGAAGCTCAAAGCTAGCCTTTCTTAAATACGATCAATATCTCACTACAGGCAGCCAATACTGTGACTGCTTTATAGTGATGCTTTCATAATTGTTGAAAACATTTGTTGTCAAGGTTCAGTTTTTTGCTACGTGTTTTATTTTCGTAGCAAGTGCAAAAAAAATCCCCACCATACTGGCAGGGAATATAATGTACAGATTGAACTTTCACTCATATCCTTCGCATTATAGTATTCCCTTTGAATACCATTACAAGAATACAGTGAACTGCAGACTAAATATACTGCAAGGGAACGGAACCCTGTTTGGGATTCTCACCCAACGATTCTTCAATCATTACCGTAGTAATGAGCTGTACATGTGCGCTAAACGCTATTCGTTTTTTACGAAACCATCTTAACATTTTGTCCATAATTTGTCAATATCCCGATTACAAATAAATTACTGTTCACTCCGTGCCCAGTAACACGCTACGCGATGCACAGAATTTATGCTAAACGCATAAATTCGCGCGGTATTTCTCGGGTTTTCTGTGACCTTCGCTCACAAAAAACACCTCGCGGGATACTACCAGTGAATAGTAATACAAATAATTACTTCCCTTATTATTCCCGGAATACGTCTGAGAAAACACTCTTTTACAGAATCTCCACAATGTGGAATATACAAATCAAAGGAATGATCTTCCACACTCTGTTCTAAAGCCCATACTCATCATAATACTGTCTGCGCTTTTTAGCATCTGTCACTACGATCTGAATCTCATCATTTCTCTTATCAAGAATAAGTTTATTAATCAAAACACTAAGGCGTTCTTCTCCTCTGACTTCGCCAATTGCTTTTCCTTCCGCTCTTAACCTTTCCGATTCCAGTTCCAAAACTTTTCCACCCATAGCATCACCTATCCCTTTCTGGATCTTCTCTTCATCCTGGAAGATATAGTCCGAGATTTTTACAATCAGTTTTATCAGATCCGTATATAATTCCGACCTTCCAGATCCTGTCAGTTCCTTTTCAAGCTTTACACGTATCTCCTCATACTCATTCAACAATGTCTGAAATAACCGGGGATTCTCCCTCATATCATGGGCTCTTTTCTCATATCTCATGATATAAAACGGAAGCAGCATCAGCAGATTTTTCTCAAAAATACTTTCCGCTGTATAATCAGCCATTTTTACAGTTGGTACGCGGTACATCTGCTTTCTCCCATCCGGAAAAATCACATTCGTTTCCAGAAAATCCGGCGTATTCCCCGAACTTCTCAAAAACAACACGCAGGATCTCGGGAACTCTATCTCATACCTTCGTCCCTGCTTTGCCGCATATTCAATAGCAATCGCAAAGTCATACTCTATCATACGCACTGCCATTGTCGTATCATCCGTACTCTGACATTCAATATGATACATCTTCTTCCCGATCAGAAGACAGGAATCCGTGATGACCTCCCCGTCCGCCTGCTGGTGCTCATTGCGAAGCTGCGTGATCTCTACATCTTCCGGATAGGATGTATGAAACACTTCATTGATCAATGGTATAACCAGCCGTGGTATCTTTTCAACCATAGTACGGAACACATCATCAAAAATCGTATTGTTCATTTAATTCCTCCTTATTATAACATTTTCCCAGAGCTTTGAGAACCTCCAAAACACCCCTTAATCAAACATGAACTGTTTTATTCCCACCTCCCGTTCAGGCAAAGCCAACGGGCAGAATGTTATAATATTCAGGAACGTTTGCTTTACCACTATAAAATTTAAATTATCTTTGTGAAAATGTCGGCGAACGCCAGAGAAACCCGTTATGAACCGCCAGACCTGGCACGAGTAATATAAGATTTTCACTATAATCTATAGTCTAAAATACGCTGTTTCAAAAATCAAGCACTATTTCACACATTACTGTTCAATTACTATTCAACTACTATTTCAAAACCAAAAACATTACCTGCAAATCATACAAATCCCCACACATCCAATAACCAGCGCACAGAAAAGAAACGCTTTCCCTGCGCGTCCCCTCCCTGATTTTGTCTCCCCCTCAAAAAATTTGTTGTCTTTTCTCCAAAAAAGTGTATAATACGTATAATACAATTTAATCGAACATTCATTGACAATTACCGGTTTTTAGTTCTGTCAGTCACGGTATAGAAATGTCGGACTTTCAGCTAAGAGGGAATCAGGTCAGAATCCTGAACAGTCGTGCTGCTGTATACGTGCAGCCATATCTCATATCCATTGCATCGTTATGCGAGAAGGAGAGACATGGCGTTACTGCGTGAGTCAGAATACCTGCTATAAACTGCCGCCATTAACTACACGCAATAGGAAATGGAAGGGTGATCTTCTTTAGTGTTCTCTTTTTTACAGAAGTATCATCCTTACATATGTTTTCTCTGTTCCTTTTAAGGAATATAGAACACCGGCAGTTATTGGTACCTTGTTATTTTTATCATAGTCCATACTACTCCCATGCAGAGAAAACAACATTGTCTATCAGCAAAGGAGTATTTTTTTATGTCAAATTCTCTGACACTTACGCGTCGTAACTGCGGACAGTATATTGAGAAGAATATGGAACTTCCACAAAACTGCCGCTCTATCTCAGCAGAAACCTTTTTTAACAGACCTGATATTCGTTCTGTGGTATTTCCCTATGAAATGGAACAGATTGGAAACAAAGCCTTTCAGGGATGTTCCCGGTTAAGCAGAATAGAGCTTCCTGAACATCTGCAAAAACTTGGCATAGGGGTATTTTCAGACTGCATTTCTCTGAAAAAAGTCAAAATTCCCGCCAGCCTTACCAGTATTCCAAAAAATGCATTTAACAATGGCCGAAAACTGAACAGTCTGGAGTTCGCCCCGAACAGCAAACTGACATTTATCGGTCCGAATGCCTTTTCAGAATGCGCTACTCTTACGGAAGTTGTTTTCCCTGCCTCTCTGGAAGAAATCGATGACAGGGCTTTTTATAAATGTAAGAAACTGAGTTGTATTTCTTTTCCGGGGGGGGATTTAAGGGTTATCGGAAAGCAGGCTTTCTATTTCTGCGGAATGGATTCGCTGCAGCTGCCTGATTCGCTGGAAGTCCTTGATGAGAGTGCTTTTTTTAAGTGCTGTAATCTGACCTCTGTGGTGATTCCGCCCAATGTCAGATACCTTGGAAAATGGATCTTTCATGGATGTAACCGCCTGCAGTATCTGGAGATTCGCCATGATCCTGAATTTATCGGGGAATGGATCATCAACAAAGCGGCTACGATCCGCTGTTATAAAGGTTCTAAAGTAGACAGATACTGCCAGCAGTCAGGATTCAAAGTAGAATACTTTTCCTAATAACAACAAAATCTGTATTGAACAGACAAAAAAGAGGAATGTTTATGAATGATACTTTTACTTATTTTCAAAAGAAGGGATGTACTGTTTTTTCTTTTCCGGGAAAAACAAGGGTTCTTAGCACCAGTCCTCTTAATGGCGGGATCACTGCTCATCTCACGCATGCTTTAAATATCAACTGCATGAATGGTGCCTATGAATGTGAAATGCTTGGAAACACCTATGAGGAAGACCTGAACATTCATACAAAAGAGCTGGGAATTGATCCGCAGACAGCAACCGCACTCAGCACAGCGGCATGGACTGAACTGTGTGCTGTTGAGAAAATCTGTTATCAGGAGTTATCCGTGACTGCTGCTGTTACAGGGGGAATTGATTCAAACGGAATGTGTCCGGGAGATCCTTCTTCTTACTATGAAAGAAACGGCGCTTACGAGATGCTGCCACCCGGTACGATCAATGTTTTTATCTATATCAATCAGAATGTTACAGAGGCAGCCATGGTCCGCTCAATGATGATTGCTTCGGAGGCAAAAGCAGCGGCCGTTTCACATCTCTTACTTGGAAGCTGTTATTCAGAAGAAATCGCGACAGGTTCTGGTACTGACGGAATGGTGATTGCCTCGGCTATGGAGGGAGAGCTGACACTTACCGATGCCTCCGGACATTCCAAGCTTGGAGAGCTGATTGGCAGGGCAGTCCGTATGGCAGTAAAACATGCCCTGATGAAACAGACAGCTGCCTGTGGTCCGAGACAGTTTCAGGTTCTTGTTCGTACTGGCAGATATGGAATCACCCCGGGAACTCTGTGGGATTTTTATACAGAGCATGAGATTCTTTTTCATGCATACAATATTAGTTTTAAGAAAGCTTCTGAGCTGGAAGGAATACTTCTATCGCGAAACAGAAACAGCAATCTGGTTTTATGTGTGTCTCTTTATCTTCATCTGATGGATCAGCTTCGCTGGGGACTAATCATGGAACCGGAGGCTGTCCGAGAGGGAAAAAGGCTGCTTCTTTATGGACTGTACTGTGGACGGGATACTTATCTGGGCGATGTTTATCCTGAAGATGTATGGAAGAACGAAGTACTGAAAACATTTTCACTTAAAGAACAGCTGATTTATATTTTAATCTGTTATTTTTCTGTCAGATCATAGTTGGATCATCACATTTTTATGGTAAAAACTTACTAAATTTCTGATTATCTTTTCATAAGTTGGTAAATGCCGATATATCCCGTATTTTAGGGCTTTATCGGTATTTTCTTTTTGGAAGATACCTTGCATAAGCTGGCATTTACCAGCATGAAAATGCAACCAAAAGTAGTAAATGAGTAGTAAATATAAGCTCCGATATTAACAAGCCAGTCTTTCCAGTTCTGCTTTTGCAGATTGAAATGTACCGTGTGCATAATAGCCAAGTGTCATGGTTATGTTAGCGTGTCCCATAAGATATTGCAGGGTGTTTGGGTTCATTCCTCTGTTTGCCATATTCGTACAGTAAGTATGTCGGAATGAATGTGGTGTGATGTTCGGTAACTTGTCCGTGTGATACTTGTTATACTTCTTAATTAGTCCTCGCACCATGCCCTCATAGTTTCCTGCAACTTTAGGTAAGCCCTCACGGTTCAAGAATAGGAAATTGCTATAACCACCTACAATCAACGGTTGTGCCTTTCCTCTGTTCTTTAGTATTCTTTGGATTGCTTGATAAGCCCGTTCTGTCAATGGAAGTTCTCGTTTTCCGTTTTTGGTCTTTGGCGTTTCAATATAGTAGCCGATTTCGCTGTCTTTCAATAACTGGTGGTCTATATTGAGTATTCTGTTCTGCATATCAATATGCGTCGTTAGTCCGCAAAATTCAGAAATACGAAGTCCCGTTTCCAGCAGAAGCACAACCTCATCATAATACTTGCTGTAAATCTTATCCTTTTCCATAAAGGCAAGCAGGCGTTCTTCCTGCTCTGGTGTAAGGATAACTTTCTGCTCCGTATCATCTTCCAGAACATCACTTAGCTTAAATTCAAACGGGTTCTTTCTGATACAGTCGTCTTGTATCGCCATGTAAAATGACGCTTTCAAGGAACGCTTGTAGTTATCAATCGTTTTATAGGCGTATCCTTTTTCGCTCATTCTGATAGCCCATTCTTTAGCGTCCGACTGCTTAACAGTATCAATCGCCCTCATACCCAATGGGTCATTTTTCAGAGCGTTCATAAGATACTGTCGTCCTTTTTCAGTAGCCCTCTTGATGTTCTTTCTTTGGCTGTTCTTCTTGTCGTAGAGCTGGCAGACTGTCATTTTACCGCCTGCTGTATCGATACCGTCGTTAAGGTCTTTTTTAATCTGTGTTTCTTTTTCCCTCAACGATATATCATCACGCTTTCCAGCAGGTGTCTTGTCTGTCGGTACAAGTTTCCAAGAATAGATAAATTGTGGCTTTCCGTATATATCGGTATATTTATAAACGTATCTTCCGTCTTTTCGCTGGCTCTCTCCATTACGCAAATTGCGATTTTTACTGTCTTTTCGTTTTACATTAGACATAGTGTAAAGCTCCTTTCCGTCATGGAACGAGCCGTGATACGCTATATTTATTATACCATATCTACGGCTCAATGACATTAGATTTCGTCCAATGTATCTATGATTTTTTCAAATTGTTTTCGCTTAATCTGAATACGGTTGCCGTTCACGATAACCCAGCCAGCGTCAAGATTTTCTTCGGCTAATTTACGCAATTTCTTTTCGCCAATGCGGAAGTATTTGGACGCTTCTTCAACCGTCAGCGTATATTTTTCCCAAATAGGCACATCAGTATTGTTCATAATCTATGCACCCCCCTTTACTGTGTGTCGTTTTTTACAAGCAGGCAGACGGCTTTGGAAAGCTCCATTAGTATCTCAACTATTCCCATTCTTGTGGGCAGAACCGCACCATGCGGACGTATCATTATTCTGTGAGGATAGGTCGTGGCAAAACAACTTTTCCAACAGTCGCTCTCGGATCACTGCGTGGGTCGCTCGCTTTCTTTTGAAAAGGTCGTGGCGTACAGTCCCCGTGGCTCGCCATCTCACAAACGTATCTGTCTGCTTTATTCAGTTGTCAAAGAGCTGTGGTGAAAGCGTGTTGCTTTCATATAAAAGCAGGTGGCAGAGCAGGAAAGAGGGGGATATTAAATCATGCTCCGCTAAAAACTGCTTATTCTTCTGGTTCTAAGTCCATATCTTCAATATCAAAACCTAAAATCATTTTGATAAGTGCTTCTCTGATACGTCCTTTTAATTCCATATCTACAACGATATAAACATTGCCGTATTCATCATAAAGTGAACGCAAACAGCACTTTGATATGTAAGGGTCATAAAATGCCAGTAATTTTTCAATCGCTTTTTCGTTTCCGTCCATAGCTGATGAAATCAAGTAATAAGACGGTTTCTTAAATAACTGTTTCATTTTCTAATGTTCCTCCTTGAGTATTTTTTTCATAGTTTCCAAAGCGTGATGTCGGTTTCTAAATACACCGCTTTGCGTGATTTTCTGCAAGTTGGCAATTTCACTTTCTGTCATTTCCAAGAAGTAATACATCAACAGAGTATTGCGTTTTCTTTCTGGAAGTTTCTTCAAGGCTTCTGCCAATTCATCATCAAGGACACGAATATCAATGCCACATACTGAAAAGATTGTATAATCTGTTTCGTAGTCGTCCCAAACAGCCATTTTATCAACAAGGACATCTGGCAATTCGCTGAAAGATATTTCTTTATTCTTACGACGGTTTAATTCCTTGTAATAATCTTTCACGACACTACGGACAACTTTCTTTAAACAACTTTCAAAACGACATTGAACTGTTTTCTGGAAGTCAGACGGTTTCATCAATCTCACCTCCTTTCCTTTATGATTTGAAAAGTGTTTATCCCTCTTTCCGCACCATATAAGGACAGCTAGGTGTGATTTAATGACCTCTTTTGAAAAATTTTTTAAATTTTTTCGGGTATGAAAAAAGCCCGCACAAAACATATAGTCTGTACGAGCCTTTAAAGCTAAAACATAGTAATATTGTATCATTAAGAATCACA
>NZ_JBBKBP010000023.1:0-63103 GCF_037890165.1 Blautia sp. HCN-1074
AATGATACTGCAGAGAATATACGTATCCTCTACCATATGAAAGCTGATTTTTATTTATATTAAATATATCTTTTTCCATGTCTGTATTATACCATATGCATTTCTTTAAGTAAACATTTGTTCTGAATATTTTTTATAAAAATTGCGCGTCTAACTCATCACTGAAGTAACGAGAATGCGACGCGCAGTTATTCAATTGGTTTCGTCAGATTGTTCCTGCGGCAGTATGACTTTACCGTATTCTGCGAAATGCCAAGTTCCTGTGCTATTTTCAAATATCCGATGCCCTGTCTGCGAAAGGATATGATCTGTTGTTTCTGTGATTCTGTCATCCTGTGACCTCCGTTCCGAGGGTGCGTATCGTGTTGTCTGCCCTCTACTGGTGAAAGGACAAAAGGTTACGCTTTAAGAACTGAAAGGCAAAAAAATAATGCCCACCAAGGAATCAACTCCTCGATGGGCATTGCTGCTGTGTACTTATTCAGTTATCTGAGCAGTTCATTGACACGCTTCTGCACCGCAGAATAATCATAGCCTGCCGCTGTCAGCTTCTGCTTTCTCTCTGAAAAATGGGTATAGAAAAAGCACCGTCCAAATAAACCTTGAACGATGCTCTGATAGTTATCGGATTGTTGCTCAATCTTCTATCTCTTTATATTTTGTTTTATTGCAGTGGTCACTGCATCTATATTGAATGGCTTTGAAATGTGTCCGTTCATTCCAGAATCCAAGGATGCCTGTACATCTTCCTTGAAAGCATTTGCAGATTGTGCGATGATTGGAATTTTCGCAGCGTCTGGGCGCTCCTTGCTCATTGCACGAATTGCCCTTGCCGCCTGATGCCCATTCATTTTAGGCATCAGGACATCCATTAGAATCACATCATATGTGTCTGCTGGATTGTTGGCAAAACAAGCCACTGCGTCCTGTCCGTCTACTGCACGAGTTACATGCATACCTGCTTCTTCGAGCAGCGTGATTGCCAATTCCGCATTCAGCTCATTATCTTCTGCGAGAAGAACCTTTACTCCATTAAGGCTGACATCCTGTATCAGATTCAGCTCAGGTATCTGTTTTGGGTCTGCAAGTTCCATAGGAATTTCTACTGTAAAAGACGAACCACACTCTTTCTTGCTGTGAACCGTAATTGTACCGCCCATCAGTTCTACATATTGCCTGGAAATTGCCATTCCAAGCCCCGTTCCGGCATAATGTGTTCGTGCGCCGTTATCCTCCTGTGAAAAGGGTTCAAACAGCCTTTTCTGAAATTCTTCACTCATACCAATGCCATTGTCTTTTACCACATAACTGCCTACAATATGCCGTTCGTCTATGCCCGGTTTGATACTAATTTCAAAAGTAATCGTTCCGCCATCTTTTGTAAACTTGACCGCATTACTCAGAAGATTCGTCAATATCTCACGAATTTTTGTTGCATCCGTCAGAACATAAAGTTCTTTAGGGATGTTGCGATGTATCTCAAATGTTAAATCCCGATTCAGCAGGAGTCCATCCACGATAGCAATCACATTATCTATTAGTACAGGCAAATCCTCCGGCTCAGGTGAGAAGCTTACCTTTCCGTTCTCGATACGGCTAAGATCCAGTACATTATTCAATAACAACAGCAGATGCTCTGAACTTATTTTTACCTTTTGCAGACTATCGTGAATTTCAGATACATTTGTCTGGTTCAGTGCAATGTCCGTAAACCCGATAATAGCATTCATAGGTGATCGAATATCATGTGACATGTTAAGTAAGAAGGATGATTTTGCTCTGTTTGCGGTCTCTGCTTTTTCCGCAGCCTCGCTCAACAAAAGCTTCTGTTCAATTTCATCTTCTCTTTTTCTTTTGTAGCTGATAAAGCAGACAGCACAAAGCAAAAACAGCACACATCCTGCCATAGTTCCAACATAAACGGATGCTCTTCTTGTTCGCTCTACCAGCCCATTCACAGACTGCATATCCATTTCAATGCATAAAGAACCAACTATTTCATCCGAATCGCCCATTAAATCGCCCGTTATAGGATAACAGGCTGTGAAAATAGGACCCCATGTCGTATCAACAATGTTCTGCGAATACACCGTTTCTCCTGAAAGAGCCTTGTTAATATACGGAATCATTTCATCCTCAATATAGTCTCCCGGATGTCTGACATCTCCTGCGTTGGGATCCAGACCGTCCACCACATAGATCAGCCTGTTTTCTTCATTTCGGGTGGCAGTGTATAAATATCTGGTTGAATTCAGCGTTCGAATTTCATTTAGAAACGAGGAAACCTCGTGATACATTTCTGTATTTTCATCAGATTGATGGCGGAGCGTGGCAAATTCTTCTCTTCCGATTTTTTCATTTACCAATTTATGGATTACATCCGCATTTTCCATATCACGTTTGAGTTCCGTTTCAAGGGCGATATCTGTATACGATTTTTGCAGAATATATGTATATGCTGATGCCAACAATATGATTGAAAGCGTCAAAATTGCAAATAAACCTATGGAAAGCTTAGTAAATCTCTGCTTTAACTCCTTAATGTCTTTGACTGACTTCTTGTCCGATTGTGTTTTCATTCAATTTGACTCCACTTTTTATTTCATAGAAATATGTGGAAGGGACTGATGTAAATACCGCATCTGCAGAGCGTGCATTTTTCCATCAGCTGATTCGCTTTTCAGATTTATCCTTTAATTGTTTCCTCATTCGAGGATTTACATTCTGAAAGGTCAGACAACAATTTCTTGCTCTCTAAATGCTTCTGCCGCTGTTTCCTGCGGCACGTCCAGTTTTAATTCAAATGGAATGCCGTATTCTCGAACCACAGTTCTCAGAAACATATTGATCACAGTTGTCATATTCAGACCGAGTTCATTAAAAATCTCCTCAGCCTGATTTTTGATTTCCTTATCCGTTCGGATGTTCAGATTTGTTGCTGACATACGCAAAACCTCCACATGGTTTACAGTATACTCACATACTCGTGTCACGTCAATATAGTGTCATTATATGAGCTTTAAAATCTAATTTCTCGCGTTTATTAGAACGCTCAGCAGAAGTTCTTGCATTGTATTCCAGTTTCCATTCCTTACTGCTTCTTGGTGGATTATTAAACAATCTTGAATACACTCTACTTATAATTATTTCCTTCTCCTCTTAATTATCACTCATCTGTAAATTGATTTTTTTATTATCGTGGCTTACATCCATTCGTGCAACATTCTGTTCAATTTTTCCATATCAAGAGGTTTCGCAATATGTTCATTCATTCCTGCACTCTTTGCAAGTATCACATCCTCCGTAAATGCATTTGCCGTCATTGCAACGATTGGCAACAGCTCACCTTTGTGTTTAGGCAGGGAACGGATAGCTGTAGCCGCCTCATACCCATTCATAATCGGCATCTGCACATCCATAAAGACCAAATCATAATATCCATTTGGATGATCTGCCACCTTATCTACAGCTTCTTTTCCATTTACAGCCGTTTCAATCTCAGCACCTGTCATACCTATGATCTCAGCTGCAACTTCTCTGTTCAGTTCATTATCTTCCACCAAAAGGATTTTCTTTCCTGTATAATCACTTGCAGCGATATTTTTCAGGTAATCTCTTGCATCCTGACTCGGCTTTCCGGAGATTATTTTTTGCAGTGCTGCGGTAAGTCTTGAGCGGAACAACGGTTTTGAAATGAATTCATCTACTCCTGCTGCTTTGGCTTCTTCTTCGATTTTTGTATAATCATAGGACGTCAGAACAATGACAGAAACATCAGGTCCTATCTTTTGGCGTATCTGCCTTGTTGTTTCAATTCCATCCATTCCCGGCATCTGCCAGTCAATAATATATACAAAATAATCATTGCCATTCTCATGACGTTTCACTGCACGCTCTACTGCCTCTTTTCCTGACAGTACCCACTCTCCGTCGATTCCAATCTCATTAAGAATAGCCACTGTTCCTTCACAGCATATCTTATCATCATCCACAACCAGCACGGGCAAGTTGACCAGTTCATCAATAGTCTCTGACTTTTCATCCCGCAGACGAAGGAAAATAGTAACGGTAAATCTGCTTCCCTTTCCCAGCTTGCTTTCTACCTTAATGTTTCCATTCATCATATTGACGATATTTCTTGTGATTGCCATTCCCAAACCGGTTCCCTGGATTTCGCTGATGCGTTTATCATCTTCACGAGTAAACGGGTCAAACATAACCTTTTGAAATTCCTCGCTCATTCCCATACCGTTGTCTTGAATCACAAACTCATAGCATCCTATATCCAGGGAAGGCCACTGAAAAAGTCCTTTTTGCGTATAAATTAGCACAAAATAAAGTACATCAATCAACTTTGAGACACTGTATATAGTATGAAAAAACAGTTTTTCAGCGGCGTCCCAGGGAAGTGGTAGGCTTTTCCGTAATAGAAAACAGTATCTTGCCGCCATCTGGGGTATATTTGATGGCATTACTCATAATATTAGTAAATATCTGTTGTACTCTTAAACTGTCTCCTCTTACATATTCATGTTCAATTTTGTTGAGCCGTACTTCAAAATCATGATGGTGAGCTTCAATCTCGGAACGTGTCATTGCGATCAAGTTATCTACCAGTTCAGCCAGATTAAAGTCTTCTTCCGTCAGTTCGATCTTTCCATTTTCAATGCGTGACATATCCAGTACTTCATTAATCAAACCAAGCAGATGACGGCTCGACTTGGTTATTTTTCCAAGGCAATCAATCACACGATCCGGATGATCAATATTTGCTCCGGCAATGGCTGTCATACCAACGATTGCATTCATCGGAGTCCGAATATCATGAGACATATTTGATAAAACCTCTGTCTTTGACCTGTTTGCCTTGTTAGCCGCTTCATAAGCATCCTTCAAAGCAATCCTCGATTCTATCTCCGCAAGTTTTTCCTGAGTGGTATCCTGTGCGATCAACAGCACCTTTTCAAGTACTCCGTCTTTCCAAGACAAAGGAATGAAAGCCATGCTCTTAAAATGCTTTTCATCTTCCGTACAATATTCCAGCTTATAAATATCATCCATGCTTCTAATCATGCCACGGATATGATCTGCTGAAATCACTTTGTCAATCGTTTCATCCTTTGCCACCACTTTATAGCGGGATGCAATCCTCCTGATCAGGTCATGATATGTTCCGTAAGCATCGTATGGTGGCTTTTTTCCGTGCAGACTATAAAACTTATAAGTATCATCTTCCAGATTGCACATAGCAAAACGATTGACCAGACGCATTGTTCCCTGAAGAAGCAGATCCATCGCATCATTCTTACGTGTCAGCTCCAATATGTTTTCCATTTCTTTTCTGGCTTCTGTAATATCCCGGACGAAGATCATTGCATAGCGTGAACCGTCATTTTCTTCTCCTCTCATAAGGACATTACGAACCCAGTGTTCATCACCTTGTATCCGTATTCTGCATTCAAGGTTAATTTCTTTTGAACCTTCACTCAGTTTTTCAACAATAAAATTACGGTTGTAAAAATGAGAAACCGCTTCCTTGTCCTCATCAACAACATAATTATCCAGGTATGCCTGAATCAGTTCATCCCATGTATGGCTCTTTTCAAAAATCTCCAGAAGAGAATCCTCTACTTTTAGTGACTCAAAAGAATTATCCTTTAGATTTACATAATACTCGCAGATATTTCCCTCTGTATAGGCGCGATGAAATGCCTCATTTCTCTGTGCTTTCATCTCGCTCTGCTTTCTCTTGTCAATATTTATGAATGTACCGACAATAAAACGTACTGTTCCGTCCAGACGTCTGGTTGTCTCGGCATTTGCCCGGAACCATTGATAGGAACCATCTTTCATCTTCAAGCGGTATTCACAGTCATATTTCACACTATCTGTTTTGTCTTGAATTGCTTGCTCTAACAGTGCAAGTGTTGCTTCCTTGTCTTCTGGATGTAACAAATCTGACCACGATTCCAGTTTATTTGGGAAATCAAGAATGTCATGATACCCAAGCATCGTGCGAAACTCATGACTCCAGCACACTTCCTTAATATTTCCGCTTTTGTCACAATCAAAATGCCACATCCCAGAATGAATCACGTTATTGATCAGTTTCAGATTCTGCTGCATCCAGTCAATCTGAACAGACAATACCCATACCTGCTTTCCATCATCTGCTATGGCATCTTTCTTGCACATACGGACAAATACAGGTGTGCCATCGCTCATCAGCATCTGTCCTTCTCCACACCCTTGAAGGCGCTGGAACCTGTCGTATTCAAGAAAGGTCTGGTTTTCTCCATATAAAAGATTTCTCAGAGAACCTGATGTTTTCTTTTGAAATTCTTCAAACGTATATCCCAGATTCCTCAACATGTGTGAACTGACCTGTGTAATTGTAAGATTTTCATCATAATATCCTGTCATGAATCCAACAATATTCAGTTCGCTCACTGCATCCTGTACGATTTTTTGACAGTTTTCATTTAACTTTGTATTATCCAGTGAAAAGATATTATTTTCACTTTGCTTTTCTTTATTGAACATTTTTATCCTCCGTATATTCTAAGTCCAACAGGGATGTAAGTACTTCCATTAGTTTATTTATATCAAAAGGCTTTGAAAGATGAGCATTCATTCCTGCTTCAGCACAATATTCTTCATCACTCTTAAAGGCATTGGCAGTCACAGCAATGATCGGAATATTTCTTTTAAAATCCGCAGAATAGCTCCTTCTCCTGCAAGGATACTGTAGTTCTGCCTGTCAGCCTCCTTTTTTATCATCTTTAATCTCCGTTATCTTTTTTACTTAATCTTTCTATTTCTTTTCTCTGTTACTCTATTCAGATAAGCTAAACCATAATAAAAAGCAAAGAAACTACTACTAATTAACCATAGTATCCCTTTGCTATTTCATATGCAACTGGCTGCCATTTTACAGGCCCTATAGCTTTGCGTCACAGACTTTCATCTGTTTTGCTAAAATATTTACTTTCTTTAGTTCTATTATAGCCCCCCGAAAAATATGTCAATTTGTATTTTACAATACGCTCATATAAATGATATAGTAAATCCAACATATTCTCATTCTTTAAATCGTTTAAATGGCACAAAATTAAAAATAAAAACCAGCAAAATGGTTTCGGTTGATTTTCTATTAAATTGGCTGTTATATTCTACCATGTCATCCTGCTTTTGTCTAATTCATTTTCAGATACAAGTAAACAACCTCCCTGCTTATCTCCGTTTTCAGCATACGGTTTTTCACCGATCTTTGGGAATATCTCATCAGCAAAATATTTTGCCCATGATTTTTCCAGCATTCGCTGTTCCCGTTTTGTCAGAAAATGAAAAGAATCTGTAAAAGATAACTGCTGAATAGGTATGAGCTTTTGACGCTTAAATCATGATATAAAACATAAATCTAAAATTCAATGGTTGTTCCGATACTATTTTCTTGACCATATATCCGCCGACTGAACCGTTCTGTTTGGATGTCAGGTTACCGTTGTATCCATCTGTAAGCGGTACACCTAATTCGTTTGCAACCTCGAATTTGAAACGGTCTAACGCACCTTTTGCTTCTGGTACAGCTGCCTGGTTAGAAGATTTTGTGTTTGACATATCAATTTCCTCCTTGGTTGTTGTTTTCATTTTTGATTGTTTTGGTGTTGCAATGCTAGTATATGAAGCTAGAAGAATAATACACTGGAAGTTTTCGTATACTAAGGAAGAGCATGGAAAATTTATTGCAATTTTATATTTTTTACAGTATAATTACATTTAACTACTGAGATTAATCTTTAATTTCAGACAGATATTTGTATCTGTGTATATGTGTGTAACTAAAAGACGAACCGTACAAAGGCGTACATCACATGAACTATCGTGTATGTATGCTTTTTTTTATATAACATTAATTTTTTATTATATAAAACGGTATCTTTAAAGTTCAAAGATGTATCTTCTTTTCTTTACTCACATAAATTCATAAAAAGGAGAGGAAGCCTATGATTAATTCTGTCGCAAATTTCATTAACAAACTGGATGGTCTTGTATGGGGATGGTGGATGATTCTTCTGCTTCTCGGGACTCATATTTTTATGACAGTCCGCACAGGTGTGATCCAGAGAAAAATCGGTACAGCTATCCGATTATCTGTCACGAAAGATACAGGGGCAGAAGGCGAAGTCAGTCAATTTGGTGCACTTACCACTGCTCTCGCTTCTACAATTGGAACCGGAAATATCATTGGTGTGGGAACCGCTATCGCGCTGGGTGGTCCTGGTGCTGTTCTCTGGTGCTGGCTGACAGGCATTTTCGGAATCGCCACGAAATACAGCGAGTCTCTTATCGCTGTCAAATACCGTGTGAAAACGAAAGACGGACGTATGCAGGGCGGTGCCATGTATGCACTGGAACGCGGGTTACATATGAAATGGCTGGCATTGCTTTTTGCATTCTTCGGCGGCTTCGCTTCCTTTGGAATCGGATGTGCTACTCAGGTAAATGCAATTGCAACTGTATGTAATGAGAATCTGAATATCTCTCCGGTTTTTATCGGAATCGCAGTTGCCGCACTGACAGCACTTGTTATCTTTGGCGGCATCAAATCAATCGCAACCGTATGTGAACGCCTGGTTCCGTTCATGGCTTTCTTTTATGTACTTGGATGTCTGATCATTCTGGGAATCAACTATGATTTTATTATTCCGGCAGTAAAAACGATTTGCAAGATGGCATTTACCCCAGGAGCTGCTGCCGGCGGACTGGTTGGACGCGGTATTATGATGGCAATGCAGTACGGAATTGCCAGAGGCCTTTTTTCCAATGAGTCAGGTATGGGTTCTGCCCCTATCGCAGCAGCTGCCGCCCAGACGAGAAATCCTGTACGTCAGGCACTGGTTTCCAGCACCGGAACTTTCTGGGATACCGTTGTTGTATGTCTCATGACAGGTCTGGTTCTCGTCACAAGTATTATGAAAAATCCTTCCATTGATATGGGAAGTATCACAGATGGCGGTGTGCTTACCACTCTGGCATTTCAGCAGATTCCGGTACTTGGTCCGGTGATCCTGGTTGTCGGCATTATTTCTTTTGCTTACTCAACAGTTCTTGGATGGGCTTACTACGGTGAACGATGTGTGGAATATTTTACAGGTAAAAAAGGACTGATTCCTTATCGCGTACTGTATATCGCAGTTGCCGCGATCGCACCGGTTATTTCCCTGAATCTTGTATGGACCGTTGCCGATATCCTGAATGCATTGATGGCAATTCCAAACCTCGTGGCTGTGTTGCTTCTGTCAAATGTGATCGTTGCGGAAACAAGAAAATATATCAATGATCTGGATGCCAGAGATGATATTCCTGTTGAATGACCGCGCGTCGCATTCTCGTTACTTCAGTGATGAGTTAGACGCGCAATTTTTTTGTCAAAAAAAGAACGTATGTTTACAGAATAAGATATCTATGGTACTATTTGTTCATAGCACAAAATAAAAAAACAGTTCAGAGGAGAAGAAAATGCAGACGGTATCCAGTTATGGTGTGGAAATACGAAAACAGAATATCCCAATCCGCCAGACACTGGAAATCTATCGTCAGGCGGTCAGCTATCTGACGGAAATCTATGAACAGGTGTGGGCAGAACTGAAAATGATCCCGGAAGCAAAAAAACGCTTTAATGCAGCAGAACATCTGATTCACACAACGAACAGGAAAGGGATGCGCATATCCAGGATCTGTGCATGGAATACGAGCAGGCTTGCGTATGATGGATCAGGGATAGTCCTGCGTGACTGGAGAAATCACAGCCTCTGCGCATTTCAGACGGGAAAAAGATATAACTGTGACTTGTCAGCTTCTTATAATATCGGGGCCAGATATTTTATCCGTGAACTTTTAAAACCCCTTCCGGCAACGGAAAGGTCTTTGCTGGAGGCAAAAGTCCCTGCAGTAAAGCGTAGAACCTCATGTGTTTATGCAGATCTAAGGGAACTCAGTTCTGAGATGGGACTCTTAATGGCTGCATAGATGCAGGCAGATATACAGCGGACTACCTGTAATGTGGGGACCTGCCATATCTGGCATGGGAAAAAGCGCATATCTGCGCAAACCTAAGTTACAGGCGTATCCGCCGATATTTAGTCTGACGCCTAAAGCGTCTGGAAGCACGTGACTTCAGTCATGTGAGGATATAATTCACATTATTGACAAATAGTTAACTGTCTATTGCTCTTCACAACTGAAACAACAGGCTTACCTGATCTGGTTACAAGCTGTTTTCATCAATAGGCTTCAGAATACAGAACTGTTAAACCGTTATAAAATTTTTTACAAAAAGCAAGTTTCCAAAGTTCACTATATCTTGATGAACTTAGAAACTTGCTTTTATTTTTACACTCAATCTTCCTTTTTATCCAGCAACAGACGGATTTTTGAGACAAACAGGTCGAATGCAATATCATTCTTACCGCTGTTAATAACAATATCAGCTTTTGATCTGGTCGGTTCTACGTAAAGGTAATGCATAGGCTTTACAGTAGTCAGGTACTGTTTGATAATGCCGTTGAGATCTCTTCCGCGTTCTTCTACGTCACGTGAGATTCTTCGCAGGATACGCTCATCTGCATCTGCTTCTACATATACTTTAATATCCAGAAGGTCTCTCACTCTCGGATCTGCCAGAAGCAGGATTCCCTCTACAAGAATAACCGGTTTCGGATCGATTCTGATCACCTTGTCAGAACGGTTATGTTTCGTATAATCATAAACCGGGCACTCGATTGATTTTCCCTCTTTTAACTGCTTCAGATGCTCTACCAGAAGCTCTGTCTCCAGTGAATCCGGATGGTCATAATTTACAGTTACTCTCTGTTCAAAAGGAACTCCGTCCTGTCTGCGGTAATAGTTGTCATGATAAAGAACAACTACATCATCTCCGAAATAATCTTTAATCCTGTTTGTAAAAGTAGATTTACCAGAGCCGGAACCTCCGGCAACTCCAATCACAATGCTTCCCATTTTTGTTTTTCCTCCATTGGCTGTATATTAACTGCTATGTGCTTCATTTCATGCAGCGTATATTTCTGCAATTTATTTCTGATTTTTATTCTTTGTATTATAATTTAGTCCGAATTCCTCCGGCATAAAGCGCGGGCAGATATTCTCTGAAGTACAGATTACAGTGGAGGAAAGACGTGTACCGATTCCACATGCCTCTTTTAATGTTTTTCCATAAGTAAGTCCTGCACAAGTTCCTGCAAAGAAAGCATCTCCCGCTCCCGTAGTATCAACTACATCTACCTTCATAGCCGGACATACGCCATATCCGCCATTCTGATCTGCATATACAGCGCCCTGTCCTCCCATTGTCACGATCATCTGTGGAATACGTGCGGATTTCACACGTTCTGCAAGGATTTTAGCCATCTCTTCCGGTTCTGTCTGACTGTAATCTTCGGAGAAAAGAATGCCTGCTTCCTGTTCATTACATACGAAACAGGAGGTTCTTTTCAGAAAGTCTCTTCGCTCTACAGCAATACTCATATTGGATACCATTGCATATACTTTCTTATTATATTTCTCTGCATACGCAAAGGTTTTCTTAACGATTTCTCTGTCTGTATCAATCTCTATCGCAATGCTGTCTGCGTCCTTAAAAATCTCATCTCCACACTCATCCAGAATATATTCCACCGGTGTGTGATCTGGTCTCTTGGAAACAGAAGCAACTACATCTCCATTATTATCAAAGATTGCCATCCATGTTCCCATACCGTTTGGTACTTTACGCATATAACTTGTGTCTACTTTATGGCGTTCCAATTTACGGATGACTTCCTCTCCCATGGCATCGTCATTTACGAGACTGATAAATGTTGGTTTAAGTTCCAGATTTGCAATATCCTCTGCTACATTTCTGCCTACGCCGCCATGAATCTGTGCGATAGTTCCTACGTTTCTTCCCTGAGGAATATAAGATGCTATGGAATATCCCTTTATATCAATAAATACATCTCCGATCACAACAATTCCCATACTTTGAATTTACTCCTTTGTTCCTTATTTTTTCATCTTTTTTGAAGACCTTTTCGCTGTACTAGTCATTGACGCTATGATAGCATAAAAAGCTTTTTCCGTAAAGTTTCTAATTTTTTCGACCTTATTCTTCACTAATCATAAAAATGTCCGGGAAACTTTTTTTAATTATAAGAACATTACAGAATAATTTTTCATAGCATAAAAAATCCCCGTCTGCTGCACATTATTTCAGACAGTAGATCGAGGATTTTAATCAATAGTCAATCGGATATTCGCAATCCGCTTTCGCTACTTGCTCATAACCAAATAACTGCTTCGCAGTTTATCAGAAGGGGCTTGTACCCCTTCTGATACAAGCAAGTCCCCACCCACTGCTTATTGCTCTTCGCAATTGAAGCAGGGGACTTACTTGATTTGGTTAAATAATGAATGCCGCAACAAAACGAACGATCAGTGCAACGATCCATGCAACCACACACTGCCACACAACTACACCTATGGCCCATCTTCCGCCAAGTTCACGTTTCACTGACGCGATTGCAGCCACACATGGAGTATAAAGCAGGCTGAATGCAAGCAGTGATGCTGCTGCCAGTGGTGTCAGTACAGAAGCAATGCTTCCACTGAAAAGCACTTCCAGTGTCGATACCACGCTTTCTTTTGCCATAAATCCACTGATAAGAGCGGTGCAGATTCTCCAGTCTCCCAGGCCAAGTGGCTTAAAGATTGGAACCAGAAGTCCAGCTGCCATTGCCAGAATACTGTCAGAAGAATCTTTTACCAGATTCAGATGCAGGTCAAAACTCTGGAGGAACCAGACAATCATAGTTGCAAGCAGGATTACAGAAAACGCTCTCTGCAGGAAATCTTTTGCCTTTTCCCACAGTAACTGTGCAACATTCTTCGCTCCCGGCAGACGATAATTTGGAAGTTCCATGACAAACGGCACGGGTTCTCCTTTGAAAAGAGTACCATTGTACAGAAGTGCCGCCAGGATTCCCACAAAAATACCAAGCAGGTATAATCCTGTCATAATAAGCCCGCCTTTCTTTGGGAAGAATGCATTCACAAAGAAAGAATAGATTGGAAGCTTCGCAGTACAGCTCATAAACGGTGTAAGCAGAATCGTCATCTTTCTGTCACGTTCACTTGTAAGGGTACGCGTTGCCATAACCGCCGGAACCGTACATCCAAATCCAATCAGCATCGGCACAATACTTCGACCGGATAAACCAATCTTTCGCAGAAGCTTATCCATCACAAATGCCACACGTGCAATATATCCACTATCCTCCATAAGGGACAGGAAGAAAAACAGAGTAACAATTACAGGAAGGAAACTCAAAACACTTCCCACACCTGTAAAGATGCCATCAATTACCAGACTGTGCATGGCACTGTTTACATTGGCAGCTGTCAATGCTGCATCGGTCAATGCAGAAATCTTATCAATTCCTATTTCCAGGATTCCCTGAAGCCACGCACCGATTACATTGAATGTCAGATAAAAAACAAGTGCCATAATTCCTATAAAACAAGGAATCGCCGTATATTTTCCTGTCAGAATCCTGTCGATCTTTTCACTTCGAATCCTCTCCTTGCTCTCTTTTGGCTTTACAACGGTCTGCTCACATAATCGCTCGATAAAGTCAAAACGCATATCCGCGATTGCAGCACTCCTGTCGACCTGGCGTTCTGTCTCCATCTGCTGTACGATATGTTCAAGCATCTCCGTCTCATTGGTGTCTAGCTTCAGTTTCTCCATGATCAGAGGATCTCCCTCGATTGCCTTGGTTGCGGCAAAACGAGATGGGATGCCTGCCAGCGTCGCATGGTCCTCGATTAAATGCATTACCGCATGAATACAGCGGTGAACAGCACCGTCATGGTCATTCTTATCGCAAAAATCCTGGCGCAGCGGATGTTCCTGATATTTTGCTATATGTAATGCGTGGTTTACAAGTTCATCAACACCTTCATTCTTTGCCGCCGAAATAGGGATTACCGGAACTCCCAACAATGCTTCCATCATATTTACATCAATGGAACCCTGATTTCCCAGCACCTCATCCATCATATTTAATGCAACGACCATCGGAATGTCCATTTCCAGAAGCTGCATGGTAAGGTACAGATTTCTCTCTATGTTTGTCGCATCAACAATATTGATGATCGCACTTGGTTTCTCATCCAGAACAAAATTTCTGGAAACGATTTCCTCACTGCTGTAAGGTGACATAGAATAAATTCCCGGAAGGTCGGTAATCTCTGTATTTGGGTGTCCCTTAATAGAACCTGTTTTACGGTCTACAGTTACTCCCGGAAAATTCCCTACATGCTGATTAGAGCCTGTCAGTTTGTTAAATAATGTAGTCTTTCCACAGTTCTGATTTCCTACCAGTGCATAAGTCAGAGTAGTTCCTTCCGGCAGAGGGTGCTCGTCTTTCTTGGAGTGATACTTTCCTTCCTCTCCCAGTCCCGGATGTTCTGCGTCACTCATAGATTCAATTCCTTTATGACTTCTGCTTCTTCTTGGAATCTGCTCAATCTCTATCTGTTCTGCTTCTGCCAGTCTTAAGGTCAGCTCATATCCATGCACCTGCAGTTCCATCGGATCTCCCATAGGCGCAAATTTTACAACCGTAACCTCCGCACCGGGAATCATACCCATATCCAGGAAATGCTGACGTAAGGCACCTTTTCCACCAACCGATCTGATCACGGCACTTTTTCCAATTTCCAAATCTTTTAATGTCATTATCGTTCGCTCTTCTTTCGTTTTGTCATTTGGTTGTTATTGGCTAATGATTAATTATTATCAATAATTTATCCATCGAAGATAGCTTATACTAACTGATAATTTTTGTCAAGTAGGACAGGCAGTGGAAAAAATTATAGATACAATATTTCCTATAAATTTTTTCATATTACAGAAATGAAAAATATTGCAGAAATAAAAAACTCAGATGAATTTACCTTATCATCCGAGTTTCCTGAATTCATCCAGACAAATCACAACATCTGTCCCGACATTTATTTGATTTTTTATTAGTGAATCTTTTAGCAGTATTTATATATTTATTTCCTGCTTCTGCTTTTTTATATATCAGAGTCCGATAGCGCCTGTGATATCGCCATTAATTACATAGTATGCTTTATATTCTTCCGGTTTAATATAAATCTTAACGTCTTTAAGATCTTTCTCCTTCTTGCCCATTTCTTCTGTCCAGATCTTCTTTACATTCTCTAAAACATCTTTTGCATAGACTTCTTTGCCCATGAACTGAACGTATACTTCTGCAGTTGCTTCTTTCTTAGCAGTTCTTCTGGTAGTTGTCTTCTTCTCTGCTGCTTTTGCAACTGGCTTTTCTGCAGCTTTTTCAGCAGTTTTTTCAACTGGTTTCTCTGCAGCCTTCTTTGTTGTTCTTCTTGTAGTTGTCTTCTTTGCTGTAGTTTTAGTTGTTTTTGCTGCCTCTTTCTTTGCAGTTTCTTTGTTATCGGTTTCTTTCTTCTCAGCTTCTTTGTTTACAGCTACTTCTGAAGCAGTTGTCTTTGCAGGAGCCTCTTTAACTTTGGTTGTCTTCGCAGTGGATGTATTGAGATCTGCTGTAGTTTTTTTTGTTGCCATTTGATAGCCTCCTTACAAGGTATAATTATTCTTTTTATGGAAATAGAATACTACTAATCTCCTGTTTTTGCAATGATTTTTGCCTTTACATGGAAAAATTACTACAAACAGACAGCCTTTGCCTATATTCTTTCGCTCCCATTTTGTGCAATATTACTTATAATCCCAGATTTTGCAAATCTTCTTTCATATACTCAGACAGCCTTTTCTGCAATTCCTGATTCTGCGGAAGGCTTAAATCTTCATCCAGAGAAAGAATATCTGCCGCTGTCTCACTGGCTGCTTTCAGGATATCCGCATCCTGATAAATATCTCCAAGTTTAAACTCCAGCAGACCACTCTGGCGGATTCCAAACAAATCTCCAGGGCCTCGAAGCTTCAGATCTTCCCCTGCGATGTAAAATCCATCATTAGATTTATTCAGAATTTCCAGACGTTTCGAAGTCTCCTTCGCCCCATTTCCCTGCATAAAAATACAATAGGACTGATATTCTCCACGCCCTACACGCCCACGAAGCTGGTGAAGCTGTGCCAGTCCAAAACGCTCCGCATTCTCCACCATCATCACTGTCGCATTTGGCACATTCACGCCTACCTCCACAACCGTCGTCGACACAAGAACCTGGATTTCTCCCGCTGCAAAAGCCTCCATGACCGCATTCTTCTCTTTCGCCTTCATCTTCCCATGAAGAGACGCCACCTTAATATCAGGCGGAAAAACATTCCGTATCTTCATCGTATAATCCAGAACATTCTCTCCATCCATGCCCTCACTCTCTTCAACCATCGGACAGATCACATAAACCTGACGTCCCTGACGGATCTGCTTCTCCATAAAAGAATAAGCCTTGGGCCGATAAGAAGTATCCACAACACAATTCTTAATAGGAAGTCTCTGCGCCGGAAGCTCATCAATCACAGAAATATCCAGATCACCATAAATAATGATAGCAAGAGTACGCGGAATCGGTGTTGCACTCATTACCAAAACATTCGGCGGATTTCCCATCGTCGTCAGGGCTTCCCTCTGCTTCACACCGAAACGGTGCTGCTCATCCGTAATAACAAGCCCCAGATTATTATACTGCACCTTCTCCTGTATCAAAGCATGCGTTCCTATGACCAGATTCGCCTCTTTCGATACGATCAGCGCATATTTTTCCCGCTTCTCCTTCGCCGTATCCGATCCGGTAAGCAGTACCGGATGACCAAATTCTATATTATGCTCCTGCAACAACTTCTCCATCGCCTGAAAATGCTGCCTCGCCAAAACCTCCGTTGGCGCCATCAAAACAGCCTGATAACCATTCTCAACCGTCATAATCATCGCCAGAAAAGCCAGAATCGTTTTTCCGCTTCCCACATCTCCCTGAACCAGTCTGGACATCAACGCCTGGCCACTTAAGTCCCTCTCAATTTCATGCCAGACATTCAGCTGAGCCTTCGTCAAATCATACGGCAAATCCTCTATAATCTTCTCCGTCGTCCAGACAGGATGCATCGGAAACTCATTCGGCGCCTCTTCCGTCTTCTCCTTCAACCTCTGCACCGCAAGAATAAAAAGAAGAAACTCATCAAACACCAGACGCCTCCTGGCAGATAACAACTCCTGCATATTCTTCGGAAAATGAATCGCCGGAACTGCAAAATTCCTGTCTGCCAGATGATACTTCTCCTTATATTCATCCGCCAGATACTCCGCCTGAAGATTCTGCTCCTTCAACACCTGATGAAGCAGCTTCACGATTGTCTTATTCGAAAGCCCTGAAGTCAGCCCATAAATCGGCTGAAGACTATGCAGAATCTCCTCATAAGCCGCCGGAGTAAAAATCTCCGGATGCTCCATCTGCAGCTTTCCCTGCTTTCTCGCGATTCTTCCCCTCAGAATAAAAGCACACCCTTTTCTCACCGTAGAACGCAAATACGGCGCATTAAACCAGGTAACCGAAAGCCTCCCTGTAAGATCCGCCACCGTAGTTGTAATCACCTGAAGATTTCTCACCTGATTCACATATACCCCCGTAACAACCGTCCCGGAAATTGCCACAACAGAGCCCTCCTCCACTGCTTTAATCTCCACCGGCTCCTCATACGCATCATAATTCCGGGGATAATAACTCAACAGCGACTCCACATCCGTCACCCCGATTTTCGAAAACAGCTTCTCTGTTTTCTCACCTACACCCTTCAACGTACGCAAAGATGTTGACATATACCACAGCTTCCTTTCTTTCCATAAATATTTCGTATCACATTTAAATACCAGGCAGGAAAATTATTTGTTTTTAATAGCTTGGAATATCTTAGAGCTCGAAACCGCATATAAAAACAAATAACTTTCCTGCCGTCCCCTATTGAAATACGAAAACGGATATACCTCACCTCTCCGGCGACCTATATCCGTCCTCATTTACCTATAAATATTCATTTAAATCCTAACGACCATTATTCAACGGAAATAACATAATAATAAATCGGCTGTCCGCCCGCATTAAGTTCCACATCACAATCCGGATAAGCCTCCTCAAGTGCTGCTGCCAGTTCCTCAGCTTCCGCTTTCTCAGTATCAGCACCATAATAAATACTGATCACCTCAGAATCCTCATCCACCATCTCTGCAACAGTCTCCTTCGTAACTTCCACACGATCCTTACCAACAGCCAGGATTCCATGATCACCGATACCCATGATATCTCCCTCATGAATCTCCTTATCATCAATTCTGGTATCACGAACCGCATAAGTAACCTGTCCCGTCTTGACATTCTCGATTGCCTGAAGCATTGCCTCTGTATTCTCAGCACTGTTCTTCTCAGGCACATAGCTGATCATAGCAGTGATTCCCTGCGGAATTGTCTTAGTCGGAACAACTACGATCTCTTTATCTTCTGTAAGATCCCTTGCCTGATTTGCAGCAAGAACAATATTCTTATTATTCGGGAAGATATAGATGGTCTTTGCATTTACTTTTGCGATTGCATTCAGCATATCTTCTGTACTTGGGTTCATTGTCTGACCACCTTCGATCAGATAGTCTACTCCCAGTTCCTTAAAAATCTCTGTCATCCCATTACCAACAGATACGGAGATAAACCCAACTTCCTTCGGAGGCTGTGCTGCTACTTCTTTCTCTTCCTGTTCAGCCTGCTCTTTCGCCAGCTTCTGGGCATCTTTGATCAGTTTCTCCTGATGTTCCTCACGCATATTGTCAATCTTCATGCGGGAAAGAGCACCAAATGTAAGAGCTTTCTCGATTGCCTGTCCAGGATGATTTGTATGAACATGTACTTTCACGATTTCATCATCTGCGACAAGAACGATAGAATCACCCAGTGACATAAGGAATTTCTTGAATTCATGCTCTGTCTCCCCGGACATCGGCTGATTCAGAAGAATGATAAATTCTGTACAATAGCCAAATTTAATGTCAGCCTCTGTCTGAGCATCAATCTTAGTTACTGCAGGTCCTTTCGCTTTATCAAACTGAGTATAATCGATCTCTTTACCAAGGAAACCATCATATGCACCATGATATACTTCCAGGAGTCCCTGTCCGCCAGAGTCCACTACTCCTGCTTCTTTCAGAACAGGAAGCATCTCCGGTGTCTTCGCCAGAGTTTCCTCTGCATGAGCAATCACACCTTTAAAGAATGTATCCAGATCCTCTGCTGTCTCTGCAATTTCAACAGCTTTCGCAGCTGCTTCTCTTGCAACAGTAAGAATTGTTCCTTCTTTCGGTTTCATAACCGCCTTGTATGCAGTCTCCACACCTTTCTCCATCGCTGCTGCGATAGCGCTGGCATCCAATTCCTTGCTGCCTTTAACGCTCTTGGTAAAACCACGAAGAAGCTGGGAAAGGATAACACCTGAGTTACCTCTTGCACCGCGCAGAGAACCGGAAGAAATCGCTTTAGCCAGTGACTCCATATCAGGCTCTCCAAGAGATCCTACCTCTGCAGCCGCTGCCATAATTGTCATTGTCATATTGGTTCCTGTATCTCCATCCGGTACCGGAAATACATTCAGTTCATTGATCCATTCTTTCTTAGCTTCCAGATTCTTGGCTCCTGCAAGAAACATTCTGGAAAGTATTCTGGCATCTATGGTTTTGTTATTCACCACAAGTTCCTCCTCTATCCTAATCAATTGCACGTACACCTTCTACATAAATATCGATCTTATCAATCTCCATTCCTGTAAAGGCTTCGACTTTATATTTGACATTGCTGACAAGGTTGTCTGCAATTGTGCTTATATTCACGCCATATGCCACAATAACATGGAAATTCAGGCGGATTTTATTGTCTTCAGTAATTCTGACACTGATACCATGTTTCAGGCTGTTCTTACCAAGAAGCTTAACCAGTCCGTCTTTCATGCTGACTGCAGCCATACCTACGATACCAAAACACTCTACTGCAACGCTTCCTGCGTAGGTTGCGATTACATCTGTGTCAATTATGATCTGACCTAATCCGGAATCTATACGTCCATTCATATGGTTACCTCCAATTAATATATTGTATGTAAGTGTATTATAACCTCTTTTTACAGAAAAGGAAATATAATTTTTGAGTTTTTTCCTTTTTTTGCTTGCAAAAGCACAATTCATCTGTTACAATGTAATCTGTTGAACAAAAGGTTACTGTTTTAGACACCAGGCACACAGCAGACAGTAACAATAAAGCGTCAAGGAGGTGCTATCATGGCTAAATGTGCAATCTGTGAAAAAGCTGCTCATTTCGGAAATAATGTAAGTCATTCACATAGAAGATCCAATAAAATGTGGAAATCTAACGTAAAATCCGTTAAAATCAAAACTGCTGAAGGCGGAGCTAGAAAGACATATGTATGTACTTCTTGCTTAAGATCCGGTAAAGTAGAAAGAGCATAATAACACCAATTGCCCCTGTTTTTACAGGGGTATTTTTTTTACCTTTTAGAAAATCAGCCTCTCATTTCCAATGATCCAATGGATATTTACAATTACATGAAACTTACCTAATCTGTTAAAATCCACAATTATCAGATAAAAATATAAGAGACCACAGTCTGCCAGATATTCTACAAAATTTTATAGAAATCATGGCTGATCCTGTAGTCTCTTTTTCTTTTATATATTATTTTCAGTGGCAGAAAAGATGATATCCCAGCAGCAGGAAAATTCCGGCTGAAACTACCAGGATCACATTCTCTGCGATCAATAATCCGATCACCATCCCAAGCCCTATGAAAAACAGCATAAAACCTATCAGCTTTTCCAATTCTTCTGCGCCTTTTCTTTTTCATTGGTTTGATATAGTTTATGCAAAAACTCTATTATGAATGCCTATAACGGATTTCTGTCTTATTTTTCAGGCTCACTGATTGGTTCATCGTCACCTTTTCCTGATGTGAAACGATCTACAAAATCCGGCACCATATCAAGAATCTTGGTCAGTCCATCCTGATTCTTCACGTTGACAAGTTTGGTTGTTCCATTCTGAATTACAAGTACTGCGCATGGAGTCATCTTTCCGGCCATTCCACCGCCGCCGTTATCCTTCTTCTCTCCTGAGAAAGCACCGGCACCTACGCCAAAAGAAACATCCATCAGAGGAAGGATGATCGTGTCGCCTACATGGATTGCTTCTCCCACTACAGTTTTTGCAGAGATAAAGCTGTCCATTCCCTTGAATAATGAGTTTACAGTTTCTTTAAAGTTATTTTCGTTTGCCATGGTCATGCCCTCCTGGTTTTCCAACGTTTTATAACGTATTTTATATTTTTATCAAAATAAATGATCAATGCAGCGCGCAGAAAAACAAATCCATAGATTCTGCCTTTTGCCCTGATATTTCCCTGCAGATAATTCTCTCCATCAAAGCGAGGATTGATCTGAACACAGTTCTTATGAAAAGGAATTGTCATACCAAGTACAGCAAGTGCTGTTCCCGTCAGCGCCGGATCTTCAAAAGAAAATGCAACCTGTCCTTCTATCTTTGTAGGGAAAATATGCTTAAGAAGAAATTTCGCATGTTTCCACACCAGAGTTCTGGCAGCTTTTACTCTCGGATGTTCGAGAAAAGATTTCCACCAGGACAGATTATTTTTGACTTTCTTGAGTGTCCTGCGAATATTTTGCAATTTTGTCCGAATTCCTTTGAATATATTTCGAATTCGGTCATATATTCTTTTAATAAAGAACGTTTTCTGTTCTGAAACCTCCTCTGAAGCTGTATCTTCTGGTTGAATTTTATTTTCATTTGTCACCGTTTCAGTATTTTCTGATTCATTATCTGGTTTGTGCTGGTCCTGTCTTATACTTTCTTCATTTTCATTGATTTTAGTATGATTTTCAGTAGAATTTACACCTTGGTCTGCCGAATCATTCAATAATTTTACTTCTGATTCATGCTCTTCATTCTTTGAATTTACCGCCTGAGATCTCGAATTTTTTGTACCAGATTTCGATTTCTTTGAAGTGTTCTTTGTATTCTTTGTATTTTCCGAATCTGATTTTTTCTTCTGGCGTTTCTTCAATAATTTATCTACGGGAATTCCAAATAGATGAAACGACATTTCCATCTGCCGATCTTTCCATTCAGCTTTCAGCGAAACTCCATGAAATAACCAGCTTACAACGCCTTCTCCTTCTATCTGATTCCAGGCTCCTTCCGTCTTAACAGCTGATGCCTTATATCTCACAGGGCAGAACAGAACAAGAAGCACTGCCAGTAAAAGAAGTCCCAGCAGGATCCCCAGTATGATCAATATAAACTTAAGGATCAGCCATAAAATATGTAACATATTCTCACCTGTTTTCTATATATTCAGCTATTGCAAAGGTTCCTGTCTCCGTATACATTTCATCAATCAGGCTCCTCACCATCTCCAGAGCCTCTTCCTTGCCCTTTGCCATTCCTATGATTTCAGGACAGATTCCGTAAAAGCTCTTCTGGAATAACATCGCTGCCGGAATAATATCCATAAGATTAGATGGATTTTCTGATAATGTAAGAAGATAAATGCCTGGCACCAGTTTTCCACTATTTAATTTCTTTTTTATCTTACCGGGATTCTTTACAGATTCCCCTGCCAGAAAATTCTCCTGCCACTTTAGCATCTTACACCTTCTCTCATTTCTGCCTACACCAAATCAATAAGCTTATCCTTTTTATTTCTCAGTCTTTTATATCCCAACAGTCATTTCTTCTGTAACGTAATTCATTTAAAGTATTCCCGTTTTCTCCTGAATTTAAACCGGGCTGCGTCGTAAAAACACAGCCCTGTTCTCGTTAATAATACTTATGCTGTTTTCCCCAGAGTCCGTTGCTTCTCATTTCCAGATATTCCTGATAAGCACGTTCTACAATCTGCTTTTCATTGGAAAATCTCAGCAGATGGTAGATCTCATGGAATTTGTAATATCCGGAATCTACAAAAAACTCTTCTCTTTGGGGCTTACTATGATAATTATCCGCAGTCATCAGATACCAATGTACCTCTTTGGAAACCACGTCCTCCGGAACGGTAAAGTTATATTGGCTCTTCCCGATATATTTCACAATGGTCGCACGCACTCCAGCCTCTTCCATCACTTCCCGCAATGCCGTCTGTTCATGCGTCTCACCCGGTTCCACTGTTCCCTTCGGTAATACCCAGCCCTCATAACGGTTCCTGTAAGATTTATACAATGTAAGAATCTTACCCCGATGAATTACCACACCGCCACAGCTCGTTGCTTCTATCATAATGCAATCCCTCCTGTTTTGCGTGGTATTATAAACTGAATATAGTATACCTCTTTTTCCCAAAACCCGCAACCCGTAAATATGAAATCATTGCCGTTGTTACTGTTCACACACCGCTATCCCAGGATACACAAGCCAAATTTCAATTGCTGCTGGCAAGCCAAAATAAATTGGGACTGTATTACTGAGAAGATAATGAACATTAATGCTACCGATATTGCTGGATATAAACTAAATGCTCTGTTCAAAGATTTTTTCAAATTCCTCATTGAACAGAGCATTTCTTTAATTATCAGTTGTCATAATAATATGCATCAAAAATCTGTCCGGCAATCGGGACTGCTGCTTCGCTTCCCGTACCACCATTCTCAACGATAATAGCTACCACGAGATCCGGATTATCTACATTCGAATAACCGATAAACCAGGAATGGCTGGAGCCATTTTCATCAAATTCCGCAGATCCGGTCTTGCCTGCTACCGTATATCCTCTTCCATTCAGTGCAGATGCCGTTCCATTCTCTACAACACCTTTCATCAGTTTTCCAAGGATATTCGCCTCGTTTGTAGTCATTAATTGTTTATAGCTCTCCGGTTCTGTTGTCTTGACTGTTTCTCCGTCTGAGCTGACTATCGAATCAATCAGATATGGTTTCATCAGTTCGCCACCATTTGCGATCGCACTGGTAATCAACGCCATATGCATTGGAGATACCAGGGTATTTCCCTGACCGATTGCAGTCTGCATAACCTCTGCCACCGAAGACTTACCATTTAATGTAAACGTACTCTTTTTATAAGAAGTAAGAGGAAGGCTCTTATTAAAAAGAAGATTCTCTGCCGTCTTTTTCAAAGAGCTTCCACCAAGCATAGTTCCAATCTCCGCAAATGCACTGTTACAGGAATTGGCAAAAGCACTGTAAAAGTCTTCCTGTCCATGAACTGTTCCACCATAACAGCTGATTGTATGATCTTCCATGGTAATGCTACCCTCACAGAGATAAGAAAAACCTTCCAGACTTCCCTTTGTTCTGAAGTAGTCAAGAGCAGTTACCACTTTGAATGTAGAACCCGGAGGATACGCTCCGTTGGTCGCCCTGTTCAGAAGGCTGCTGTCATTGGAATCATTAACCAATGTATCCCAGTTCTGGGAGATCGTATTTGGATCAAAATCCGGCTTGCTTAATTCCACCAGAATCTTTCCCGTAGATGGTTCAATCGCAACTACCGCACCTCTTCTGTCTCCAAGGGCATTATATGCCGTTGTCTGAAGATCAGCATTTAAGGTTGTCACTACAGAATCACCCGTATTCTTCTGATTCAGAAATTCATTTTTTATCTGATTCAGAAAGAATTCGTGAGATGTCAGAAGCTGGAAGTTTGCTTCTGATTCCAGTCCGCTTTTTCCATTTGTATCATATCCAACCACATGAGCAAACATATTTGCATATGGATAGGTACGCTCCTCTGTCCCATCTTCATAAACATTAGTCTGGGCAAGCACCTGCTCATCCGCAGATATGATCTTTCCCCTGACAACTCTGTCTGAAAATGTATCCTGTCTTGTATTATACGGACTGTTGATAAAATCATCGCTCTTTGCATAATTAAAGTAGACCAGATACCCGATCATGCTGACAAAGATCAGCACAAAAAAACAGGATACCAGTGTATATTCCCGATTACCGGGTCTTCTTTTTTTAGAAATCTCCTGAGCCTTGCGCTTCTGACGCTTCCTGAGCTCTTTGCGCCGCTTCTTTTCTTCGATATCTCTCAATTTCTTCGTCCTCATCTTCTCTCAAAATATACAATCCCTGAATAATTGCCAGCATCAGCACCGTACTCGCCACAGAGCTTCCTCCGTAGCTGACCAATGGAAGTGTCACACCTGTCATAGGGATGAATTTCGTTGCTCCGCCTATTGTCAGAAATACCTGAAATGCATATTCCGTACCAAGACCAAGCGCGATCAGTTTATAAAATGGCTTCTTTATCTTAAGTGCAATATTTACAATCATCAGAAAGAAATTCATACATACAAGGATCAGACAGATTGCAAAAATACACCCCAGTTCCTCACAAATGGCGCTGAATATAAAGTCATTCTTAACAACCGGAATCTTCTCAGGGGAGCCCTGGCATAATCCCATTCCAAACCATCCGCCGGTTCCAATCGCAAACAATGACTGAACGATCTGATATCCTTCATTCTGATATACAGCCATAGGATCTTTCCATGCTGTCACCCTCTGGCGTACATGCCCGAACAAATGATATGCAATAACTGCTCCGACCGAACCGCCGCCAAGGCCAAGCGCCAGATATCCTACATTCTTGGAAGCAACATAAATCATCACGAGGTATGCCGCAAAGAAGATTACCGCACTTCCCAGGTCTCTGGAAAGCACCAGGATACCAACATGAAGCCCTGCCACGATAGTAGCCTGGACTACTTTTGAAAAATCTGCACCATTTCTCAATAATGCTGCCATAAAAAATACAAATGTGATCTTAATTGCCTCTGATGGCTGAATTCCCATCAGAGAAAGCTTCGCTCCATAGCTTGTCTGTGCAAGCACAAGTACCGCCGCCAGCAGGACAATTCCGATTCCGGCATAAACCCATGTCAGGTCTTTGAGAAATTTCATTTTTCTGATCAGTACCGGAACGACAAGTGCTGCCACATTCACACCGGTTACGATCACCAGCTGTCTGGTTGCCGTTGATACATCTAATCTGCACAGCATGATAAATCCAACGCTCAGAAGCATGCACATATTATTCAGCAGTAAAATCGATGCTTTCTTATATATAAGTCTGTACAGAATCTGGATTCCTGCAAAAAACGCCATCATCTCTACATAAAACAGAATGACCTGAAACTTACCAGTCTTCAGGTAGATGACCAGAAACGCAGTAAAGTCCATAAAAAAGATAAGCATCAGCTGCTGCCGCAACGATTCGTTTCTCTCTTCCTCACTCTGCTGTTTCACCAGATAGAAACAGTGAAAAGTATAAATTACCATCAGGGTAAGGATCACATACTTGGATAATTCTACAATTACATTAATCATATGCCTTACTCGGCTCCTCTTTTAAAATGTCCCTTAGTATAGTCCCGCTTCGGAGGATTCTTCTCATTCAGATAAACGTCCCTGAACTCTTCATAAATCTTTACTGCATCCTGCGGTTTCTCAATTGTGAATGCAAGTCTCAGGGAAGAAACACCCAGTCTGTCTATCTGTGATTTTTCCTTCAGCAGACCATAAGGAATACTGTTGTAAATGATATTATAGCAGGGTATGCGGGAATTTGTATTCTCCATTTTCCATGGATTACATACACATTTGGCTGTAAATTCCTTATCATAGCGGTCCTTCATAGTCACCCACTCTTCTTTATGATTACACCCATAAACATTCTTATGCACGCATTGAGCAGAAATCATAAGCGGCAGATAGCCATAAATGAGCATCTCGCTATTCCGATTATCTCTGTGACGGATTTCTCCCTCATTTAGCTCAAGAGGCACTGTATTGCGCATAACATGCTGTCCGATCCAGAAATCAACTGCTTCGTCATTCCATGTATACATGCTGTGATCCAACACACATTTCTCTGCAAGCCCGGCTTTCTTAAGAATTGCAAAAGTTTCCAGATTTCTTACAAGAAATCCTGTCATTCCTCTGTCCAGCCAGTTATCTATCTGGGCAAGAAGATTTTCCGGAAATTCTCCTCTCATAATGTGTGGCAGTGACAGATACATCTCCATTCCTCTGCTCACACCTTCATCAAGACAGGCTTCCATCGCATCACCGTTAAGGTACATTCCCTGTATCCCTTCTCTTTTATATAACGCAAGAGCGGTGGATTTTTCTTCACATGATATATAAATTGGCAGCGTTTTTTGTATTTTATCCGCTTTTTTGTTTGTATGCTGACTGTTTTTTTCTACTTCTTCTCTTCTATATGATTTAAGGATTTCTTCTTCCAATGATTCCAACGCCTGTCTGCGGACTTCATTCAACATTTTCATCGGGATAAAAATGCTCTCATCCATCTGAATTTCCAGATTCTCCCACTCATATTCCGTATTTCCAAGCTTCTCCATCTGTGAGCGGATACGTTCCTCAGTCAGCGGTTGATTCTGTGCATACTGCACTTCTCCAAGGGATGCAGATCCATGAATTCCCCTGCAGGATACATCCAGTATAGCAGGACTTCCCGGGAAAAGAATTAACGTTCCCTGAATTTTTTCTTTCTTTTTTCTTAATACAGGCGTGATATCTCCAGTCTTCTTCTCATTTGTGAACGCCATCATAGATGGACCATTCTGCATCTCATAGTATCCGGTACAGGAACCGCCTCTGTTAAACAAATCCAGCAGATATTGTCTGTCTTTCTCCGCTACTTTATAATTCTCAGCACCTTTCTCAAAAAGAATGTCCAGATATTTTCTATATACAGATGTTACTCCCGCTGTATATCCCGGCTGTTTCATTCTTCCTTCTATCTTAAGGGAAGTAACTCCTGCCTCAATAATCTGCGGAAGAATTTCTATTGTAGAAATGTCTTTCAAACTCAGCGGACATACTTCTTTCTGAAATTTATCCTGTCGGTTTCTGCTACTCTGATTTTTATTTTCAAAATTTCTATTCGTACGATTTTTATTTATGTGACTCTTATTCGTACAGTTTTTACTTCTCTGATTCTCAGTTTCCTCCCTGTATTCTCCGCACAGTCCTGTCTGATACGGCAGGCGGCATGGCTGGGCACAACGTCCTCTGTTTCCGCTTCTGCCCCCAAGAATGCTGCTCATCAGACACTGTCCCGAATAACTGTAACATAATGCTCCATGGACAAACGATTCTATCTCTATCGGGCTTGTCTCATGCATTCTCCGGATTTCATCAAGGGAAAGTTCTCTGGCAGTTACCACGCGGGACGCTCCCTGCTCTTCCAGAAACTTCATTCCCTCAGGACCAGTTACCGTCATCTGTGTGCTGGCATGAAGATGCATTCCCGGAAACATCTCCCTGATCATCTTAAACACACCCAAATCCTGAACGATCACCGCATCCAAGCCTTCCTTATAATACGGAAGCAGATAATCATAAAGCTGTTCGGAAAGTTCTCTGTTCTTTAGAAGCGTATTTACTGTCAAATACAACTTCTTCCCATGAATATGCGCAGTATCTATCGCACGAAGAAGTTCCTCTTCACCGAAATTCTTTGCATAGGCTCTCGCACCAAATGCTGCGCCACCCACATAAACCGCATCTGCTCCTGCACCGATTGCAGCCTCAAATCCCTCATAGGAACCCGCAGGTGCCAGAAGTTCTATCTCTTCTCTTCTCACTTACATACCTCATTCCAAAATATTATTCATTCTATAGCAATTCTACAAAATAATACAAATAAGACAGTCCAGCAGAGTGCGAAGGACAAGGAAGATATCTGCCGGCGTGCTGACGCACAACAAAGATATCTGCCGCGGGACTTCACGCTCTGATGGTCTGGATTAATTGCATTATTTTTGGGAATTGCTATAAAAGCACTAACAAATCATAAAGGGGAAATCACCGAAGCAATCCCCCCTCTTATTATTTCAGCAGCTCGTCGATCTGCTTTTCCAGTTCTTTATTCTTTCCTTCCAGAAGGCTCTTCTGTTCAAGTGCTTCCTGCTCATTCTTCTGAGCTTCCTCAATCTGCATGCGAAGCGAAATCAGTTCATGCTTCAGATCATACATCTCCTGATCCTTCTGCTGTAAATCCTGTTCAAAAATCTCCGCCTGCTTCTTTGCCTTAAAATAATCATCCGTAATATTCAGGCTTAAAAGTGTATGCTTAGTTTCCATCGGCTGTCTGCTGTAACCAGGCATACCGCTTAATTCATCCATCTTTTTATTTATATAGGATGCTACTTTCTGGAAATATTCTTCCGATTCATAACCTCCCAGCGTAATAATCTTACCTCCTATGATTACCTTTGCTGTATTTTTGACCGCCATCCGTACGAGCCTCCTGTATCTTAATTATTACTATTTTTCAGTAATCTGAATTGTCTCTGTAAATATACATATATGTCATTTCCTGCCCATATCAGGCAAATAAAATCATCCAATTTACCATCAGGATTATCTGTCTCCTATTTATTGAGATTCTCAGACATTTACTTCATTATACTCGAAAGCGGTCGAAATGTATAGGAATTTTTAAAAAAGTTTTAATTTTTATCTCTTTAACAGTTTTTTTACTCAGTTTTTATCAGGCATCGGATACCCCAGATGTTTATACGCCTGTGCAGAAGCCATTCGCCCACGCGGTGTGCGGTTCAAAAAGCCATTCTGGAGCAGATAAGGCTCATACACATCCTCCAGAGTACCTGAATCCTCTCCAATAGCAGCCGCCAGCGTCTCCAGGCCGACCGGTCCGCCCTGGAAGTTCACGATCATGGTCTGCAAAATTCTTCTGTCAATCTTATCAAGTCCATACTGATCCACTTCCAACAGATTCAATGCAAAACAGGCCACATCATAAGTAATCCTGCCGTCATATTTCACCTGCGCGAAATCACGTACCCTCTTCAACAGACGATTGGCAAGTCGCGGCGTTCCCCTGGATCTCTTGGCAATCTCCGCAGCACCTTTCTCATCGATCTCCACTCCCAGAACCTGCGCTGAACGGATAATGATCGTCTGTAATTCCTCATGCGTATAAAATTCCAGATGGTGCATCACACCAAAACGATCACGAAGCGGTGCAGAAAGAAGTCCTGCTCTCGTAGTTGCCCCTACCAGAGTAAACTTAGGCAGATCCAGACGAATCGACCTGGCTGAGGCACCCTTACCAATCATAATATCAATCGCATAATCCTCCATCGCAGGATAAAGCACCTCTTCCACCTGTCTGTTCAGACGATGGATTTCATCGACAAACAGAATATCTCCCTCCTGCAGATTATTCAAAATCGCCGCCATCTCCCCCGGTTTCTCAATCGCAGGACCGGAAGTCACCTTCATATGAACTCCCATTTCATTGGCAATGATACCGGAAAGCGTCGTCTTACCAAGCCCCGGAGGACCATAAAACAACACATGATCCAACGCATCATGCCTCTGCTTGGCAGCCTCTATATATACTTTCAAAGTATTCTTAGTCTTCTCCTGACCAATATAATCATCCAGAGTCTGCGGACGAAGATTCCCCTCAAGCGAAAAATCCTCCTCCGTCACATCTGTAGTTATAATACGTTTCTCCATTTAATACTGCTCCTGACCTTTCAACAATCACTTAAAAATTCTTCAACGCAGCCTTCAGCAGTCCTTCCACATCATCCGGTGCCACATCCGTAACCTTACGCACAGCGCGAAGTGCATCTGTACTGCTGTAGCCCAGCGCAACCAGCGCCTCCACAGCTTCCTGTCTGCCATCCGAAATCTCTCCAAGTCCCGCAACAGCCTTCTCCTGCTCATGAGCCAGTTTCAGTTCAAAAGCATCCTCCAGCTTCATCTTATCCTTCAACTCAAGAATCAATTTCTGAGCTGTCTTCTTACCAATTCCAGGAGCCTTAGACAAAGTCTTCACATCATCCGAAAGAATCGCAAATCTCAATTCATCCGCAGTAATTCCCGCCAGAACTCCAACAGCCGCCTTCGGACCTACTCCGTTCACGCCCAGAAGCAGCTTAAACATCTGCAAATCATCCTTAGACCTGAAACCATACAACTGCATGGCATCCTCTCTCACATTAAAATAAGTATGAATCTTCACTTCCTCTCCCATATGAATCTGCGAAAGATCCGTACCCGTCATATATATCTCATACCCGATTCCCCCTGCCTCAACAATGACAGAATTCTCGGTCATATCCACCGCCGTTCCACGAACAAATGCAATCATAATGCTTCCTCCGTTTCCATCTTCATCACTTCTGAACCATCATAACACATCCCCTTCCAGAACGCAAACATATATTCGGATTCCTGAAATAAATTTATTTAGTTTTTTCTAGTACAGCGCAGGACATTATTTAAAAAGAACTGCCATAGTTTCCCATAGCAGTTCTCTCCATAATCACTGAATAATATGTCTCGGACAAGCCTCTTTGCAGGCTCCGCAGTTTGTACACTTACTGTAATCTATATGTGCACAGAAATTATCAACCGTAATTGCCCCATTCGGACAAGTCTTCTCACACTTCTTACATCCGATACATCCCACCTCACAGGCAGAAGTAACAGCCTTACCTTTTGCATGAGAACTACACTGTACAAATGTAGTCTGATCATAAGGAACAAGCTCAATCAGATGTTTCGGACATTTTGCAACGCACTTGCCGCACGCCTTACATGCCTCTTTGTCAACGACAGCCACACCATTCACTACATCAATCGCACCGAACGGACAGGCCTTCACGCAGCTTCCGAATCCAAGACATCCAAATGCACATGCCTTCGCTCCGCCACCAGGAATGAATGCCATCATTTCGCAATCTTCCACGCCTGTATATTCATAATTATCTTTTGTCTTCTCACAGGTACCTGCACATTTTACATATGCAACCTGACGGGCTGTCTCAACAACTTCCTGTCCCATGATTGCTGCGATCACTTTGCCGACAGGCTCACCACCTACAGGACATCCGTTTACAGGTGCCTCACCCTTTGCGATTGCTGCTGCCAGACCATCACAGCCAGGATAACCACAGCCACCACAGTTATTTCCAGGAAGAGCCTCACGTACGGCTACTTCTTTCTCATCTACTTCCACAGCAAATTTATTACCGGCCACTCCAAGGAAAATACCGATAAAAAGGCCTACTGCCGCAACCAGTACAGTTGCCGCGATAATTGCTCCTATATTCATACCAGTCCCCTCCTTAAATCAGTCCTGAAAATCCGAAGAAGGCAATTGCCATCAGTCCGGCTGTCAGCAGAACTGTAGGGAATCCCTGGAAGGATTTTGGAATGTCATTGTATGCGATTTTCTCACGGATACCAGCCATCAGCACGATAGAAATCGTAAAGCCGACTGCTGTTGCAAATCCGTTAACTGTTCCCTGAAGGATATTGTATCCTTTCTGTACGTTTGTAAGGGCAACACCGAGAACAGCACAGTTTGTTGTGATCAGAGGAAGATACACACCAAGTGCCTGATACAGAGAAGGCATTGCTTTCTTAAGGAACATCTCTACAAACTGTACCAGTGCAGCAATCAGAAGGATAAATACGATTGTCTGCAGATAAGTCAGGTTTGTAGGAACCAGAATAGCATTATAAATGATACCTGTCACAAAAGATGACAGTGTGATAACGAAAATGATCGCGCCGCCCATACCGGCTGCTGTCTCCACACTCTTGGAAACACCAAGGAAAGGACAAAGACCAAGGAACTGGCTGAGGACTACGTTATTTACGATTGCTGAGCTTACAAGTATGATCAAAAGTTCTTTCATAATCCATTACCCCCTTTTTCCCTTGCACATGGTATTTCCGCAGGCTGCACAGCTTCCGCCGCAATCCGGATTACTCGGATCAATGCCACGTTTGGCAGCACCAAGTTTAAATTTGTTCTGTAATGCTGAAAGAGCTGCCAGAACAAAGAATGCTCCAGGTGCGAGAATAAAGATCGTAATTGGTTCATAACCAGCTTTACCTGCTGCAGCATCTGCCAGAGGAAGAATCTGGTGTCCGAAGATAGAACCGGCACCGATCAGCTCACGAACTGCACCAATACAGGTAATACTCAAGGTAAATCCAAGTCCCATACCAATACCATCAAATAAAGAAGCAATCGGTTTATTCTTGGATGCATATGCTTCTGCACGTCCAAGGATGATACAGTTTACTACGATCAGAGGAATATAGATTCCAAGAGAGTCATACAGACTTGGGATAAATCCCTGTAAAAGGAGCTGTACAACTGTTACAAATGAAGCAACAACTACGATAAATGCAGGCATACGTACTCTGTCCGGAATAAAGTTACGTAACAGAGAAATCATAAGGTTAGATGCCGCAAGAATTACGGTTGTAGTAAGTCCCATTCCGATACCATTAGTTGCAGATGTGGTGATGGCCAGTGTCGGACACATACCAAGCATCAGTACAAAGGTAGGATTTTCTTTGATGATTCCGTTATACAAACGTTCTGCAGGTGTGTTTGGTTTCATCACTGATTTCCTCCTTTCTCATACTGGAATGCACAAAGACCGGCGTTGACACCGTTTGTCATGGCATTCGTTGTGATCGTGGCACCACTTAAAGCATCAATCTGATTGTCTGCTGTGGCACCTGTTTTTGTATATTCAAATTTATCAACTTTCTTATCTTTGAACTGATCTTTAAATGCATCTGTGTTTGCTCTCATACCAAGACCTGCGGTCTCACCGATGGAAAGAATGGAAATTCCGTTTAATGTTCCATCATCCTGAATACCCATGGCAAACTGGATATCTCCGCCGTAACCTTCAGAAGTAGTTACTGTAAATGCATATCCCAGTTCATTACCGGAAGCATCTTTCGCAAGCATTGTCTCATCAATAGACTGTGCGGCATATCCGTTCTCGTCCAGGAAAGACTGGAGCGCATCTGCGTCTACATCTACTACATCAAAGCTGTCAGCGTCAGCAAATACTGCTTTGTACGCATCCTGTTTCGCCTGCGCTTCCTGCTTTGCGATCGGATCTGCTGTAATATCCTGGACTACACCAAGTGCAAGTCCGGCAACAAGTGTGATCACGGTAATAGCGATCGTATCTTTGATAATTCTGTTACTCATGCTTTTTTGCCCCCTTTCCCAAATGCCGGGTGACGAGTCACACGTTCAATCATAGGAACTAACAGGTTGCAGAAAATAATCGCATAGGATACGCCCTCTGCGGAACCGCCGAAAAGACGGAAAATCGCGGTCAGTACACCAAGACAGACACCATATACATACTGTCCTCTAGGTGTGATCGGTGTTGTGACATAATCTGTAGCCATAAACCATGCACCAAGCATCAGACCACCACCAAAGATGTGGCTGAACAGATAATTTACGTCAAATCCTTTTCCTGTTCCTAACATATAGAGGATTACAAATACTGCAAAAGATCCGATATAAGTAAGCGGAATCTTAAGGTCAATAACTTTAAAAATCAGAAGAATTGCTGCACCGATAAGAATTGCAAGTGCAGATGTCTCACCGATCGTACCCTGGATATCACCAAGGAACATATGTAATACGGATACAGAGCTGTCTGTAAATCCATTCTGTTTCAGGGCTGCCAGCGGAGTCGCACCGGATACTGTATCCACAACACCTCTGAATTTATCACTTACTGCAAAGTCTGTCATCTTTCCTGCGAAAGAGATCATCAGGAAGCATCTTCCTGCCAGCGCCGGGTTCATAAAGTTCTGTCCCAGACCACCGAAGAGCTGTTTTACAACGATGATTGCAAATGCACTGCCAAGTACAGGCATCCAGAGTGGAATAGATACCGGCATGTTTAATGCAAGTAATAAACCTGTAACAACCGCGCTGAAGTCTGTGATCGTATTCTTCTTGTGCATCAGCTTATCATAGATCCACTCAAAGAATACACTGGAAGCAACTGTGATCACTACTACCAGTAATGCGCGAACGCCAAAATTATAAATTCCAAACAGCGTGGTCGGCAAAAGCGCCAGCGCAACCAGCTGCATGATTTTGCTTGTTGTCATCTTATCCCGGACATGGGGATTGGATGATACATGTAACATCTGATCCATTATGATGTCCCCCTTTTACTTTTTCTTACGGCTTGCCAGAACCATCTTACGCATAGATTTGATCATCTGGGTCAGCGGACGTTTGGCCGGGCAGATATAACTACAGCAGCCACACTCACAACATTCCATACCATCAAACTTCTGGAAGCTCTCCATGTCACCATGCTCTGCAAAAGTTGCAAGTCTTGCAGGAATGACATGCCCAGGACAGACTCCTACGCATCTGCCGCAGTTAATGCATGCTGTCTGTTCAGCATCTGCTACATCATCTTTCTCCAGACAGAGGCATGCAGAACTTGTCTTAATACATGGTACATGAGTATCATACATGGCAAATCCCATCATAGGGCCACCGGAAATCACCTTAGATACATTGTCTGTCAGACCACCGGCAGCTTCAATCAGTTCTGCCATATCTGTTCCTGAAAGGACATCAAAGTTCTGAGGATTCTTAATTCCCTGTCCTGTTACTGTTACGATACGGTCCATAACAGGTTTTCCAAGGATAACAGCTTCGTAAACAGCAATCACTGTATCTACGTTATCTACTACGCATCCTGCATCTGCCGGAAGCATGGTGGAGTTGATCTCTCTGTCTGTAACGGCCTTGATCAGGAATCGCTCACCACCCTGTGGATACTTAGTCATCAGCTCCGCAACTTCAATACGCGGAATATCCTTTACCATCTCTTTCAGCTTCGCAATACAGTCAGGCTTATTATCCTCAATACAGATATATCCCTTCGCATTGTCAAAAAGCTTCAGCATAACTCTCAAGCCCTCGATCAGCTTCTCAGAATCATCCAGCATTCTTCTGTAGTCGCTGGTAAGGTACGGTTCACACTCAGCACCGTTTACAAGGATATGATCAATTTTATCCGGTTCCTTCGGAGCAAGTTTTACCTGTGTCGGGAATCCGGCACCGCCCATTCCCACAACTCCTCCTTCTTTGATTCTTGCAAGGATCTCTTCTTTAGATAAATCCTCCAGTTTCGCAGGAGTGTATTCTATACTCTCATATTTCTGGTCATTCTCAATAATAATAGAATTAACCATGGATCCTGTTGCTGTCAGGCGTGGTTCTATTCCCTTTACCATACCGGAAACAGATGCGTGGATCGGTGATGAGACAAATCCTGCCGCATCTGCGATCTTCTGTCCTGCAAGCACATGATCTCCTTTCTGAACTATCGGCGCAGCCGGCGCACCGATGTGCTGGGAAAGAGGATATACCATATCTCCCTTAGGCAGATATTTCACTACCGGACTGTTCTTGGATAATTCTTTTCCGTCATAAGGATGAACACCACCCTTAAAGGTTAAAATTCCCATTTCGTTCCCTCCTTTTTATATTAAGCATCTCAAGAGTGCTTTTTTCCTATCTGAGATATAACATCTGAGATATAGCAAGCCTTTCATACAGACTGAAGAAACTACATATGATAAGCCAATTCACGAGGTGCTGAAAATCAATCCTCAAAATTGATAAATTCCACATGCTTTTTCTTCCCTTTTTTGTATATTTTTATCACTTACAGTTATACTATAAACCATTTTTTCAAAAAAAGCACTACCCAAATTTCAATTTCTTGTGTATAATTAAATACAATTTCAGAAAGGAAAAAATGTTAACATGATTGTTAAAAAAATGCCCATTTTGCAAGGGTTTCCAGACTTTGAGACTGTTAAATTTTTCACTGGAAAATTCTTCCAGAAATACAATTTTTCACCTGTTTTTTACGACATTGAAACCACCGGATTATCAAGAAAAACCACGTATTTATACCTGGTCGGAGCTGTTGGAATTGAAGATAAAACTTGGACTTTTTATCAATGGATGGCCGAAAATGACAAGGAAGAAGAAACAATTCTGAGAATTTTTTCACAATTTCTTGAACAGTATGATTGCCTGATTTCTTACAATGGAGAACGCTTCGATCAGCCCTATCTGGAAGCCAGATATGAAAAATATGGTCTTCCATCCCCATTTGAAGGAAAAATTTCTCTGGATCTCTATCTGACCTTGAAGCCATTAAAGACACTTTTGAAACTCCCGGCCATGAAACAGCCATGCCTGGAGGAATTTCTCGGAATCAAAAATCGAATTTATGACAATGGAAAAGAATGCATTCAGCTTTATAAAGATTTTCTGAAAAAGAGAGACCACGTGATAGCCGATGAAGTCCTTGGCCATAACCTGGAAGATGTGCTCGGACTTGGGAGAATTTTTGAAATGCTTGGTTACCTTTGCATTTATGATTCAGAATATGAAATTACATATGGGGAATTCGACGGCGAAAACCTGATTCTGGAAATGAAGCTTCCATGTAAATTGCCGCAGAAATTTTCTAATGGAAATGAACAATTCTATCTGACCGGTGAGGATGAACTTGTGAAATTTATTGTCAAAGCAGAAAACAGTAAATTGAAACAATATTATCCTAACCCGAAAGATTATTATTATCTTCCAGAAGAAGATACCGTTATCCCGAAATCTCTCGGATCCGGAATTGACAAAAAACACCGGAAAGCAGCCACCAAAGATACCTGCTATACCTGGTACGCCTGCTCCGATGCTTTTCTGAATAATCCACAGCAGCAAAAAGAATATCTGAGACATACTCTGCCGTATTTACTTGGGACACTAAAATAATAACCAGATAAGCCCCAGAAAAGGTCATCACCTGATTCTATTTCTCACCACATAAAATCAGCTCTATCTGCTTTTATACATAATTTTATCAAAAAAGCTGACGCCCCTGCATCTCAGGAGTTACCATACCAATATTCATGTGAACGAATCCGTAATATCTTTGCTTCCTATTCTCCTGACTATCTCATACAGTGCTTCTACACTGAACGGAAGAATCCTCTCATCCAGCCGAAATTTCGGGTGATGCAGGGGATATTCTTCTCCGCGAATTCCTGCCAGAAATACGGTAAACAGCCCTTTTGTTTCCCTGAAGTACCGATAGGCATTGTCACCGGATAAAAACAGTTCGTTTTCTCCCTCCAGAACAAACTTTTCACCAAATATTTCTTTCCCGACACATTTTGCAGTCTGTACCAGTTCATCATCATTTGCAAATGCATACACCGGAGATTTCGGAAATTCCATATGAATGTCTGCCCCTGTCCTTATCTCAATTTCCTGCAGACATTTTTCCAGTTCTTCCTTTAACGCAACATATGTTTCTTCATGAACTGCACGGATGTTTCCATTCAACACTACATGATCTGCAACAATGTTCGTATATTCACCACCATGAACCGTACCAATTCCTACGATATATTTTCCTGGATTTATATGTTTCTTTTTGAAATTTTCATTCAGATCATGAATAGCGTTGACTACCTGTGAGGCAGCATAAATGGCATCAATCCCTTTCTCTGCCTCGCACCAGTGGCTGGATTTTCCATGAACATGAATCTGCATACTGTTGATCATAGAAGATGCCTGTCCCTGATGAACCGCCATCCCCAGTGTCATATCTGCTGCATAATGAAACATCAGGAAAGCATCCGCTTTCGGGTTCTCTAAAGCGCCAGCCTGAAGCATCCTTTTCGCTCCCTCTCCGATCTCCTCTGCAGGTTCAAAAAGGAAACGGATCCTGACAGGAAAATTCTCCTGTTCTTCTGTCACAATTTTCGCCAAAATCAACGCAGCAGCAATAATAAAATCATGTCCACAGGCATGCATACATCCATCATTTACCGAAGCATATGCCATATCCGTCTGCTCCTGTATTGGCAGCGCATCCATTTCAGCTCTGAGAACCACCATTTTCTCTCTGTCCGAAAGACCTGGAAGTTCTGCAATAATGCCTGTAGGTTCTACATGGTTTATTTCATACCCTAAATTTTTCAGATACTTTTGAATATATGCAGAAGTTTCTACCTCCTGAAGCGCAAGCTCTGGATGCTGATGGAAATATCGTCTCAGTTTAATTAATTCTTCTGTATAATTTTGAATGTGCATGATATGCTCCTGTTGCTTTCTATTAGTTTTTTCCACTCTTTATCTTATTTACAATCGAAATATATCCCTGAACCAGCAAATCCGTTACTACCAGCACAATAACTGACCATATGAGGCATCCTTTTACACTGAATCCACCAAAAGCAGCAAAACCGCCAATCACATAATATACACCTATATGTACAGCATATATCTTAGATATCTGTTTTGAATAATAGCACAGCTTATGATATCCGAATTTCCATTTCTCTATAATCGGCATTATCCAGAATGCAATCGCAAAAACAAACATTATCGCACAGAAACTTCCTGCTACCTTTGCAAGTCCCGGAATTCTGTACTGTTCAAGCATATAATTAAAAAATTCTTCAATGCCCGGATGTAATATCATGCAACATGCAAACCATATCACGGCTATCACTCCGCATATTATCCCGCTCTTCCTGTAAAAATCACCTTTTTCATTCTCAGGAATTCTTCTGAGTATCTTTCCAAAAACATAGCCCAGAAATACATAACTTAAATATGGAAAGAAACAAAAACTTGTCTCACCTTTTCCGCCAAAAGTCATATCCAGGATCCAGTTAATTGCCGAATTATCAGAAACCAGCAATTTTGCAAATGGCGATATGATTGCTACTATTATGGCACTTATTATATAACCTCTCAGGCTTACTCCTAATTTCCTGTATATAGCCAATACAAGATAACACATACCCGATATAAAAAATATATTTACAAACGTAAGCGCTGCATACAGATTTTCCGCATATGCTTCTCTACCAACTGCTGATTCACCTGCAATCAGATTTCTTATACCAAAGCTGATCACTATCGCTGCAGCATAACATAAATTACTCAATCCCTGATATAATAGTAATTTTACACCGTTTTTAACCATATCTTCAGGTTTAGAATGCCGTGTAAAGACACTTCCAAAACCCATGGCAAACAAATAAAGACAGGCACCTGTCGGCATAAATAGTGTAAACAGAACCATATGTGCATTTGATGTCACAGCTTCCATGTTTCCTATTGTCTGAAATGAATGAATAAAGATTATCATAATCATCAGGAACCCCTTCACCAGATCCAGTTCCCTCTGTCGCCCAACATTTACTTCTTTTTCTCTTAATATAAACATTTTTCTCACCTCGTGTCCCTCAGGCAGTAAGGAATCCTGCTAACAGATAACCCAGAAAAGCTTCCGAATTTCCTGAAAACTTCCAAACCCAACTGGCAGTTTTTTCAATTCCAGTATACTTTACACGCTCTAGAGTAATGTGCAAAAAGAACAAGCTCTTCGCAGTCTCCCCAGCGTATTTTTATTTTACCATTTAGCAGGTCAAATAGCAAGTCAATGAGTCCACGGACCTCCACTATTTCGGACTCCATTGTTACTGTTCACTCCGTGCCCAGTAACACGCTTCGCGATGCACAGAATTTATGCTATTCGCATAAATTCGCGCGGTATGTCTCGGGATTTTGGCATATTCATGCCAAAACACCTCGCGGGATAGTGGTGTGTGAACAGTAACACTCCATTGACCGTATATATCCACTAGTCAGGAACAACTTTAGGGCACAAAAAGAGCCTTTGATTTCTCAAAAGCTCTATATTTTTGCTATTTAGTTGTATGAACAATCTATACTTCATAGGGTCAGACCTCGGCATTCCTCCGGCATTCTCAAATATGCTCCAAAGTAAACCATTCTTTCATCACATCAAAAATTCTTATAAGCTCCTCGTCCCTGATCACATATGGAACCATAGAGTACATATAGTTCAAAAATGGCCTGCTGAACACACCCCGCTCATAAGCAAACTGCTGGAAGCCTTCCAGATCCCCGGAATCATGAACCTCCACGCACACACAGCCACCCATGATGCGGACCTCTTTGATTCTTGGGTCTGTGAACGCTTCCATCTCACGGCGTGAAACCTGTTCAATATGACGGATCTTACTCATATAATCTTCGCGCTCAAAAATCTCAATTCCCTTTAAAGCCACAGCACATGCCAGCGGATTTCCCATAAAAGTAGGACCATGCATCAGGGCAAGTCTGTCATCATCACTGTAAAAGGCATCAAATACCTTATGATTTGCCACAGTGACAGCATGACCAATATATCCTCCAGTAAGCGCCTTTCCAAGAACCAGGATATCCGGCAGAACAAGATCTGCCACAAAGCGATTACCTGTGCGGCCAAACCCGGTTGCAACCTCGTCAAAAATTAAAAGAACATCATACTGGTCACACAATTCTCTTGCTCTCTTCAGGAATGAAATGTCATACATCCGCATTCCTCCTGCTCCCTGTAAAAGAGGCTCCACAATAAAGCAGTTCAGACGGTCATGATACTGTTCAAATGCCTCCTCCAAGGCCGGAATCTCAGTCGGAATATGGACAACACCCTCTTTTTTGTCAAAAGCGAAATGATAATCCTCATCATCACCAACTTCCATTGCCTTAAAGGTATCCCCATGATATGCATGTTCAAGAGCCAGCACTAACGGGCGCTTTCTTCCCTGATTGGTGTTATACTGAAGGGCCATTTTAAGCGAAACCTCCACAGCAACGCTTCCTGAATCTGAAAAAAAGCAATAATCCAGATCTCCTGGCAGAAATTCCTGCAGCTTCGCAGAAAGCTTTTCCACCGGATCATGTGTCAGTCCCCCAAGCATTACATGACAGAAACGGTCTGCCTGTTCCTTGATAGCTTCTGTCAGTTCCGGATGCTTATATCCATGAATCATACACCACCAGGAAGATATAGAGTCTATCAGCTTCTGATCTTTTGTATAAAGATGTACACCCTCTGCATCCAGAATCTTATACGGATCTTTCATTGTTTTCATTTGTTCATAGGGATACCATATCATTTGATCTTCACCTCATCATAAAATTCTGCCAGTGCATCTGCATCTATCTCAAGATCTTTTGCATTATCCTCTACTTTTGCAATAACCGGAAGGCCAGTCATATGTTGACACATAACAATATTATCCTCTTCCATAATATTTCCGGGATGGTAATGATTAAAAATAATACCTTTGATGGGAAGGGAATGGGCTTTCATATACTCAGCTGTCAATACAACACTGTTAATTGTACCAAGCCCTGCATCTGCCACCAGAATACTGGAAAGTTCAAACTCTTTTATCACATCCTCAAGCTGGATTTTGCGTTCATCAAAACAGAGCGGACAGAGGATACCGCCACTTCCTTCCATGGTAATATATTCATAATCATTTGCCGCCTTCAAAAATCCTCTTCGCACAACATCAAGATCCACCGGATTGCCCTCAACTCTTGAAGCCAGATGAGGAGACCAGGCATTTTCATATACATATGGACACATATCATCCAGAGACTGGGAAATACCGGACATCTCCTTGACAAAAAGTGCATCACCCGGGATCAGACTTCCGTCTGTACGCCGGTCATTTCCGCTCATTGCAGCTTTATAATAAGCCGGATTTTTTCCTGCCTGCGCCAGTTTTTTTACGATCAATCCTGAGAGATAGGTTTTGCCGATGTCCGTTCCTGTTCCTGTAATAAATACCGCTTTACTCATGATTCTTCCGCTTCCTTCCAATATTCCGGTGTTACATCTCTGCCCATATCAGAGAGCATTTTTCGATCGCTGCGGATTGTTGCACAGGCAACGGTAGTCAGCATGTTCCCTGTTATTGTAGCGGAGGCTCCGGATTTAAAGGCGGTTTCCCCGTCATTGGTAAGAAGTGCCCGTCCGGCAGCAAGACGAATATTAGCCTCAGGATTAATATAACGGAAGAAGGCGATTGTCCGGAGGATATCCTGCTCTGAAAGCTGATCAAGGTGTTCCAAAGGTGTTCCCGGAATGGGCATCAATGCATTGATCGGAATAGAATCAATCCCCAGCTCCGCAAGGCTGACTGCCATATCCAGACGATCCTCCCAGGTCTCTCCCATTCCTATGATACCGCCGGAACATGCACACATTCCTTCTGCCTTTACCTTTTTCAGAGTTTCAATCTTCATATCGTATGTATGTGTCGTACATATATTAGGAAAATTTCTCTTTGAAGTCTCAATATTATGATGGTAACTGGTTACTCCGGCTTCATGAAGACGATGCAGCTGTTCAGAAGAAAGAAATCCCATGGAAGCGCAGAGATCAATATTACATTCCTTATGCATGGTTTCATAGGCGTGGATCGCCTGATCAAATTCTTTTCCAGTCAGGGCCTTTCCTGCAGTAACGATCGAGAAACGGTCAACGCCCTCCTCTTCGTTCATTTTACATGCTTCCAGAATCTTTTCCTCCGGAAGAAAATCATAGATCTCGCAGGAAGTATGGTTGTGTACTGACTGCGCACAATATTTGCAGTCCTCCGGACACCTGCCGCTGCGGCCATTGATGATGGAACAGAGGTCTACCTTATCACCGATATATGCTTCGCGGATACGGTCTGCTCCTTCACATAATTCATCTAAATCACAGGTAAGAAAATAGGAAAGATCATCCTCCCTTGTAATTCTGCGCCCATCAATAATTTCCTGTGCTAAAATAAGTGGATTCATTTTGCAAGCTCCTCCGTTTTCAGTCTGACATTTGATTTTGAATCAAAAAGATATTGATGCACTACCGGTCTGACACGCTTTGCAATGACAGCTCCCAGGATACTTAATGCAATATCGCCGGGTACCGCAAGCAGAAAACAATAAAGAATCAGCGGCCAGATTCCAATCGGTGTATCAATCACATAGTTACAGATCACATAGTAATAAACCATTCCACAGATATAGACAATCATCAGACCTGCCAGATTTGCAAGTAAATAGCGAAAAACTGTCTTCTGCTTAAGACGTTCTGCAATAAGTCCGGTTACGTATGTTCCCAGGCAGAACCCTATAATATAACCGAAGCTTGGCTTGAAAATATACCAGATTCCACCGCCTTCCGAAAAGATCGGAAGTCCCGCCAGCCCCAGCAGCATATAGGCAACCACAGAAATCATACCCCTTCTGGATCCCAGAAACAATCCGGCAAGCATAGTGAACAGGTACTGCAGTGTAAACGGAACCACAGGTACAGGGATTTTAATAAATGCCCCCGCTGCAATCAACGCCGTAAAAAGACCGCAATAAATCATGCTCTTTGTTTTTGTCATTTGTAAACCTCCATTTGCTTTATGGTTTACCATTTTAAAACACAAGGAGCTGATTGTCAACCATTTCCCGGAAATGTATTGACTGTAAATTGCAGAATCGCAAATCAAGTCAAACAATCTGAGGAAAAGTATGGAGCGATGCGCAATAGAAATTAGTGATGGTTTTTAGCTTTACGATAAAATGGTTTCATGATATTATTAACTCAGTACTGTGGAACTATTTTTATGAGGTGAGAATCTATGGAACTATATCACGCAAGCAAAGAAATTGTTCAATATCCAGAAATAAGAAAAACAAAATATACAAAAGATTTTTCATGGGGATTTTATTGTACAAATAATATGAATCAGGCTATACGCTGGGCAAATCGTGGAATCGGCGAACCAATTATCAATTATTATGAGTATGTGCCAACTGAAAATTTAAAAATACTGAGATTTCCTGAGATATCTGATGAGTGGTTGGATTTTATTGCAGAATGTAGAAGCGGAAAAACGCATACATATGATATTGTAGAGGGACCGATGGCAAATGATACCGTATGGAATTATGTGAATGATTTTCTTACCGGGCGAATTACAAGAAGACAGTTCTGGGTATTAGCTGAGTTTAAATATCCAACTCATCAGATCAGTTTCCATACCCTTTCGGCAATTGATTGTCTGACATTTATGAAAAGTGAGGTAGTGTATGACAGAACAAGAAAGAAATGATTATTTTTATGTGTGTGCATTGATAGAATACATTGCCAGAGAGACTAAGAACCATAGAGGTGATATCGTTAAGGCAATTGGTGAGGAAGGGATAAAAAAGCTTTTATATGATGCGGAAGTAAACCATTGTCTCAGTTTTGAACAGGTAAGTGATGAAGTAATTAGTTATTATCAGATAAAACAGGGGACCTTCGATACTATATCTGACTGTAAATATTCCATTCCGAGTTATCTTGATATTGGAAGGCTTTATAGTATTATGATAGAAGATTGTGCGGAAGCAGGGGCGGAAGTACAGGAGCTGATAAACATCTTTTCTTCCTTTATCAGTGATAAAATATCTGATTTTAAAACAGACTTATATTACCAGAATCCAGATTATCTTGAATGGTCTTACAGAGAGGGAAAATTGTTGGATTAATGAAAGAACCTCTCCCTTTTGGGACTACGTGAAATTCCAAAGGGAGAGGACTTTAAACTCCCCGTCATACATCCTTATTTTGGTATATCCGGCTCAAATTGTTCCGGATAAATATCACTTCCTTCATAGCCACAAACTCCCATTCTTGGGGAATTCGTGATTGGAAGAAAACATACGTCATTCTCATACGCTTCAAGTTCACCCTCTTCCAGTTTATTCACGCACTCTTCGCACCAGAATAGATCTTCATCATAAATACGAAATGCATTGATCCATGTTGCTTTCTGATTTCCGCAAATAGAACATACAAACTGTGGCGGATTATTTCTGGATAAAATCACAACTTTTTCGTTCTGCTTTTGGGCACTGTAATGATCCAACACTTTGACCATAATTTCTGTTGTAGAACCAAAATCATATTCATAATTAAAAATCATTCCCGTTGTAAGCACTTGTTTTAATGTATGATTCGTACTCTTTGCCGGCTCACCCCAACCAAAATCATCATCGGGTTCCCTTTCATAGCTTACACCATCAATCTCAAATGCACTTAAATGTCCGCAACACTCTACCCAAATATCACGGATAAATCGATCCAGATCATCCAATGTTGCATTCTCTTTGATTTGAATAATCAGCCAATAGTCTTTATTATATGCTCCATATAACAACAATTCAAAATATTTTTCTGTTTTTTCCGCTTTTTCGCACGAATCAACTCTTTTCTTACACGTTTGTAAATGCTTTGCTATCCCCGTTCTTGTGTATTCTTTTCCGCAATATTTGCAAAATCCTCTTGTACTCTTTGCCATTTGATTATCTCCTATTTAATTTTGCAGTCTGTTTTAGAACATACTGACTTTAAACTGGACGAACAGCCTTAGGCATCCGTGATCAGGTATCCATCAAAACTCTTAAGCAGTTTCCGGGCATGAAGAAGTGCCTGGATCATGTTGTCGATCTGGATATTCTGTTTTCTGATCTTTTCATCACGCTCGGCAATGATCCTTTTACCGGCTTCCAGTTCCTGCGCCTGTTTTGCTGCAAGAGCTCTCAGCATTAGTAATTCTTCATGCTCTGTCATGCTGTTTTACTCCGTACTTTTGATAGAAACAGCATACCATTTTTCGACATTTTTATCTACTGTTTTACGATATCTGAACCCCCGAAAAGTGCTGAATTTCAAGGCTTTCCAAGGCTTTTTCACAGCATTATCACGGAAGATCAGAAACAGCTGTTTTCATAGTCTATCTTTACCTGATGATGGGCTTTTTTCTGTTCGATTTCCAGTCCCTGGAGGAGCCATTACACCTGCTGGAAAGAGATTTTCCTTACTTCATCCGGTGTCCTGGGCCATGCGGACTTTAAGAGTAAAAGAAATCATTTCCAAGCTTAATGAGATACTGACTGGTTATTTCCATTACTATGGCATCACTGACAATTCAGAGAGAATCACAGCATTTCGTTATAATGTTATGAAAAGCTACAACTGGGTAAAGTTTCTGAATATGATTGATAACAGTTACCCGTTAGTAAGAGCAAGAATATATGTCAGTGTATACGATTGATAAATGTGAACGATTCGTTTCGCAAAGAGCCGTATGCGGCAAAGCCGCAAGTCCGGATTCTGCGAGGGGCGTACGACCGCAAGGGGTGCGTCTACTCGACCCGATATGTTTTGCAAAAGCCATTACTATGAAACTGTCTAAGAAAAGTGTCAATGCCCTCAACGGGCTTACTTTCATTTCTACGGTAGCCTCTCGGAACCCTTGATTTTAGCGGCTTCCGAGAGCTATTTTTGCAAGTAATTAACAGAATTTTCTGTAAATTACTGTTTTTACTGCTTTTTTTGTGCTCGCCCAAAAGTCTATCAGTTCATACATTATTATCCTATGCCCTCATAGCTCTTTTGTCAATAAACTCGCACTATAATTTTCAGATAAATTTTTCTGGTTTTTCCTTCTCCTTTACCACTGAAGTAACAAGAATTGTGAACTTCCAGTTTTTTTCCGCCTAAATCGAGTGTCGCTATATCTGCGACTCAAAATAATTCTATTTTTCCGTCTTTTCTCCATCTGATTCTGCATTCAAAAAGTTCATGATCTCCTCATATGACCGCCCATTTTTTACAACCGCTGACAGGATCTCTTCTTTTCTTATGCTGCTTTCTCCAGTTATGCATACAGATTGTACAAATGCCAGAGAGAACGGAAAGAGCTGGAAGCCAAAGTATAGGCTCTCTCCAGTTGACGTACAATCCTTGTATAGCATGAATAGTTCCTTCCGACACCGCAGAGCTGTATGAAATCTCACCGTATCGATAAACCCACATATTGCCTTTCCACCAGACTACAATATGCAATACAAAAAGCATACGAAGCAATTGACATACGTATAAATACGTATTACAATATAAGTATGATAAGGAAAGGAGATACAAAAGATGCCAATGAGTCCTAAGGAGATGTTAACTCTCCTGAAAGAAAATGGTTTCGAAACGGTAAATCAGAATGGCTCTCATGTCAAACTGAATAACCAAGAAACCGGAAGAACGGTAATCGTTCCTTATCACTCCAAAGATCTGAAAAAGGGATTGGAGCAGGCAATACTTAAACAGGCGGGGCTTAAATAGCCCTGCCGCCTGAAATGGAGGGTGTTTATATGAATAGATTATTTTATCCGGCAGTATTTCATAAAGCAGAGGAAGGCGGATTTTGGGTTACATTTCCGGATATTCCAGAATGTATGACACAGGGCGAAGATATGCAGGAAGCATATGAAATGTCTGTGGATGCCCTTGGACTGGCATTGACCGCAAGAGAAAATGAAAAGGAACCAATACCAGAAGCCTCAGCTCTTGATGCTATAGATCCAGAAGATGGAACTCTAGTGATCGTAGAATTTGATATGGCGGAATATCGCAGAGCGAATTGTTCTCGTGCAGTAAAGAAAACATTGAGCATCCCAGAATGGCTTAATGAAGCTGCAATCCGTGAAAACATTAACTTTTCTCAGGTCTTGCAGGAAGCATTGATGGTAAAATTAGGAATTTTACAGACCCGATTTTAAAAGAAATGAAGAAAAAGAACAAATGATAAAAGCTGCTACCTTTATAAAAAGCTGTCTGCGACATTCCGATAAATAAATCTTTGCGCAAAAAAGACAGATGTGGGAGTATTTCATTACCTGCATCTGTCTCTTTCTATTCTATGCTATTTTCTACTCATGAATTTCCAATGGAAGTCCATCTGGATCATGGAAAAATGTCATTTTCTTTCCGGTATAATCATCCAGGCGTACCGGCTCTGTTTCAATTCCTTTCCCATTCAATTCTTTTACTGTATCATCTACACTCTTAACTTTAAATACCAGATGGCGTAATCCCAATGCTTCCGGATAATTTACATGAGCTGGAGCATTTTTTATTATAAAAAGTTCTATTTCCTGCGTTCCACATGCCAGATCAATCTTGTAATCATCACGTTCTTTTCGATAATTTTCTCTGATTACTTTAAACCCAAGCAGATCCACATAAAAATGTTTTGATTTTTCATAGGATGTCAGATTTGGGGGACTTTCCTTAAGGTCACCATGTTTTGAGATATCTCCGCAGTCAAGTCTTACGTACTGAAAAAAAGGAGTCCAAATGACTCCTTTTTCCAATGCATATCAATTATTTTTAAAATATCGTATATCCGCCATCTACAGCCAAAGCCGCTCCATGGATGAAACTAGCTTCGTCTGATGCAAGGAATGCAATAGCCTGTGCTACTTCGATAGGTTCTCCAGGACGTTTTGCCGGACTCATTCCAATCTTCATTGTTACCGGATGCTGTGGAATTGCAAGCACACGTGCAATCATATCTGTTGCAATCGGTCCTGGAAGAACAGCATTTATACGCACTCCTGTACGTCCATGATCCAATGACATTTGACGGGTGAGTCCAAGAAGGCCATGTTTGGCAGAAGTGTAAGCAAGCCCTCCGCGGCCTGCTGCGGTTGCTGCCATGGAAGCTACATTGACGATGGTTCCAGCTCCTTGTTTTTCCATAATAGGAATTATTTTCTTGCAAAGAACAAATGGTGCTGTGAGATTTGTTGCAAGAACAGTGTTCCATTCATCCATTGTGATCTGATCCATATCGGCAGTTGTTCCGCCTACTCCTGCATTATTAACGAGAATGTCTATTTTTCCGTAGGCGTCCAGAGCTGTTTTAACCAGGTTATCAAGACTTTCATCAGATGTCACGTCTGTTTTACAGAAAATCGCTTCTCCTCCGGCTGACTTGATTTCATTCACACAGCTTTCTCCCAGTTCTTCCTTTGTTCCAACAATTATGACTTTTGCTCCTTCTTTTGCAAAGAGTTCTACGGTTGCTCTTGTAAAAAGCGGATGGTCTGACCCCAATGTGTTAGTTTCTTATCACTGTTAAGCCAAGGATTCCGGGGATTTTTTTTCTACGTTCCCTTGTTATTTATGCTGCAGACACACCATTTTCACCTGTGCGTGTCCGGTTTTCTACGCCGGAACGGCGGATTCCTGCAAAGATGGAGCCTGCAATATTATGCCATACACTGAAAATAGCACCTGGAAGAGTTGCCAGTGGATTGGCTGCAAAGTTAGCTGCTGCCAGAGAAACTGCCAGTCCACTGTTTTGCATGCCCACTTCAATAGCTATAGCTGTTGCCCGTGTATATTCTACATGGAAAATTTTTGCTGCAAGGAGTCCAAGCATCATACCACAGAAATTGTGGATCGCAACAACGCCAAGGACCAGAACTCCGCAGCTTAAGATTTTCTCTGCATTAATTGCCACGATTCCGCCAATGATCATAACAATGGCTACAACAGAGATCAATGGCATAACATCTGAAACTTTATCTACATGATCTCCTGCAAGTGTACGGAGAAGGATTCCAAGAAGTACAGGAACCAGAATTACTTTTACAACAGAAAGTACCATTGCCCAGAAGGATACTTCCACCCAGGCACCTGCCAGAATGTACACAAGAAATGGAGTCATAACAGGAGCAGCCAGAGTGGAAACGATGGTCATTCCTACTGAAAGTGCAACATCACCGCCTGCAATATAGGTGATCACATTGCTGGCTGTTCCACCAGGACAGCATCCCACAAGAATCACACCCAGAGCCAGATCTGCGGGAAGATTCATAATTTTACACAATACCCAGGCTACGACTGGCATGATCGTATACTGTGCAACTGCGCCAATGATCACTTCCTTTGGTCTGGAAAAAATTGCCCGGAAGTCTTCCAGACGTATGGTCAGTCCCATACCAAACATGATCACGCCCAGAAAAACAGATGTATAATTTGTCATCCATGCAAATCCATCCCTCCAGAAAAAGGCAAGGCATGAAAAGGCAATGATGATGATTCCAATATATCTGGATGCAAAACTGCTGATTTTTCCTATTTTCTTTAAAATATTTTCCATATATTATACCTCGTAGCTGAAGTTATCGATCAGTCTTGTTTTGCCAATATAGACAGCCATTGCTACGAGAACATTATGATCAGCTTTTTCCACAGGCTGCATGGTAAGTGCATCTACCATGGAAACGTAATCGATTTTTGCCAGAGGCTCTGCCTCGATCACTGCACGCATTTTGCCGAGAAGTTCTTCTGCGGAAATGCCTGCGTGAATGATTTCCTGTCCGAGTTTTACGGATCTGGACAGACAGAGAGCAGCCTTTCTCTCTTCATCGCTTAAATATGTATTTCTGGAGGATTTTGCCAGTCCGTCCTCTTCACGGACAATCGGGCAGCCTACGATTTCTATATCAAAATTCAGATCCTGGACCATTTTGCGGATGATGGCCAGCTGCTGAGCATCCTTCTGTCCGAAATATGCTCTGTCCGGGGCTACAATATGGAACAGCTTGGTTACAACTGTGCACACACCTTTGAAATGGATAGGACGTGTTTTTCCACAAAGTGTCTCAGATAATGTATCGATACTTACAAATGCATGGGGATCATGATACATTTCAGAAGGTTCAGGGCAGAAGATCAGGTCTGCGCCAAGACTTTCACAGAGTTTGCTGTCGCGTTCGAAATCTCTTGGATATGCCTCAAGATCCTCTGTCGGACCAAACTGTGTTGGATTGACAAAGTCAGACACAACTACAATGTCGTTCTGTTCTCTGCATTTTTTGATCAGACTTGCATGTCCCTCATGAAGAAATCCCATTGTTGGAACAAGACCTATAGTTTTACCTTCTTTTTTCCATGCTTTGATCTGTTTTCTTGTTTCTTCTACTGTTTTTGTTACCTGCATTGTTATCTCCTCTTTCTCGGTCAATGGACCGGTATCATAGATTTTGAGATAGCCTCTTTTCTGAATTCACTTTCATCTTATGATAGCCTCTAATCTGATATCAACGTTTTCAGGCCATGTCTTTCAGCAGACCATGTTTCTCATAATTGGTCACTCTGCTGATCTTATTCTCTTCATCTACAAATACAACTGCAGGCTTATGAGTGCGTGCCTCTTCAGGCTCATATCCTGCGTAAGCCATGATGATAATCTTGTCACCTGTGCTTACACATCTTGCTGCTGCTCCGTTCAGACAGATCATACCGCTTCCGCGTTTTCCGCAGATTGTGTATGTCTCGAATCGACTGCCATTGTTCACATCTGCAATCTGAACTTTCTCATATTCCAGTATTCCGGCAGCTTCCAGCAGTTCTTCATCCACAGTAATGCTTCCCACATAATCCAGTTCGGCCTGGACAACAGTTGCTCTGTGGATTTTTCCTTTTAACATTTCTATTGTCATCTTATATAGTCCTTTCCTGCGGGAAAAATCAGAGTCAAGCAGCACCATAAAAAGGAAATATACCTTTATGATCTGCAAAAAAGCGCATCAGGATACACTTTGACCCTGAAACGCTTCTGATTGATTCCCTGTATATTGAGTCCTGTTTCTGATACATAAAATATGTTTTACTATTCCATAGATTATTGGAAATCTGATTTTTTGTATCATAAATACCGGCTCGTATCTTTTAAAATTACATACATCCCTCCGTTCCCGTTCCCGGATTCCGGCTGGCTGCTTTTATATAAGATTCCAGTGATTTCAGCCAGAGTATAGTTTTGAGTCCAAATACTATCTCTGAGTGGTATTATTACATCTGGTCAGTTATTTGTCAATAAATTGTTTATTTACTGGTTACTGTTCACTCCGTACATAGCAACACACTATGCGATACAGAGAATATGAACCTCCTTGTGCAAAGCCCAAGGAGTATCATTTGCTTCGCAAACTTAATTTATGCTAATCGCATAAGGAACCAAAAAATCACTCATCTGACAAACAATCAGACGGATAGCCTCATCCAACCGTACCTTCCCGGGAGTTATTTCCAATTCGTTCATATGTGCAAAGAAATTTTTCCGAAAGACTTCATACGGCATCAATAACTCTGCCGCAAACAGGTTTGTAATCTGAATGTCAGAAACTAAACAGCTATTACCATAAAAATAAAAAGTTTCTCTTTATGATACAGCTCTCCGAACACTGAAAGAAAAATCTGTCGGAAATAAGCTGCCTTCCACGAAAGCCCTCTATGCTGAAAAAGACCGACTTATTGAATTGCGAAATATGCAACGGGAAGATTTTTCTAACCGCCGGAATTATGAACGGGAGTTTCGTACCGTGTCTGCCAATATTGATATGATCCTTGGGAAGAGCTACGAACAGGAACAGCAGATTGAGAAAGAACAGAATTTATAAATTTCCTGTTTTCATGCTTTCTAAAAAGAGGTATTATATAAAAAAACGCAGGAGGTATATCAAATGAAAGCACATAAATATTGGTCACTTGGTGCATTGGCAGCCATGATTGGAACCTTTTATACCGGCTATAAAAACATGAAAACTGCTCACAAATATTTTGCTTGCAGCTCTCTTCTCTGCATGATTATGGCTGTCTACTCCGGTCATAAAATGATTTCTGGTAAATCCAGAAAAAAGAAAAATTCTGTTTCTAAAGAATCTGCAGAATAATCAAAACTAAAGAAATGTTTACATAGGATTGCCTGATGGAATAAATATTTTCCATCAGGCAATCTTGCTATTTTACATCTTTTTTCAATCTGTCGTATAATATATGTAATCCTGTAATCCCATCAAATGAAAACAGTCCTTCTTATCAAACGTTATTATAAGTTTAACCGCAACATTTTTTCTTCCCAGAACAATTTCATACTCTGTTGATTGTTGATAAGAGAGGAATAAATGATGATACACAATCAACAACTGTTCTCATCTATATTTTCCGCAACTCCCTTTATTTCATAATAAAATTAAGAAAGGCCCTGCACTTGGCAGAGCCTCCCAGCATTTTCTTTTGAGAGCTTTTGCTCCCTAGCCAGATTGTGGTATATGCTAACCCCTTATAAAGCTGGTAAGGCACTGCCTCCTGGCACAACACCTTACTTCAACGCTTGACAGACACTCATGTTGCCTGTTGTTAATATTATATTAACTTGCCACCATGAATATGTCAATTACTTTTCTACTATAATTTACACTATAATTTTATAGCTGTTTGTATGAATATAGATTCTCTAACAATTTCCATATTTCATTCTCCATTTTCATACTATTATTCTGCTCTTATTTATGTCTTTTTCTGCAATATGTTCTTCGAAAGCTACTATACCCTCAATTTCAAAATTGAATTCCAACTGTGAACTCGGAACATAATAAAAATGTTCCATAATAAATTTCACAAATTTCATCGGTGATATTGGACGATCTACAGGAATTCTACAATTTTTATATCCCCCTAAAGTAATATGTGAATATGGATGATGCAGTTCGCTCTCCTCCGGATCTCGATTGTAATCAGCTCGAATAATCACAGGCAATACAGATTTATTTAAAATATCTCCGTAAATATAGTCAACATCGTATAATTCCGGATCATTCTGATAAAGTTCATACGACGGTGATGGATAATACCCCAATCTGTGCGAAATCAATTCTGTTCCCGTTCTATTAAAGCGATACATCAACTGTATGATACCGCCATCTGGCAATTTAACATTATAATTATGATTTTTTTCTATTTCATCATAAATTGTACTGTAATCCATATTCCTTAAATATAACGAAATATTTTGATATTTTTCCCATACAATATCCATTTGTTGAATTACAGGATAGTTATATTCTTCTGCCAGTCCACATCTGATCAATTCCCTTGTAACTTTCTTTAACTCTCGAAATACTTTTTCTTGTTCTTTCAATTATACAGCACATCCTTTAAGCGATTCACAGTATCTTCATCTAAATCTTCTTTTCGAATTTCTCCATTTGCAAGTTTACTGGTAATATCCGCCAGATTAGAATTGCTTTTTCTGATATCTCTTAATTCATTTTGAGTCATGTCTCTATGAATAATTCTCATATTCTTTCGTTGTGATTTGTCCGGGTACGTGAACTCTAATTGAAAATTCCTTTCCTTAACGCTGTTAAACTCCTGTATTAACAGATCCATATCATCTCCGATTCCGCTAACCCGTACCCATGCCTTCGATCTTGTCATAGCAGTAAATATAATATTTCGTTTTCTTGATAAGTTGATGCCTCTTGCGCAAAGATCCGCATTTATCAGATAAACAATTGCTGCTTCATTTCCTTTTGCTCTGTAAATCTGAGAGATTGCAATAGAATCCTCCTGAAAAAAATCATCTGGTGTTGTCTGTACCCCAACAATATGCGATTTAATTCCCTTTTCCATTAATTTAACACGGATATGTGACACGTAACTCTTCGTAATTTTGGGATCAGGGTGAATGATCATAATGTCCTGATATCTTAATTCTTCATCATGCAGATTTTTTTCGATATCTTCAACTATCCAATCCGCTTCCTGTACATTATTTTCAAATCTTCTAAATTGTATAAGATCGTCAATTGACGAATGATCCTCTAAAAATGCAGGACTTGTTTCTTCTGTTCTATATAGCGTTACAAATTCTCCATCTCTGATCACACCTTCTTTCACTGTATATCCAATATCTTCCCATAACTGTTTATCTTCAAATAATTGAACTAACGATGTTTCCTCCCGTGCCTCTTTTTTTCTGTAAATTCCAAATCCCAGGCTGTGTGCTGTAATAAGAACTGGTCTTGAATTACGATAACATTTTGATAAGACAATATCCTCCGCCTTACCATTACTGTTATCAAGCACTACATTCGGCCGTCCATTACTGTATCCAAAAATGTCTTCCGGAGATTCAACGTTTTTGTTATCCAGGCTTTGGAGTTCATCATATGCATATACAAGCATACGGCTTTCATGTGGGAGTGACATATAACACATCTGAAGAAAATATTTTGAAAAATCCTGTGCTTCGTCTACTAAAATCACATCATACAATGGCTGGGGATTCGTTACTGATTCTACGGCTTCTTCACATACTCTGTCAAAAGCAGATGAATTTCTTCCATATTTCTGGCACGCATCCATATAATCATAACAAACTAGATTATTTGCCTTACAAAAATTGAAATACAGACCTTCTGAATTTTTACTTCCCCATGCATGAATTATTTTAATTCTGCTCCAATCAGGTTCCTCATTTGTATTTTCAACAATAAAGTTTGTGATCAGTTGAATAAATTGACCCTTTAATGCCCGGCTGTTAAATGTAACTGCTATCATCTTATTTTCATACATAGTATACAGATATGCTACCTTTAATGCCAGAACAATTGTTTTTCCCGATCCTGCCAGACCCCGGATTCGTTGAACACCTTCTACCGTTTCAATGACTGCCTTACTTTGATACTTGTCCAGGCAGGAAATCTGGTCTTCAATTGCTTTTAATTTTGATCCCCTTGACGAAGCTTTCTGAAGATTTTTTCTGCCACCTCTTTTTTTCAGTTGTGAAATCATCTGAATCGCTTCCAGTAATTTCTTATAATATTCTTCGCCCTGTTTCCATTCCAGACTTTCTAAATATTCCTTTACTTCTTCTATTGATGTACAAATTTCATCACTCTTCGTTTTATAAAGGGGTGCATAAGACAGTACATTAATCGGCACTTGTAAAACTCGTCTTTTTGACAGATATCCATATCTTTTCAGCTTGGCTTCCATATTATTATATAGTTCATCCAATAACTGAATTTTATCTTCCATATTTTCTTCTGCTAATGTTTCCAGATCAAAAAGCACAATACCCGTCTGTTCGCTCACTAACAATGCATCAACTTTAATTTTTCCATCAATTCCCCCTAAAACAGGGTAGCCCAAATAAAAATATCCGTCTAATCCCATTGTTTCCAAAAGATTTATAATTTCATTTGCAAGCACCTGTTTAGATGTAACTCCATTTACAATTGTAAGCATCTTATCACCCTTTACTTTTAATATGTCATGTTTTTCTGAATATCATTTCTATCATATTGTCACACAGGGAAATTAAATAACCGAACGGTTAACGATTTTTCTCAGATATATGTCTTAATATAGCAGATATACTACCGATTGTCAATCATTGACAAGACATTTCTTCATCTCTTTCTCCATCGTGCATACTAATAATATCTGTCTTATCCACATATATTCTGGAATTCAGAGCAAACTGAAATGCACTATTGTCTGGATTCACAAATCTTCCCATGCTTTATTCTTTTTTATTTTTCCCTCATGGAATCAGATTCCAATGTGCACGTATTTATCTTTTGAAACACTATTGTTTTATTTTTCCCACCCGTTCTCTTTACCAATTCATCCTGCCCTATAATTTTTATCAGATTGATAATCTTCTTTTTATAATCCTCTTTATCAGTGTAAAAAATTATTATCTTAACATTTTCGTTTAAAATAAATTTTCTTAATATATCCTTATCCGTAATATCTAATGAATGTCCAAATATAAAAACTTTATGGTACTTAACTACTCTGTGATGCTTTTTAACTATTCCATTCTCTTTAACGATTGCTGATATTTCATATATTTTTTTCTCAGACTGAATTTCCTCAAGCCAGCCTTCATATAAGCCCCCTGTTTCCTTATGTATTCTTTGAAAAAATTTCTTAAATTCTATAAATTCGAGGTCTTTATCTCTCGCATCTCCTTCCAGATATTCATCAATTCCAAGCACCATATTTGTAGATTGGATATCATTCCTTAAAACAGCTTTTCCATGCACATAATCAAACTCCAAAAACGGATGTTCTCCGTATATCCTCTGATATGTACATGTATAGTTGAACGATAAAATTTTGTCCAAATATGGCAAGTTTTTTATATCTGGCAGTCCATTTCCCAACATAAAATTGCTAATATAATCTGAGAGATAAATTTCAAGTGCACGTGTAAGTTTATTCAGATCTTCCAGAAGTTTCTGTTTCCAAAAGTCAATTTCTTCTTTTTTCCAGACATGGGTCGCCATTCCTGATGAACTATCCATCTTTTCCAAAAATAGTGCAAGAACGTTTAATTGCCTTTGTGAAAGCACCGTTCCTACGCCTCCCTTTTGTATGGTCTCTTGTATATCCCTGCTTACACTGTTGAATGTCTGTATAATCAGGGAAATTTCACTTTCAAAGTCAATCCACCCGTCTTTCCCTTTTTGCTCTCTGCTTTTATACACCTCTGAAAAATATTTAATCCATGCATTATCCTTGCACAAATCACTTAACTCATGAATTGTTTTTCTTGATTGATCATATAAATACTGATCAAATTCAGAATCTTGTTTGCTATTAAATAGGTCTGTAAAATACTTATAGCAATGGATATCCTCTCCCGCAATCAGTTCTAATCTTGAACTTTCTTGTGCCTTATGCTTGTAAAAAAAATCTATAAACTTCAAAAAATCCGCATATTTCGTGGGCAAACCATGTGCCAAATCAAATCCATTTCCTATTATTAAAATATTCATCCTTTGTCCTTTACTGGTTATGAATTTCCACTTAAATCTACAACATCGCCTCTAGTCTATGTTCCAGTTCTATTTTTTGTTTAACATGATCCTTCCAGTAATCCTCATGCCGCCGTATAAATAACTGTATCTTCCTGATACTTTGAGTCACGCTTTCATCCGCCTCTATAATCTGCTTTTCCTGCCCTGCCAGTACAATATAAAATATCTGCGTTATATCATAGAAAAAAGCGCAACACATATGTGTCGTTTTCTCATACCATGCATACATATCTTTTTCTAATATTTTTTCGTAATTTAAAAAACTAAGTTTCCACTCCTCCTTATTTTTCAAATCATATTGAAGAGAATTCAAAATTAAACTAAAGTAACCAGAAAACCATATTTCTCTTAAATTCTCATGTTTTTTCTTCTTTTTCTCGAACAATAAATTCCAATTCTCCAAAATATCTTTACTTATATTTTCTAAGATATATTTTTTTGATGTATCCGATAACCTTTCAAATTCCCAAGCCACAATATCCTCTTTATGATTCTGCAGCATCATATCCAGATTGATTGTCTGTGCAAAACGCTTCAGCGCTTCTCTGCTGACTTTAGAAAGAACACTAAAAAGAAGCTGCTGCCAATTTGTATTATGTTCCTTTCTTTGTACCCAGCGCTCCCACAACGCCAAATCCCTGTCAGCAATTCTCTTGACCGCTGCAATTATTGCCTCTTTGCATTTTTCATCTATACCCGATGTCCGTTTCAACAAAATCCTGGCACATTCATAATAGAAACAAGGATATGCTACATCCATCTTTGCAAAATCCACAAGTATATCTGTTTCACAGCAAGTTGAAAGAAATATCCAATAATCTACAATGTTATTTTTCTCTGCCAAAAGCTGGCATAAACGTGCAGAGTCCTCCCTATATGCTTTTTGAAACAATCTGCAGACTAATTCATCAGGTTTTATACTTTTTCCCCTCTCATACGCATCAATGAATTCATATATCTTATCCAAATCATTATCCGCAATACCTTCCTGCAAATGTTCAAAAAATTTCTGATCAGCCCTTCCTGCGTTACCAGCAATATGAGTACTATAACTCACCGAACTGATCATTTCCCAAATATCTTTTTTTATTGTCTTCTCCATCATACTCCTTTCTTCCATACCAGGCATTCCGGAGCATCCAGCTCATTCCATAATTCTTCAAATGCGTCTATCATCATCTGTGGATGTTCCACACTTTGAATAATATGATGTTTATTTCCAAGGCTATTCACAGATGTACCCAGTGACCAGACAGAAGAGGTATCCTGATCTAAATTAAGCACCATGAGAAAACGATCATGAAAACTGTAACCATAATCAGCCCACTGGCATCTAAGCTCTACATGTATACCATAATGATTACTCCTTTTCTCCATAATTTCCTGCTGCTGTTCTATCCAATCACATACACTCATTTTACTTTTTTCGGCAATTTCACCAGATGTAATTGCATATAACGTTACATTCATACTTTTCGTAAAATACCAAGTATGTAAAATATCCTCAACTGTCAGATAAGGATCCCACAGATACACCTTCCCTGTTTGTGCACGATTCATCAATGCAATCACATCTTTCAAAGCTTTCTGCGGTTCTGAATCTCTTCCATACCGTCTAAACTCAGCTCTGGCATATAACTCATCAACTCGTCTGCTATACTGACGCTTATGTATATGACTATCTCGCGTCCGAATAACAGGTTGTTCTATATTAACATTCTCCGCTGATATGAGTTCAATAATGTCAACAACCTGTCCTGTTTCATCATAAATGATACGCTGTTCTCCATACTGTGCACCCATCTGCAGCACACACGTCATTCTTCTTATAAAGCTTGTTTCCTGACGCGACAAAATCAATTGCCGTTTTACATCAATTATCGTTGTCCTGCAAAATCGGGAAGCATCACCAACTTCAAATGTAGTATTACATCCTTCCTGTTTAAATGTCCTGGCACCAAATGAAATAATCGAATCATCAAAAACGCCTTCTGACAATACCAGAAATTGATCATCTGACTCACATTCTTTATCAAATGACACATCATACGTTAACTGTCTCTCCATATCATCTTTTTTATAAGAAACCCTTACATTCGTTGACGGAAATTGAAACACAAAATTCCCAATACGATCTGATACAGAAAACAAATCAATTGGAATTGCATCGAATATTGTATCTGTCATCTTTCTGAACTGCACTGTGTTCAACACATTTACAATCTTTTTATCACAGTCAAAAAATTCCAAAATATAACTTCCATTAATAAAATTATTTTTTAATACTTTGTTTAAAAGCATCTCTTTTGTACTGTCCTGCTGAATAAAAACTTTCGATACCCCTTCCAGATATCCTGTTTCTAACCTTCCATCTCCGATGTCTACTTCCTTCTTATCTCTACTGTTGCATAACAATTCAAAAATACTTCGAACTTCTGATACATCCAGCACCTTTCTCTGTATTCCTAATGAATATGTATCAGTAATACTTTTAAGCTTTTTTAAAAGTCTCTCCGAGCTCTTTTCTACGTTCGGTCTTGTTTCAAATACAAAAATTGTATATACATTATCCGGCATTTCCTTTTCTCTTTGGCATAAATATATCGAAACCATTTCACAACAATTATAACTACCAAGGCTCTTACAGGAAATCAATTCATCAAATTCATGCAACAAATATTCTGTCGGTAGTTTTTCGTTCACTCTTTCTCTATACATATTTTTCTCCGATTAAATAGTACATTTTCTGTATTATGTATGCGATATTGTTTAATTACCTAAATCTTATTATATTATAATTTCCACCTGTCGGACTACATGCTCTTTGCTGGACGCACGGTCTGACCTCAATGTCCTTGACAAAAGCACAATATGCTGAGACTATCTTTAGAATGGCAAAAACTAAAACCTGGACTTCATAGGATGCAGACTCCAATTCCGATTGAAACGAGCATCCTTTCGAGCATCACCAGTCGTCGAAAATTTAAGTCCCCGGAGTTTTCAAAATAACCACCCATTTCTATAATTTATATTCTTTATATAGTTGTTCACGATACACCTCGTCCTCAGATGCTTTCTCAGCATCTGAATAACGTTTATTCTTTAATAGAATATTTATAAGTGCTCCTAATCGATTTTCACCCTTTTTTTCACCTTTTTTTTCGCCCTTTTTTATTCCATTTTCCTCTGCATAAGAAATCATACTTAACATATCAGACACCTCCTTCTGACGAACTTGATTATCCGAATCTGGAATATATGATAATACTTTTTTCTGGTTTCCGGAAAATAATCCATATAAGAGATCCAAAAGTCCCTTTTCTTCCTGTCCTTCTCCACCGAGCCGTACTATTATAATCTCCAAAAGATCTGATTCCCTGGAATCAATTCGGAACTCTTTGTCTTTGATTCCCTCTTTTTTGTAATTCTGCATCTTATAATATGATATGGTATTTTCCAGTTTCCTGGGAATATTATCGAGGCAGATCCAGATACTGTACACTTTTTCTAAATGACCATATCCTTTTCCATTTTCCCCTATCTTATCTAATTGTGCAGACAATTTACGGCAGCCATAATATATACTTCTTTTTACAACCGGATAACCCGGTGTGTAATTTTGCTGTATCTCAAAATCAATATGAAGATTTACCAGAAGCTTTCCTTCTGCTTTTGGATTTAAAGAACGGAACAGAATATCAAATGCTGCTGGTGCTTCATCTGTCGTATGAAATTCTGTATCCTCTCCACGTATGGTTTTTGCCATATCCTCTTCTACCAACGCGGTTCCTGTCTGAATCGTATCACCTTCTATACAATTCATAATTTCTTCCAGGGAGCAGTCTCTATATTCTTCTACAGTATATTTTAGAATATTACTCATAATTGGTTTATATGAAAAAATATTCTTTGCTGACTGATCTTTCGTTTCTTTTCCATCTATCGTCTTTAGTGTTACAGAAATACTGTCTTTCACATCCATAAGTCTCTCCCTTGACCAGCTTTTATTTGTAATTTAAGTATATATCTTTTGAGGGAACATAGCAACTACAGAATTCTACTTATTCATTCCACGTATCCCTTCTTAACTCAAAACATCTATACGATAGCCCCATATTCTTCTGACAGCTCCTCATTGTCTTTAAATGCCACTATACCCGATTTTATAATTCTTTTATAGATCTTTTAGCCCTGCTTTATCCTTTTTAGTTGTACTTCATAGGGTCAGACCCTAGAAGTGCCTTAAAAATTAATCAGTAATGAGATCGGCCGCACAGTTTGCCTTATAAGTCAAGACTTTTTAATATTTTTTGTTAGACCTCTAAGTTTAGAATAGAGGCAAAATTATCTAAATACCATTGGAAAGGATAAGAGCAACCAAACAATATCTGATAGAAACAGACATGACGGTTGATGAGATTGCACAGCATGTTGGATACAATAGTTCCACCCAGCTTAGCAGGGTATTTAAAAAATATGAAAATATGACTCCTACCGATTATCGAAATTCTTATAAATAAATACACCACTTTACAGGTTTTTTCATAAAAAATATCGTACAGGGCTTTCTGATGTATAATGAGTTTGGCAAAACCATTACAAAGGAAAGTAACCCTGTACGACAGAAAGCATTGTACAACGAAAAAAACCTGATTGGTAGACTTTATAAATTTTTCGTACATTTACATGT
>NZ_JBBKBP010000024.1:0-61316 GCF_037890165.1 Blautia sp. HCN-1074
GAAGAAACCGCCAAAGGTTCTATCAGACCGAAGCCATGATATACCTACACGCAAGAAGATTATACCATGTGCTTCTTCTGATACGCAACCGAGAACTTATGTTTGTGAAGGAAAGGAGAATGTAAGAATGGCAAAATCAACAAAAAGTTATGAAGAACGAATGCTTGAAATGGAAAAGAAGGAACAGGAAAGCCTTGAAAAAGCAAAACGATATGCAGCACAGAAGAAAGAACTTCTAAAACGAAAGAAAGCCGAAGAAAGTAAAAAACGAACCCATAGGCTCTGTCAGGTTGGCGGTGCGGTGGAATCCGTTCTTGGTGCGACTATTGAGGAGGAAGACATCCCAAAGCTGATTGGTTTTCTGAAAAAGCAGGAAGCCAATGGGAAATTTTTCTCAAAGGCAATGCAGAAAGAAACAAATACCGATATGGAGGAAGTGTAATGGCGGATGGGATGAGTTTTTCATTCCCTTCATTGCTTTTTCATGAAAGGCGCACTTATGGACAACCAGAGGTCGTCCCAATAAGTTTGCCACAAGTGGCAACCGGTCTGCGCTCACGCTTGCCGGGCTCGTTCCGTCGGCGGGGCTTTCAGCCAGACCTGCTCATGCCACAGGAGGCACTCTTCGCCAGAGAGGCGCATTCCATGCAGGCTGCTATGCGCAGGGCACTCTTACGCAGAGGGCGTTCTGGCAATGCTGCTTTTTCTAAAATCGAAAGCAATGTTGCCGGAAATCTATACCGGATGTGCAGAAAGGAGGAATCCAGATATGGCGATTTTTCATTACACAATCAAAATAGTCGGACGAAGTAAAGGGAAATCTGTTATCTCCGCTTCCGCATATCTCAATGGGGATGTGATGAAAAACGAGGAAACCGGGAGAATCAGTTATTACACTTCTAAAAAAGAAGTGGTCTACACCAGTCTGATGATGTGTGAAAACGCACCTCCTGAATGGCAGATAGTACCAGAAGAAAATATAAAACGCTTTCAAAAATCTGTCCGCTACAAAAGGTCAGAAGATAAAGAAGCTGCTTTAGAAAAATTCAAAATCACATTTCAGAAACAAAGATTATGGAATGAGGTATTGAAGATTGAAAAAAGTGCGGATGCCCAACTTGGCAGGTCATTTGAATTTGCCCTCCCAAAAGAATGGAGCAGACAGGAACAGATTCAATATACATCCGACTATATCCAAAAAACATTTGTGGATAAGGGAATGTGTGCTGATTGGAGTATCCACGACAAAGGGGATGGCACCCCCCATGTCCACCTGCTTCTGACGATGCGACCTTTTAACCCGGACCATTCTTGGGGAAAGAAAGAAGTCAAGGATTGGGATTTTGTCAGAGATAAAAGCGGAAATATCGTGATTGACGAATCCCACCCGGACTGGTGGCAGGATAAGAAAAACCCTGACCGTCATGGAATCCGTATCCCTGTATTAGACGAAAACGGAATCCAGAAGATTGGTGCAAGAAACCGCCTGCAATGGAAACGGGTGCTGACCGATGCTACTGGATGGAACAATCCCAAAAATTGTGAGCTGTGGCGGAGTGAGTGGGCAAAGGTGTGTAATGAACATCTTCCTTTGCATAATCAGGTTGATCACCGTTCTTATGAAAAACAGGGAAAACTCCAGATTCCTACCATCCATGAAGGTGCTGACGCAAGAAAGATTGAACAAAAATTTCTTGCCGGGCAGGAAATAAAAGGTTCGTGGAAAGTAGCGGAAAATCAAATCATAAAACAGCAAAACACGTTATTGCAAAAGATACTGGACACCTTTGGAAAAGTATCAGGTGCATTATCATTATGGAAGGAGCGATTAAATGACATTAGAAGAAAGCCGGGAAGTCATTCCCATGATGGAATCAATGATAAACCAGATCGAGGAACAGCAGAACCTTATGGCAGAGATGGTACAGGAATTACAGGAAAAAGACAGACAGCTTCTGTCCTTTCAGGAGCAGAACCAGAGTTTGCAGATATTAAACAGCGAGTTATCCGGACTGCTGAATCTTTTGCCAGATACAGAAGAACTGCTTTCCCAGATCGAACAGCAGAAAAACAGAATCGAACAGTTGGAAACCGAGAATCAGCAATGGCAGGAATTAACGCAGAAGCTGAACAACGAGAACAGCTTATTGCTGAAACAGAGCAGAGAATTACTGACCTTAAACAGCAGATAGAGAAAGTGAGGGATATAGATGCGAGAATGCGTAAACTTAGAGAACGTCGGTCAAGTGGAAGAACTTCTACAGATGACAGAACAGATGCAGGACGAACTGGATCAGAAAGACCAGATGATTATGGAACTGAACAGGCAGCTAAACAGATTGCTGACCTTGAACGAGAAATTGAACAGCGAAAACAGAGTCGAGAATATCGAAGCATTGCGGACAAGATTAAGGAAAATAGAAGAACAATTAGCCAACGAGACAGACAGCAGGAAAAGAGCCGACGCAGAAGTCGTGGCATGGAAATTTAGGTATGAAAAAGCGGAACAGGCAAAACGCTATGCACAGACACACCAAAAGACAACAGAGGTAGCTGTTGAGAAAAAAGTGCCCTATGAGAAATGCGATAACTGTGACCGCACTGCTTACCAAAAAGCAAAAGAAAAATGCGATAACCGTAAAATTCAGTTAGAGAAAAAATATAAAAATATGACGGCTGGTTATGAAAGTATCCTGTTTCTGCTGGCATGGTACAGTATAGCCATTACACTATTCACTGCTATCCTTTCTCCAGTTTTCTTTAGTGACTGTATTAGCTTTTTCAGTATGTTTGCTAAAGGAATCTTAAGCCTGTTTCAAAAATTTGTTGCAGGTGCAGATTCTTTCGGACAGTTAAGCAGTGGAATCTCAAATAGTATCATTTCAGGGATTGTGTACTGGCTGATTGTAAGTATTGTTATGGGAATTTTATTTATCATAACGGGATTGCTGATAATCGGGACTGGCTATCAGGTGGGGAAAATCTACCGGAAATATTGCTGGGATATTATCAGCATCATGGTGGTGATAATGAGTACAGCTATCATAATCTATTTCAGAAAATGGATAAAATCAATTATTCCGATAAACCTCATTATGTTGCTACTTCTGGTACATGCGGTTTATATCGGAATCCGATGTTATGTGAAAAACTGGCGAGAAAAACGAGGATATTTTTAAAGTAAAATGGGCAGGTAAAACTGCCTGTTTTTCACAAAACAAATATACTTATTTTTAGTTATCCAGATTTTTAGAGTCTGTGAAAACTGTTCTTTGATTTTTAACACTATTTTTTATAATCTTCCAAATGAATCTGTTTTGATTGATTGACAATTACCGAGCTATTCTAGTATATTTAATCCATAAAGCAGATACAAAATCGCAGATGTGCAGGTGAACAGACATGAAAAATATCCATAGCATTGAATTTTATACTGGAAGCAAGGAAGAACTGCTTCCCGGTTTTGAAAAAGATTTTCCCTATATCGCTTCAAGGGCAGAACTTGACAAGTATATCGGACATTATGTACCGTGGCACTGGCACAAGACAGTGGAACTTTTTTATATGGAAAGTGGTAGCATTGAATATGATACGCCGGGAGGAAAACTGTTGTTTCCGGCTGGAAGCGGCGGCATAGTAAATTCCAATGTACTCCATATGACAAAAGCAATATCGCAGAAAGAAAAGAATATACAGCTACTTCATATTTTCGATGTTTCCCTACTTGCCGGGGAACAGGGAAGCAGGATTGAACAAAAATATATTGCGCCTATCATAACAGCCCCACAGATTGAGGTAATTCCGCTTTTTCCAGGCAATGCAGAAGAAGAAAGGATTTTGAAACTGCTTGCCGCTTCATTTCGTTTATCCAGTGATGAATTTGGATATGAAATAAAACTGCGGGAAACCCTAACAGAAATATGGCTCATGCTTTTTGAACTATCCCGTCCTATGCGTGAAAAAAAGGGGGAACATAATAAAAGCAACGATAAAATAAAGCTGATGATGATATATATTCACGAACATTACAGAGAGAAAATCTCTATCCCGGAACTTGCGGCAGCAGCATACCTAAGCGAAAGGGAGTGTTATAGAGTGTTCCATGACTGTCTGCACATGACACCCGTAGAGTATATAAAGGCTTACCGTCTGCAAGCAGCCTGTCAGATGCTAGCAAAGGGGCAGGAAGCAGTTACCGTTATCAGCCATGAGTGCGGTTTGGGGAGTAGCAGTTATTTTGGAAAGGTTTTTCGAGAATACACACATTGTTCACCCACAGAATATCGGAGAAAATGGCAGAATAGTGATAGATAAGGGCAGAAAAGAAATATTTTTTCTATTCCTTTTGCATTATAATGATACCTGTAAAGTAAATCCGTCATTTACAGGAGGTGAGTGCAAAGTGGTAAAACTGAACATTCTGAACATGAAAAATTTTTTAGATACGGTCAATAGCTGTTCCGGCAAAGTAAATATGCTCTGCCCGGATGGTAAAAAACAAAACATCGATGGGGAAGAAAAGATACAGGGCAGTTTGTGGCGGCAATACTCCCAAAACAAAAACTGTTTGCGGCTTGTTTTAGAAGTTCCGAATCCAACGGACTATATGAACATTGTTTCGTACTATGCCGGGGATTGCTGATTTATCTGTAAATATTTCATCATAAAGGGGCTGGACAGTTTATCTTCCAGCCCCGCCCTTTTGAAAGGAGTTAAAAATGGAGTTGAACATTCAGACCGCAGAACTGGCATTAAGGGAAGCGGCAGAATCCAATCCGGGAGCATGGGCAGAACATTCCCGGTATGTAGCCGAAGCCTGTAAAAACATTGCGTCACACTGTAAAGATTTATCTTCTGAACAGGCGTATATTTTCGGGCTGTTACACGATATTGGACGTTATGCCGGAGTGAGTTCGGAAAGGCATCTGATAGACGGCTATCGTTACTGTATGGAGCGTGGGTGGGGAAAAGCCGCACAAATATGTATATCCCACGCATTTATGATACAGGATATTGCCACATCTATCGGAGAGTTTGATGTCAGTGATGAGGATTACCTGTTTATGAAAGAATTTGTTGCAAATGCGGTATATGATGATTATGACCGTCTTGTACAGTTATGTGACGCATTGGCTATGCCTTCGGGGTTCTGTCTTTTGGAAAAGAGATTTGTAGACGTGACAATGCGATACGGCGTTCACCCAGCGACAATAGACAGATGGAAAAAGATTTTAGAGATTAAAGAACGGTTTGAGGATCAGATTGGCTGTTCTATCTATGCCCTGCTTCCGGGCGTTATGGAAAACAGTTTTCGTTAAGGGGGGATATTGTGTATTACGAATCCAGTGATTTTTTGGAAACAGCGGACAGCGATACGTTAAAGCAGATTGCCCGCACAAGGGAATTAACACGGAAATATTATTTTTCTGATTATAGAGATACAGAAAAACGCACTTCCATTCTTCGGGAGCTGTTGGGCGGAATAGGGGAAAATGTGGCAATCGACACGCCTTTTCATTGCGACTATGGAAAAAATATTTTTTTGGGAAATGATGTGATCGTCAATATGAATTGTACCTTTGTGGATAACAAAACTATCCGAATTGGCGACAGGGTATTGATTGCGTCAAATGTGCAGATTTATACATCTTCACACCCTGTCTTACCACAGGAAAGGTTTGTGCCGGATTGGAGGGAACGTCAGACAACATTTTTTAGAACCTATGCACGTCCGATAGAAATAGAAAGTAATGTCTGGATTGGCGGCGGCTGTATTCTTCTGCCCGGAGTCACTATAGGAAAAAACAGCGTGATAGGGGCTGGAAGTGTAGTTACCCGCCCTATCCCGCCTAATTGTGTTGCAGTAGGAAATCCATGCAGGGTGATACGTTATTTTGATACAGACAGGGAAAGGTGGCATCATGAAGTATAAGCATATCGTTTTTGACATTGACGGCACTCTGATTGATACGGAATATGCTGTATTACATTCTTTACAGGAAACTATAAAGGGATTGTCCGGGAGAGAGATACCATGTTCTGAACTAAGATTTGCGTTAGGGATTACAGGAACAGACGCTTTGAAAAAACTTGCGATAAAAGACACTTCCTATGCGATAGAATTATGGGATAAAAATATGCGTAACTATACAAATAACATTAAAGTATTTGACGGAATCGTTGAATTATTGAAAAATCTTCTAAGTCTGGATTATGAAATGGGGATTGTCACATCAAAGACAAGGGAAGAATTTACACATGATTTTTGTCCGTTTGGTATCAGTCATTATTTCAAAACAATCATATGTGCAGACGATACACAGGAACATAAACCCAATGCCGCACCGATTTTGAAATATGTGGAATTATCAAAAACAGACCATAGGAAAGTACTTTATATCGGAGATAGCAAATATGACAGTAAATGTGCGGAAAATGCGGGAATTGATTTTGCTTTAGCAGTATGGGGCAGTCATAATAAGCACATAAAAGCAGATTATTTTTTAGAAAAACCTGCCAATCTGTTATCTGCTATCACTTCAGAGAAATTTTATTAGCGATGAAAGATCGAACGAAAATGACTCCGAGGTATATTAAAAAAACTTGCTTGATCAATTATGGTGATTTTGATTAAGTAGCCTGTATGTAAAATAAAGCATACAGGCTACTTGTGGTTTACAATTCCAAAGAATCTTCTGCATCTACCCACATTTGCATATTACCATCAAGATATAATCGTGCATATTCAAGTGGCTCATCAATAGCAAGTGTATTTAATGCGCAGTCTGATCCAGGAGTGGTTTTTAAGTTCTTCTCAGCTTCCCAACAGTCAATGCGGAGCATATAACCGGCATTGGTATAAACATCAATGCTGTTTCTGTGTGGATTGTATTCTGCAAATATTGTTCTCATCGTATCTTATCTCCATTTTTTTAATAATCAGTTATAGAGTTAAATATCGAAAACATTTCAATCAGTTCACCATGTTGTTATTGTTATATGTTATACTGTGTTATGAAATTTTCTTTCCCTTAATTTTTCCCATATTAAGGTTCATGAAAGCTAATGGGAGAATGTAACACAAGGGAAAGAGTAAGGGAAAGTACACTTGCTACAAACTTAGTGTTTTCAAGGGTTTGCGAAGAATTTGATAATCAAATATAATAGTTATTAAATTTCCTAAAATAAGTGGAATATCAACTGGAATTTTCAAATTAGTCTTTGCAAATAACCTTTGAACCTTCACCATCAATTACAATTCCCTGACGGTTGTTAATCGGGCATAGATTCAAATCCGAAAACTCAGTCATTATTTTCTCGGTAACTTTCTTAAATGGTGCTGTAAGATAATGCGGAAGAACATAGAAATCAATCAAATCAAGCCCTGCATCATCTTCTTGTGAGTAGTCCTCTGGCTTTTCATCCATTTGCTCGATATATTGGATGCTTGGAGCGCATATAATTGCGCCTGCCGACTCGCCGATCATCAATTTTCCATTTGCCAATTCCTTTTTCAGTAGCCCATCAGTTCCCGTTTTACGGAGCTGGTCCATAAGAAAGAAAGAATTTCCGCCAGTAAAATATATCACATCTGCTTCTTCAAAAACAGACTGTATCGTTGAATAAGCCTCCGTTGAAATATCAATTTCAGTTACGATTGCTCCCAACTTTTTGAATAATTTTCGAGCCGAGCCGACATAACCGGTGTAGCCTTCACGCAGTGAAGCTGTTGGAATAAATGCGACTTTCTTATTTTCAATTTCTTCCTTTATCAGACTTCCTACACTTGAAAAGTGCGAACATAAAAATAATTTCATCAATATTCTCCTTTATAAATTTCGATTTTTCAATTCAAATGACTTTGAGTTGCCTGTCATAAAATATTTGAAAGGAATTCTTCTATCAAACTATTTATCATCTCCGGTTTATCTGTATTAGAATTATGGCCGGCTCCTTCAATCCATTTTAAAGGAATTTTCGTTTTTTGATGCCATGCTCTATTATACCTTATACATGAGCCAGCATGATCCTTTGTGCCACATATTAACAAGGAAGGACATTTGATTTCATATGGCAGATCCTTTTCCATTGCCTCTGCCAGAATACGAAATCCATTCCCGGCAATTTGTGCATAACGATGCTGATTACCATCATAGACCAGCATCATTTCCCGCATCAGGTTTCTGCCATAACTGGAAGTTGCAACTCCCTCAGTTCCGGATTTCAAAAGCAACTTCCATGGATAATGTGCATATATTGGTTCCATTCTTTTTAGAAGCCAGATTTCCACTGCAGTCACATAGTTTCTCTGCAATGGTGCAGAATCAATGGAAATAAAACCTGCCAGCTGAGCGGGATACAATTGTGCATAAGCCTGTCCTACATATCCTCCCATTGATTGACCTATTATAATTGGTTTTATGATTTCTTCTTTTTCAAGAATCCCATTCAGCCATTTTGCCTTATCAAACAGGTCAAAATCAAACCGGAACGGCCAGGAGGATGCATGAGCCGGTGCATCCCATACAATAATATTATATTTTCCTTCGAAGTACTCAACCTGCTTATCAAACAATCTATGATCAGCAGTCAGCCCTGGAAGAAATATAAGCGTCGTTGTATCCAAACTCAGAATACTTGACCAATAATGAATCTTTCCACAAGGTGTTTGATATGTACTTTCCTTCAACAAATACACCTCCGCTCATTTTTCTCAGCTACACAAACTGAAAAACTTTAACTATTTTCATATTGATTTTTTATATTAAAATATCTTTTGCCATTCAAATCATATCACACTATCAGCCCTATTTCCATTTTAATTTACTTAGTCAAGTCACTTCAAACTTACTACACCTGATACAAGCAAGTCCCCACTCACTGCTTATTGTTTTTCGCGACCTCCGCAGGGGACTTACCTGCTTCGCTTAAAGTGTATTTGAAAGAGCCAACCACCAGCATAGAAAAATAATTTATTTCATGTGCATTTGCAGGATATTTAGATATTCTTAGCTGGTCAAAATCTGCGTTATGAGAAAAATGACACACTGTCTGAGCGAAGCGAGTTTGTGGCATTTTTCTCATGCCTTTAGCAGATTTTTAGCAGCTTAGAATATCTTAATGTCCGAAACCGCACATGAAATAAATTATTTTTCTATGCGTCCCTCCTTCAAATCCCTCCCTCAGATTCTTCCCACTATATCCCCCCCAAAAAACCATATTACAAGCAAAAAAAGACCGACAGTCTCCCCTCCCGGATTTCCTGTCAGTCTTTCAATAACTCCTATTTTCTCAACTCTTCACACTCAAACGCACCAACGCCCTCTGCAGCTTAGCCTCCACAATCTTATAATCATGATCAGTCAAACCACCTTTTGCGATCATCTCCTCCGCTCTTTTCTTAGCTTCCTGTGCACGCTGCTCATCAATATCCTCTTTCCACTCCCAGGTAGTTGCAAGGACACGGCACTTTCCGTTCATAACAGAAAGCATTCCGCCAATACAGGCTGCGGTCCGTCTGCTGCCGTCTTCCATTACCACACTTGCTTCGCCCATTCCAAGGGCAGTACAGTAATTACAGTGTCTGGCAAGGATAGCCAGATCACCGCTGACAGTTCTGCAGATCACACGCTCCACATTACCTTCAAAGAGCAGTCCGTCCGGTGTTCCGATTCTCAACGGGAAAGTACTCATAGGACATTTCCCCCTTTACTGATTCTTGGCTTTTTCAAACACTTCATCGATGGTTCCCACAAACAGGAAATAACTCTCAGGAATGTCATCACACTCACCGTTCAGGATCATCCTGAATCCTCTCAGTGTCTCCTTCAGCGGAACATATTTGCCAGGCATACCTGTAAACTGTTCTGCTACAGAGAAACTCTGTGACAGAAATCTCTGAACCTTACGTGCACGGCTTACAGTACGTTTATCTTCCTCTGACAACTCATCCATACCCATGATGGCAATGATGTCCTGAAGCTCTTTGTAACGCTGAAGAACCCTCTGCACTGATCTGGCAATCTCATAATGCTCTGTTCCTACGATTTCAGGAGAAAGGATACGACTTGTGGAATCCAGAGGATCAACGGCCGGATAAATACCCTGGCTGGAGATCTCACGGGAAAGTACAGTTGTTGCATCCAGATGTGAGAATGTAGTTGCAGGAGCCGGGTCAGTCAGGTCATCGGCAGGCACATATACAGCCTGTACAGATGTGATGGAACCCTTTCTTGTGGAAGTAATTCGTTCCTGCAGATTACCCATTTCAGTTGCCAGTGTAGGCTGATAACCTACGGCTGAAGGCATACGTCCCAGAAGCGCAGACACCTCGGAACCTGCCTGTGTAAAACGGAAAATATTGTCAATAAAGAGGAGCACATCCTGGTTCTTCTCATCACGGAAGTATTCCGCCATTGTAAGTCCGGAAAGTCCGACTCTCATACGTGCTCCAGGCGGCTCATTCATCTGACCATAAACCAGAGCAGTTTTATCGATAACTCCACTTTCTTTCATTTCATTATAAAGGTCATTTCCTTCACGCGTACGCTCTCCTACACCTGTAAATACGGAAAGTCCGCCGTGAGCAGTTGCTACGTTGTGGATCAGCTCCATGATCAGAACTGTTTTTCCTACACCAGCACCACCGAAAAGACCAATCTTACCACCCTTTGCATAAGGGCAGATCAGGTCAACGACCTTGATTCCTGTCTCCAAGATCTCTGTTGCAGGCATCTGTTCTTCATAAGAAGGAGCCTGACGATGGATAGACCAGCGTTCCTTTGCCTCCGGTGCCGGAAGATTATCTACCGGGTCACCCAGAAGGTTAAATACTCGTCCCAGGCATTCCTCACCTACAGGAACGGAAATTGGACCGCCTGTATCCAGAGCTTTGGCACCGCGCACCAGACCGTCAGTAGAATTCATGGCAATACATCTTACCACATCATCACCAACCTGCTGTGCAACCTCGGCAACCAGCTTTGCGCCATCATTATCAATCTCTATGGCATTGAGAAGAGGTGGCAGCTCATCGTGCGCAAAGCGGATATCCAGTACCGGACCAATAACCTGCACTACCTCGCCAATGTGTTTTTCACTCATGTTTGTAATCTCCTATCTATTGGAAATTATATCTTAGCTGTCCGGTACCTCTTGGCAGTTATCGGACAGCTCATTATATTTAGATTTTAAAGACCTTCCGCACCTGCAACAATCTCCGTGATTTCCTGCGTGATGCTTGCCTGACGCGCTCTGTTGTAATAAAGGTTGAGCTGATCAATCATCTCTTCCGCATTACTTGTGGCTGCGTCCATAGCCATACGTCTGGCTGCCAGTTCACTTGCGGTACTTTCGCAGATACCACCATAAACCAGTCCTGCCAGATATTCCGGAACAATGGCATCAAATACTGTCTCTCCATCCGGTTCATAGAGAATCAGATTCTTCGTCTCTATCTTACCACCGCTTTCCTCTCTGATATCAGTCATAGGAAGCATGGAAAATACCTCCGGCTGCTGGGAAAGCATGGAATTAAAGACAGTATAGCATAATTCAATATGGCCAAAGGTTCCTTTGCGAAATTCCGTGCAGAGCATATTTGCCATCTCAAAACAGTCCGCTACAGAAATACTTCCTGCCTCTGCAAACTGTTCTGTCAGAGCTTCAACCCCTCTCTGACGGAAATATTCCACTGCTTTCTTTCCAACCGGCAGAACCATGTAGTCCTTACCTTCTGCCGAAGCCTCCAGACACTTGAAAAGATTTGCATTGTATCCGCCTGCCAGTCCTCTGTCACCCGCGATCACTACATAGCAGGTTTTATTATTGGAGGACTCTTTCGCATAAACAGATGAGAAATCTGTATTCTCTCTTGCAATCTCTTTCAATGTCTCATGAAGTTCTATAAAGTACGGACGGCATACCTCTGCACGTTCCTTTGCCTTACGCAGTTTGGAGGATGCTACAAGCTCCATGGCCTTGGTAATCTGCATGGTACTCTGTACACTCTTGATACGCAGCTTTACCGCTTTCATATTCGAAGCCATACGATACCCTCCTAATCACTTTATTTCTCAGGTCTTGTATTCAGGAAATTCTCTGTGTACGCATCCAGCACACTGCGAAGTTTCTGTTCTGTTTCCTGCTCCAGTTTACCTGTTGTGCGGATTTCCTGCATCACTTCCACGCCTGCTGCATCTGTATCCAGATACGTATATAATCCTGATTCATATACACTTACATCTTCAACTTTAACTGCTTCCAGAACACCCTTGGTAACCGCATAAAGAATCGCAACCTGTTTCTCTACAGGAACCGGTGCATTCTGGTTCTGTTTCAGAACTTCCACGATACGTGCACCCTGTTCCAGACGCGCCTTCGTATCAGCATCCAGATCAGAACCAAACTGTGCGAAGCTCTGCAGCTCACGGTACTGGGAATAAATCAGTTTCAGTGTTCCTGCTACCTTCTTCATTGCCTTGATCTGCGCATCACCACCAACTCGTGATACGGAGATACCCGGGTTTACAGCAGGCATGATTCCTGAATGGAATAACTCTGTCTCCAGGAAGATCTGTCCGTCTGTAATAGAAATAACGTTAGTAGGAATATAGGCAGATACATCACCTGCCTGTGTCTCAATGATCGGCAGTGCTGTCATGGAGCCGCCGCCATGTTCATCATCCAGCTTCGCTGCACGTTCCAGAAGTCTGGAATGCAGATAGAAAACATCACCCGGGTAAGCTTCACGTCCAGGTGGACGACGAATCAGCAGGGAAAGTGCACGATATGCAACCGCATGCTTACTCAGATCATCATAAATGATCAGCACGTCTTTTCCCTTATTCATAAAGTACTCGCCCATTGCACAGCCGGAATACGGTGCGATATACTGCAGCGGGCTTGACTCAGATGCTGTAGCAGCTACGACGATGGTGTAATCCATCGCGCCATTTCTTGTCAGGTTCTCTACTAATGTAGCTACTGTGGAACGTTTCTGTCCGATGGCTACATAGATACAGATCACATCTTTCCCCTTCTGGTTAATAATGGTATCTGTGGCAATTGTAGTTTTACCGGTCTGACGGTCACCGATGATCAGTTCTCGCTGTCCACGTCCTATAGGGATCATGGAGTCGATGGCTTTGATACCTGTCTGGAGAGGCTGATATACAGACCTTCTCTCACAGATTCCAGGTGCCTTACTCTCAATCGGCCGGAATTCTTTTGTATCAATAGGGCCTGCTCCGTCAATTGGCTGTCCCAGTGCATTTACAACACGTCCAACCATGGCGTCGCCTACCGGTACAGACACGACCTTGCCTGTACGCTTTACGGTCTGACCCTCACCAATGTTCTCATCTGAACCAAAGATTACGATGGAGACACTGTTCTCCTCCAGGTTCTGTGCCATACCGAAACTTCCGTCCTCAAATTCCAGAAGCTCTCCTGACATACAATTTACCAGTCCGCTGGCTCTGGCGATTCCATCACCGACCATAAGGATCGTACCTGTCTCGTTCTGTTGAATGGCATTTTCGTAATATTTTATCTGGCTTCGGATGACCTTGGAGATTTCCTCAGGTTTTAATTGCATGTTTCCATTCCATCCTTTTATATTCTTTTATTTTCGATTCCAGGACCAGCATACTAAAATCATTCGTGTCCGCACGAAAAGACTTCTTAACCTGCAATCCTGATATCTTCTCACATTACCATTTCATTCAGTTTCTTTGAAATACCGGAAATACGACTCTGCACTGTACCGTCAAGCTGCACGCCTTCCAGTTCCACGCGAAGTCCGGCGATTACGGATGTATCTGTTTTCTGTACCAGATACACCTGTTTTCCGCTTATCTTCTCAAGCTTCGCTTTCAGAGCCTCCATCTGAGTTTCACTGAGCTTCACTGCACTTGTCACCACTGCTTCTGCGATTCCATGTGCATTGTTATAGCGTCTGATGAACTCTTCGCAGCATCCGGCAAATTCTCTCAGAATCTTACGTTCGCACAACAGCTTCAGGAAATTCACAAGATACCTCTCTGCCTGTCCTCCGAAAGCCTCTTCAATCATCTTAAGTCTCTCTTCCTCAGGAATTGCCGGTTCTCCCAGCAATTTCAGATATCCCGGATTTTCTCGAAAAATCTGTCTGACCGCGATCATCTGCTCCATGATCTGTCCATCGAGTTTCTCCTCAGCGGCAAGGTCATACAGGCTGCCGCCGTACACTCTGGCAGTTTTTGTCATGATGCCTCACCTACATTCTCAATAAACTCATCAATCAGTTTTGTATGATCTTCTTCATTAATTTCGCGCTCGATCACTTTTCCGGCAATCTCAACAGCCATACCGCCAATCTCTTCTTTGATCTCGTTGACTGCTTTACGTTTCTCCTGGGCAATGTCTTTCTCTGCCTTTTCTTTCATGGCAGTTACCTGACTGGAAGCTTCTTTAATCATCTCTTCACTCTGGATCGCAGCTGTTTTCTGAGCTGTCATCACAATGTCGTTTGCTTTATTCTTAGCTTCCTGCATATTCTTCTCATATTCTTCTTTCATTGCCTGGGCTTCTTCTTTTGCCTTCACCGCATCCTGAATCTCAGCATCTGCTTTCGCCTTACGCTTGTCCAGCATCTCGTTGATCGGCTTGAAGAGGAAACGTTTGATCAGATATACCTGAATAAAAAGGTTGCAAATCGTCGCTATAAAATTCCACGGCACAATTCCAACTAATTCCTGTACCTGCATGTTTGTAACCTCCTGTCTATACTTATGCGGATTCATCCAGCTGTTGCCGGAAATCTCCACAAGTTCCAATCAGATGCCTCTCATCTGTCATATCCGGCATCTGCGCTTTCTTATCAGCTCAGGAAGTTCATGAACATACCAGGTGCAACGAAGATAAGTAACAGACCGGTTACGAAACCGTAGATACCGGTTGTCTCTGCGATTGCACATCCAAGAAGCATAGTAGAAGTAACATCGCCTTTGCACTCAGGCTGACGTCCGATTGCTTCCAGTGCCTTAGCTACTGCATTACCTTCACCAATACCAGGGCCGATACCTGCGATCAGTGAACATCCTGCTCCAATTGCACAACCTGCTAATGCGATACCTTTTGCCAGTAACTGAAAATCCATAGTAAAACCCTCCTGTTAGAAATATTTTGCAGCTTTTCCCCTGCTATCTTTCATCTCATCTGTTATATTTCAGCTGTTTTTCGATTACCACTGTTATCAATTCATTTCCAACAATGATATGGTTATAATTATTCTGCTGAAATCTCTGCTACTCCTCTGCTGCATTGGCGATATACATTACCGTCAGCATACAGAAAATGAACGCCTGCATGATTCCTGAAAACCAGTCGAAATAGACTGACAGAATCGCAGGTACACCGACATCAAGAATCGGTATCTTTGACAGTACATCTCCGACTACACCCGGGATCAGTCCCAGAAGTGCGGAACTTGCAACTGCCAGTGCCCCATAAATCAGACCATTGATTACTACACCGGAAAGGATATTTCCGAAATGACGACACGCCATACTGACAGGTGTAGCCAGCTCGGAAAGAATATTAAACGGTGTCATAACTGCAATCGGGGTCGTAAATCCTTTCAGATAACCACCAACTCCGCCGGTCTTGATCTTCTGTGCTGTGATCATGATAAAAACCACAACCGCCCATGCCGCTTCTGTAGAAAGATCGGCTGTAGGGCTTCGAAGTCCGATAAGACTGATCAGATTGGAAACTACACTTGTCGCAAAAAGTGCTGCAACAAAAGGTATCATGTATCTGAATTTCTCACCCATGTTTCCAACTACAAAGCTATTGGCTTTCTCTACTATAAGCTCAGCCAACGCCTGTCTCTTGGAAATATTCTCTTCTTTCAGATCATGTGTCAGCCAGATGCACAGTCCTGTAATCAAAATCATTACGATCCAGCTTACTACCATTGTCTCACTGATCCTTAACGGTCCGAGAAAAGGCACATTGATGGGCAATGTAAAGAATATCCTTGCCCCGGTAATATCCAACTCCATACTCTTTATTCACCTCCCGTCTCTACCGGTCTGTTTTCCGGCTTGATAGAACAGATATTTGTAATCCGTCTTGCTGTCCGTTACCCGAATCTTTTCTCTGCAGATTCATAAAAAATTTTTCTGATTTATAGCAATTTTATAGAATACTACAATTGTTATAATCACAGATATCCGCCTGATTCCGGTCACATACAGCAACTATTTCTTATTATGAAAAATTCCTGCTATTTTAATTCCTGTTCCAGGAAATAAAAGCGGAACGATTCCTGCCACAAAATGGAAACATGGTGCAACGATCGCAACGACCACCCACAGCATCTGTAGCAGCATTCTCTGAGAATAACTTGCTTTAATTCTCATCCTCGCTGTGTCTTCATCTGTCGCTGCCGCAGCCTTCTGTACTGCCAGTCCCATGAAAAAGAAATTCAGGACTGCCACACATCCTCCGACTGCACCTCCAAGAAATACCGTATAATCAAGTGGTACTTTCTGAGGCATAAATCCATGCATTACTCCAAATATGATCCACATCAGTATCAATCCGATTCCTGTGATAGCTGCAACCCTTTGTGTTTCTTTCTTCACAGCCGGCTGGACATTATCCATTACACTGCTCATATAAATCTCCTTCTCATTTCTTATAAATGTCTGTTAAATGATATTTTATTTCTTTTCTTCTTATCTTCTTTCCTCTGCTGTCTGTTAATAGAAAGATAAAATTTATACGCCACTGTCCCGGAACCTCCAAGACCAAAGAAAAAACCGGGGATATACACCCAGCTCCCGACTCCCGTCTTCGAAACAATGAGCCAGCAAACTGCCAGGCATATCAGAATCGGTGTTATGAGAGACAGTCCAAGTTGCGACAACATGGTGACATTTCTGATAATCTCTGACCATTGTTTCATCGTCTTCTCCTTTCGTCAATTTTTTCTCTTTTTTCAACCAAATTTATAGTGAAATTGTAGCATATTTATCAAATAAATTCAATGTAATTGTGCGAATTATTCAAATATTTTTTTATATCCAATATTTTTTTGTTATATTTTTATCACGACTGATATATTATATACAATTCCAATATTACCGCCATATCTCATAATTATTTGCTTCAAAGCCATCTCTTTATGCTTTTTGATATGCGGATATATTACGACAGAGATTTCGCCAGAACAATAGACAAATAAAGCCGGATATCTGATAATCAGACACAGGAGCAACGTTTGTCTACTATTTTGTATTATCTCACTCCCCCAAAACGCAATCCAGACTGAATAAATTTTCAGGTCACAAAAAAACACGAAAACAAATATCATCAGAATAATTTCTGATATCCTTTTGCTTTCGTGTTTCGTTTTTTTCTATTCTTTTTATTCTATCTCAGTGTTTTCCTGCTTCTACACTATTATTCCGTATATCTCGTCCCTATACATCATTATTCCGTATAAAGATATGCACTGCTATCCGAATCGTCCACGCTTTCACTGTCTATCCATGCCGGATTCAGAAGCAGATTCTTCTCAATCGTCACGGATTTCTTAGGCGCTGTTGTCTCTGCCGCTGTCCAGATCGTCTGATATCCCATTGCATAAGGCTGCTGGGAAACGCATCCGATTTCTTCACCATTGCGGATTGCTTCCTGCTGTTTCGTCGTAGCATCTACTCCAACTAATGCCGGAGCATCACCCGCATCACTCTTTTCCAGACCAAGGTAAAGCTCTGTAACATCTGCATTTGTACAGAATACACCATCCAATGCCGGATATTTATCAAGAACCTCTTTCATGGCAGTTTCCATATCATCTACCTGATCAGAGTAAATTACTTCTACCACTTCAATATCCCCATACTTCTGGATATTATTCATAAATCCATCCACACGGTCCTGAACACTCTTTGTCTTCTGCTGTGCGGAAAATACAGCAACCTTTCCCATCTTTCCAAGTGCGCTTCCAAGCTGATAAGCAGCCATCTTTCCCACCTGCACGTTATCGGTTCCTCTGTATGCCTTTACCAGTTTCTTCTCAGATACATTGGAGTCAAATGCAACAACCGGAATTTCATTCTCTTTCGCAGCTTCAAGCTGTGCCTGGCAGGAATCCATATCACTTGCTGAAATACAAAGAACATCCGGATTCTCCGCAATAACAGCATCTATTGTATTAATCTGGCTCTCAACATCTTCTTCATTATCCGGGCCCTCGAAAGTCATTGTGATCTGATCATCTTTCTTAAATCCATATGCATCGTTGATTGCCTTAACAGCATCTTCCATGCCCTTCTTAACCATCTTCCAGTATTCGCCCTTGACAGATTTACTCACCACCGCTATTCTGGATCCGGCTTCAATCTTTACATCAGTATCAATCTCCGGAATAAGCGGACTCTCATCCTGTTCATCCACCGCTTCTGCTTCTGAATCAGATTCCTCGATAGCGTCTGCCACTAATGGCTGAATTGTCTCCTCCACTTCTGCCTTGCTGCATCCTGTCAGCATAGTCAGCCCTGTCATCAAACTTATCGCTGCTACCACTGCTCTTTTCATTTTGATCTCCTCTTCCTTCAATGGTAAACTAATGAAGATTGCTGAAACCGCAATGCAGCACAACAATCCATAAATATCAGGTTATTCATAAAACAACTCTGCCCCAAACTCATGGGCATATTTCTTCCTACATTATACACATTTTACAGAATTCGTCCAGAGATTTTACACATTTTTCACCTTTGTTTCACACATCATCCAGGAATCTTATTTCATTCCATCCCTCAAACGCACTTCCGGCAGGCTTTACCCAAAATTCCAACTTCTTTTTCGTAACAGGATGCTGAAATCCCAGCCTTGCAGCGCAAAGCGCCAGCGGTTCCTGACCACTCTGCCGTGGATTATACTTTCTATCACCAACAAGCGGCATCCCGGCATGTGACATCTGCACACGAATCTGATGGTGTCTGCCAGTATCCAGACATATCTGTACCAGACTTCTCACTTTTCCATCCTGCTCAGTTCCCTCTTCTTCAATTCTCTTCGTCTCCAGTACTTCATAAGACAGCACTGCCTTCTTCGCCCCAACAGTCCCCGCTGCAACAACCGCCGAACTGTTGGTTCTGTTATCTTTCTTCAGCCAATCCTCCAGAATTGCCTTCTCTGCCTTTATCTCACCCTCTGTCACTGCCAGATAAATCTTCTTTATCTTTCCCGACGTCATCTGCCTGTTCAACTCTGCCGCCGACTTAGCATTCAGTGCAAACACCAGAACACCCTCCACCGGCTGATCCAAACGATGAACGATTCCAAGATATGGCATCCTTCCCGGAGCTTTCTGTGCAATATAATTCTTCAGCATACTCTCCATATCCATACTTCCAACCCGTGCACTCTGAACCGCAATCCCCGCCGGCTTATGACACACCAGAATATCTCTGTCTTCATATAATATATAATCTCTGATATCTTTTATCCACATAAAAAAACTCTCCTTTTCATGGAGAGTATAACTTAATTTCATAATTTACGCAATCTGCACGTCAAAAACGGTCATCACTTTTTACTTTTCTCAATTTCAAAAATGATGACCGTTTCAATGTTCTTCGTTATTCAATTTATTTTCCTCTTAGTATTCTTTCTATAACAATATTTATTTACAGATTACTTTATGGGTTTCACTATTTAGTTTTTCTATATCTGAATTCTTATCCTCTTTCCTGCTCATAATTCATATGGCTACTTATAATCTGATTCGCCTCTGCTTTCTTCGATATCAGTTACTTCACTCATCTGAAACTACTTAGAAAGTTCTATAGATTTTAAATTATAATTTCACGTATTATAATTTACTATTTCTGAAATATCGGATACACTTTTTCATCAACGATTCGTGTTAAGCAATCATAAACTTAACTTCTTAAATTCACAACTGTTTAATTCCCTTATGTGCGTTTCATACTTTCTTTGAACATTAATGGCAGATGTTCTAAGCTTTATGTAAAATATCACTTGAAAAAGTACCTTAATATTTCTCTTCTGATATCTTTGTATACTTACTATGTATTCGATATCCTTCTGATGCAAAGCTTCAATCCATATCCCTAAACTTCTGATATGCATTTCAAAATATCGTTCTTACCTTCAATTTCTCTGTTCCCTGGAACTCCTCTTCCCGGCTAACTATTGAGATAAGGGTTATACTCTCTCGATAAATATTTCTTTACACATTTATCAAAATCCTTGTATCAGGTCTGTGACAGATATTCAATATAAGTTATCGCTTCTATAATACCCTAGATACAAACTCTTTTTCCCTTACTAAACTGTGCGTATATTTAATATAAGGAAAACACTCTCATTTACAATTCTATGTACCAGGTCTTTCTTGCAGGAAATGCGATACCCGCCACTCTTATATTGATAAGTTTATAACTTCTTTCCCAATGGAATCACCTGAACCTTTCTCTTATTTTTCATCCTTTCCATTGTAACATTTATATATACTATGAATTGAATGAATTTCTTTAATTATTTATTCTGTTTGCTGTTCTCTTTTGATGTCATTATAATACCACCCTGGTTCCTATTTGTCAATACATTTTTATATTTAATTTCATTATTTTTGTTCTATTATTATATTATTTGTATAAATTTCATAATATTTATATTCATTATATAATTTTCAGACTTTTCTTCTTACTACATTATACCCATACCACTCAAACAGACATCCTCAATCAAAGCAATAGGCTCACTTAATTCAGCTACATCCAAAATTATAATTTCGCATATCCCTTCCTTATAATTTCCCAAAGTCCCTCCCAAAAACAACCTTCCAATACATTCAATATAAACCATAACTATTGGCAACGCCTTACCTAACTCACCTCCAAAAAGCCGCGCAGCAGTCTTTTCATTATTACACATTGAAAACACCAGCGCGAAAATAAAATGGTTTCAAACGCATTTGCAGGAATCGTAGTAACTCTTAGTGCCCAGAGATCTGCGTTATCAAAAAATATGGCACGTGTCTGAGCGAAGCGAGTTTGCCATATTTTTTGATGCTTTTAGCAGATCTATGGACACTTAGAGTTACTAGATCCCGAAACCGCGTTTGAAACCATTTTATTTTCGCGCGTCCCTCCAATACAAAAGAATGCAGCTGCCTCCCCAGGAGGCCAGCTGCATTCCCGCTTTCCATTACTTTCTATTATAATTAATCAGACAACCTTTAAGAATAATCTCACGTTCATCATCCGTAAGCTCCCCAAGAGCCACCTCAAACTCCTTCAGACCATTCTCACCCACAACAAATCCTCTAATCACATCATTCTTCTCTTCCACAGCTTTACGAATCTCCGGGAAGAACAGATAATCTCCATTCGCAAATGGCAGCTCACCCTCCTTAATCAGAAATGGAAGCATACCCCAGTTGATAAGATTGGAACGATATCTCTTAGTAGCATACTCATTAGCGATATTTGCCCATCCGCCAAGCACCTTCTGACAAGAAGCCGCCTGCTCACGTGCAGAACCATCTCCCGGTTTCACCGCAAAGATCGTACTTCCAACACCAAGGTTCTCTTTACTTACATTCGGATAATCCTTCTTAATCACATCCATAACAGGCTTCATCTCCGGCACTGCCTCAACCGGACATTTGCCCTCTTCGATAGCTTTCTGTGCTTTCTGCACTTCTTTAGCACGTCCCACATAAGCCGGATCCTTTCTGGAAAGTGTAAACTCTGCCAGTCCAAGCGGATTGGAACGATAAGAAGAAGTCTCACCGGACGGAATCAGCTCGTCAGTTGTAGTAACCGGATCATGAATCTCAGAAACAACTTTCACGATCAGATTCTCCGGAAGCGCTGACATCTTTGGCCAGTCCTTAATATTCGGACCAAACTGGATTTCTACACTTGGATCAGCCACGCCCTTGCTGTCGAATACACGATTCTCATAAATTGTCTTATCAAAGAAATATTTCTGACCTGTATAACCACCGGTATAATCTTCTGCAGAAGTCAGGAAACCTTTATTTGCTGCTGTTGCCGCAATAGAACGCGCATCCATAAGTGCAACAGAAGAAATCTGACCATTCTGAATCTTGGAACCTTCACGATTCGGGAAGTTTCTGGTTGTATGGCGGATACTAAATGCATTATTTGCAGGAGTATCACCGGCACCGAAACACGGACCACAGAAAGCAGTTTTTACAACAGCACCTGTTGCAAGAAGTTCAGCCAGAACGCCATTCTTAGCCAGCTCCATATAAATCGGAGTACTTGCCGGATAAACACTTAATGTAAATGCATCTGCACCAATGCTCTTGCCTTTAAGGATATCAGCTGCTGCACAGATATTCTCAAAACCGCCACCGGCACATCCGGCAATAATTCCCTGCTCTACATAAAGCTTGCCATCTACTACTTTATCTCTTAATGTATAAGGAACTTTTCCGTCCAGACTGATCTGTGCTTTCTTCTCAACATCTGCAAGAATATCATCCAGATTTGCTTTCAGTTCATCAATTGTATAAGTATTGCTTGGATGGAACGGCATTGCGATCATTGGTTTGATCTCGCTAAGGTCGATTTCCACGCAGCCATCATAGTAAGCAGTTTCGCCTGGTTTCAGTTCTTTGTAATCTTCGCTTCTTCCATGAATCTCATAGAATTCCTGAATCTTCTCATCTGTCTGCCAGATAGAGGAAAGACAGGTAGTCTCTGTTGTCATTACATCCACACCGATACGGAAATCAGCACTTAAATTAGCAACACCAGGTCCGACAAATTCCATAACTTTATTCTTCACATAGCCATTCGCAAATACTTTTCCGATAATTGCAAGGGCAACGTCCTGAGGACCTACGCCCGGACGAGGAGAACCTGTAAGATAGATTGCCACTACTCCCGGCATATTGATATCATAAGTCTGGGAAAGAAGCTGCTTAACAAGCTCCGGTCCGCCTTCTCCCATTGCCATAGTTCCCAGAGCACCGTAACGGGTATGACTGTCGGAACCGAGGATCATTTTACCGCCTGCTGCAAGCATTTCTCTTGCAAACTGATGGATAACTGCCTGATGAGGCGGTACATATACGCCGCCATATTTCTTGGCACAGGTAAGTCCAAACATATGGTCATCTTCATTAATGGTTCCACCTACTGCACAGAGAGAGTTATGACAGTTGGTCAGGACATATGGCACCGGGAACTTCTCAAGTCCTGAAGCGCGGGCTGTCTGAATAATACCAACAAAAGTGATATCATGGGAAGTCAGTTTATCGAATTTGATCTGAAGCTTCTCCATATTTCCGGAAGTATTGTGTGCTTCCAGAATTGAATAGGCAATGGTATTCTTCGCTGCGTCCTCTTTGGAAACAGGAACATCTGCCTGATTCTCCGGAACAATCTTCTGACCATTCAATAAATATACACCGGTATCGTATAATTTCATAATGTATCCTCCATTCTGTTTTTTTGTGCCATGTACACTTTGACACGCTAATTTATGGAAATTTAAAGTTAATTATAGTGTATTCCTATTGAATAATCAAGCCTGTGACGATAAGTATTTTCTTAAAAACAAACTCTGTAGGCATTTTTTAATCTGTTTCCTGACCTGTAAAATGTAAAATAATCTGAGATAAAAATATTTCAAGACAAAGAAATCCCCCGGAAAGTAAGGAGTCACACACCTTCCAGGGGATTCTTGGCTAAATCATAAGAGGTATTGGCATTACCAACTGTACAGTGTCCAATGGTAATCAGCCTTTAACAGCTCCGGATACCATACCTTTGATAATTTCTTTACTGAATGCGAAGTAGAGAACAACAACCGGCGCCATCGTGATCAGCATGGCTGCCATCTGCTTCGGATAGTCAGATGCAAACTGTCCTTTGAACTGTGTCAGTGCAAGCGGTACGGTCTGCAGACTTACGTCTTTCAGCAATACCAATGCGAAAGAGAATTCATTCCAGCAGCTGAACACCTGAATGATTGCTACTGTTGTAAGGATTGGACGGCAGATAGGAAGAATAATCGTCCATAATGTATGGGTGAAGTTACTTCCATCGATTGCCGCTGCTTCTTCCAGTGAAACCGGAATTGTTTTTACATAACCTTCTACCAGAAAGATTCCCATTGGAAGACCGAAGGAAACATATGGCAGAAGCAGTGTAAACCATCTGTTGTTGATTCCACATCTCTGGAATACAACATAAATCGGAACCAGAAGGGAATGAATCGGAATCAGCATACCCATCAGGAACATTACATATAACACACGGTTCAGTTTGAAATGAACACGTGCAAGGATATATCCAACGATAAAGCTGAACAGAATGATCAGGATAATGGAAAGTCCTGTTGTTCTGACACTGTTCATCATGGACTGTCCCAGATGATAATCCTTATTGCTGAGAATCTTTATGTAGTTGATCAATGATGGATTTTTCGGCAGGCCCATGATATCCGCATTAAATACTCGTTTCTCTTTCAGAGAAGAATATACCATCCATACGATCGGGAAAATACAGGACAGGGAGAAAATGATAAGGATCACATTCATGATCACTGCCGCAATCCCGTTTCTCACTTTATGAGTTTTAGGTACGTTCTTATTCATAATCTTATGCCTCCTTTCCCCTTGTCAGATATTTGATAAGTTCCTGTGAACCTCCGATTACCACGAGAGACAATACGAAGATCGCTACAGAAATACAGCTACCATATCCCATGTTACTCTGATTAAAGGATACCTGATATCCATACATTGCCATAACCATGGATGCTGTACCAGGACCACCTTTTGTCATAACATAAATGTTATCGAAAGCTTTCATATTACCGGCCACGCAGAGGGTAATACATACAAGCATTGTGTTCTTGATCAATGGCAGAGTAATGTACCATGCTGTCTGGATTCCATTTGCTCCGTCAATCTGTGCACTTTCAAAAATTTCTGAGTCAATTGATGAAATAGCAGAAAGAATAATTACCATATAATATCCAATGAACTGCCAAATCAGAGGAATCGTTACACAAAGCATAACAATATCAGAATTATTCAGCCATACCTGACAGAGATCCGGTCTTCCGATTGCTCTTAAGAACCAGTTGATCAGACCATATTTATTGTGGTAGATCATGTTCCAGATCAAACCAATACATACTGCTGCGATCGTACTTGGGAAGAAACCGAATGTACGATGCATTCCTTTTAATTTAGTGGATTTGGCATTTACCATAAGAACAAGGATAAATGCGATACCAATCTGTCCGATGATACATGCAATTACCAGATAAAGGTTATGTCCAAAAGACTGCCAGAATGTAGAATCATGAACCAATTGGACGTAGTTAGCAAGTCCGTTAAATGTTTTCTGAGGGCCGCCTTTCCACTCAAAAAAGCTGTAAACCAGCGCAGTTACCAATGGAACAAATACTGTAAATACAAACATTAAAACGGGAACAAGCAAATATAAAATAAGCGTTTTCTTTTTGGGCTTAATTGTTGTCAACATATGCTGTACCTCTCTTTCCTGAAAATCCCTATATACTATTACAGAAAAGTCAGCCCATTCATATAATAGTATTCTGTCATTACCGATCACCTAATGAACAGTAATACAAAACCGTTCCGCCCACCACAGTGGGCAGAACGGTTACTTTTTCATTGCATCCGCAACCGAAGCATGATTCCTCTTCGATTCGAATCAGATATTAATAGTTCTCTTCGTATGCTTTCTGAGCGTTTTCAGCTACTTCTTCAGGTGTCATTTCACCATTCATCATAGTCTGAAGATCTGTGTTAAGAACATCCCATACTGCACTGTTGATGTAGGAGTCATAAATCTCGCATTTTGTTGTATCAACATATGAGTAGTTGTAGAAATCCTGTGTGATCTGGTCAAATTTGCCCAGGTCAACATCGTCTGTCTTTGTTAATCCGCCGAGTGCATAGTTCTCTGCTACATATGTAGAGAATGCAGGTCCTGTAACTTCCTGTGCAAGGTCGATAGCTGCTGCTAATTTATCAGGATCATCTGCAACCTTAGAATTGATTGCTACAGCGTATCCAAGACCGATATTCTGGGAATCCGGATCTTCTGTTGCATCTGCAGGCTGTGGAAGAACTGCAAATCCGATGTTGTTGAATTTCTCTTCATCGCTGTCTTTCAGAGTTGCTGCAATGTAGGATTCATCCCAGTTACCACCGATGAATGCTGCTGCATCACCAGAGATATAGTATTCACGTGCATCTTCGTTTGTCACTGAGTTGTAATCTTCGTTGAAGATATCTGTTTCTGTAAACAGGTGCTGTGTTTCTGCCAGAGCTTTTACAAACGCTTCATCTGTAAATGCTGCGCCGCTCTTGTCAATCAGGCTCTGGAACCAGTCTTTACCTGTGTATCTGTCACCAAGTGTAGAAAGGAAGTCACTGTTTGCCTGCCATTTTCCACCATTACCAAATGCTACAGTGTCGATTCCCTGCTCTTTGAAGTATTCGGAAGCTTTCTCAACATCTTCCCATGTTGATGGGAACTGATCGTATCCAGCCTCTTTCCACATTGCTTTGTCATAGATAACTACTGTACAGGTACCACCTGTCAGTACAGGGAAGCCGTAAATCTTGTCGCCATCTTTGAATGGTGTAAAGTAATCCTGATCATACTGATCATAATATGGAGAAGCTTTAATGGTATCTGTCAAGTCCATGACCAGTCCCTGCTCAGCCCATGCCTTTGTATTCATACCCTGAAGAAGGAATACATCCGGAAGGTTGTCAGCTGCTGCAAGAGTAGCAATCTGTGTTTTGTATTCTGCGTTTGCAAGAACGTTCTCGTTTAAGTTGATGTCCGGATGAGCATCATTCCATGCTGCTAATACTGTACGGAATCCATCGGAACCACCATTTCCTTCAGATTCTTCGGATGTGGAGTAATGCATGATTTCCAGATCTCCCTTGTAAGCAAGATCAGACTGGGCAACGTCTGTTGCTGCGCTTGCCACAGATGCTCCCATCATAGATGATACTGTTGCTGCTGCCAGTGCAATTGCCATTACTTTTTTCTTCATTGTGTGTCCTCCTTTAATAATAAATAAATGACTTCGTACCCTTTGGTGTGTGGTGTTTCTTACGCTTATACTTTCGAAACACATTTTTCGATTAAGCTTTGTTTGATTTCGCTCTACTTAATCGTTTTCTTTCCTTTATTAAACAGCATATCATCCAATTTGTCAATGGGATTTTTACTTAAATTATGCTTTTCGTATAGATTGTATTATATTTAAGCTTTTGTATTGTGTATTTTTACTCAAATCGTTTTCGTCGCACATTACCATATACCTCTATTTTTCGACATTTTCAATATTTCTGACTAATTTTCAATTTTTAAACGTAAACGTTTTCGTTAATATTCCGACACCGGCTCCCAGATTTCTTCCATATTTTGTTTTCCTTTACTTCCGATTCCAAATCCGCTATACTAGTGTACCGACAAGTTGATTTTTGAAACAATCTTGCAGGATAAATTTTCTTATTTCAAGGCGGAGGAGAGAGGCGTAGCGGTGGCTACGGCGACCGACGACAACGCGGAAATAAGAAATTTAGACGTAAGATTGTTCAAGAAATCAACTTGTTGGTACACTAGTACAGCGAATATTAAGTAACTGCTTCGCAGTTTATCAGGAGGATATATAATGTTTCGTTTATGGGGAAAAATCTGGAAAGATAACCATTTGTTAAAAGACACTGTAATTTGTGATGATTCAGAAGATACCAGGACTCATAAGATTTTCCGGGGACTGGAAAGTATCTGCTATGAAATGGATCTGGGCAATCCGATCTGGCTGGAGTCTACCATCAAACATTTTAAGAAACATGGAAAGGCAAGATTTTATCAGGATAATTTTATAGAACAGATTGATTTTGACTACCTGGAGATTCAGGTAATTGAAGAAGACGACGATTATTAATTTATTTTATCTGCCTGTTCTGCCATGAAATATTCATGGAATTACTATAGACATCTCATGGCAGTTCTGCAGATAAATTTTTCGTAACTGCTCAATACCTTAACAGTTTCTATATTTTTTCACATGTGTTTTTTCTATTCCATAAATTCTCTTATGATTTCTCTCATTATCTCTTCCTCTTCCGGCGTAAGCATCCGGCTGAAATGACTTCCGGCTGCGGCTGTCTGACGGATACTCTCCGCAATATGATCTATGATTTCTTCCTTTGCAGCTTCGTTTGGTTTCTTTTCCGCCGGAACTTCTTCAACCCAGGTTCTGACATGTTCCACATAATCAGAAAGCGTATTCATAAGAAGTTCTTCCTTGTACGTAAAATCCAGTGCCTGTCTTAGCAAAAGCAGCGCTGCAGGGATGATCGCACCCACATACAGATATGCCAGCGGCATACCATCCCATTCTCCATTTCCCGAATAGAGAAAAAAAACCGCTCCCAAAAGCGCAGTACAAAAAAGTGACGGATACCATACAAGCCGGTTCATGCGGTTTAACAGCTTGTCTCTTGTTTTCCACAGGTTCATCCATTTCTCTTTGAGATTTGTTCTTGTCTCTGTATTTTTTCTTATCAGTCTTCGGTATGTAAGATGTGTTGCCAGCATCCCCAGTGCGCCCAGTCCGCCCAATACCACCATGGCGTAAAGCAGGAGATGCAGATCCATGATTTTCTCCAGCATAACATCCTCCTGATTCCGGCAGTTCCCGGTATTGCTTATTATTTCCTGCAATAAGAATAAGAGAAACTTACCTAGATCGATTAAACTGATAGAATTATTATACTGCGGACAACCATGTCAGGAAACAAAAATCGTTCATCAAATTCTTCCATAAAAAAACAGAATCCCCTCTTTGTGTATCAGAGTATGTTTAAAAACTTTTTGCAAACATGCTCTGGCACATAAAAAAGAAGATTCTGTTTCTTTACTGTTCCTTTATTATGATGTCAGGATCAAAAGATCTGTTAAATATTCGGAACCCGCTGATTTACATATTCTGCAATTTCCCGACTACTTCTTCAAATTTCATAAAGTGAGAAGCTTTTACAAGAATGGTATCTCCATTCTGTACAATTTTTTTCAGATCTGCAAGCAGGCTTTCTCTGTCCGGTTCATAAATTACTTTCAGTTCCGGATTGGTCTGCTGTGCTTTCTCTGCCATCTTTTTACAAAGATTTCCGGTACAGATAAGCACATCAATATCGCATTTGCCGGCATGCTCGCCCACTTCTTCGTGAAGCTGTACTTCATTCTCACCAAGTTCACCCATATCGCCAAGAACCGCAACTCTTCGTCCTGCTCCATCCTGAAGAACATCCAGGGATGCTTTCATGGACATTGGATTTGCATTATAGCAGTCATCCACAATCAGGAATTTGTCCGTCTCAATCATTCTGAAACGGCCGCTGATTGGCTCAAGACTCTCGATTCCGGTTTTAATCTGCTCAGTTGTCAGCCCATAAATATTTCCGACTGCTGCTGCCGCCAGCGCATTATATACCATATGACGTCCCGGCATTGGGATATCTACTTTAAATGCAGTGTCTCCCATGTGGATCATACAGGTCATTCCTTTTAAGCCTCTGCTTACGATTTCATCCCCATAAACCTGACAGTCTTTGTCCATCCCAAAGAATACAGGTTTAATTTCTTCATGGCCTTTGACTGTGGCAAGTTTATCATCATCGCCATTTAATACGATATGTCCGTCTGATCTCAGGAACTTGAAAATCTCTGTCTTCGCCTTGAGAACGCCGTCTCTGTCTCCCAGGTTTTCCAGATGACATGTTCCGATATTGGTGATTACGCAGGTATCCGGTCTTGCGATCTTTGCAAGTCTGGTCATTTCTCCGAAATCACTGATTCCCATCTCAAGAACTGCCATCTCATCTTCGTCGCGAAGCCGGAAAACAGTGAGCGGCAGACCAAGTTCATTATTAAAGTTTCCCTGTGTTTTCAGTGTGCGGTATTTCTGACTCAGCACAGAAGCAATCACCTCTTTTGTACTCGTCTTTCCTACACTTCCTGTGATTCCCACAACAGGAATCTGAAGCTGTTTCAGATAAAATTCCGCAATATCTTTTACTGCCTGTAATGAGGATTCCACTACAATGTATGGAAAATCTGCGTCCTCAAGTACTCGCTCTGACAAAGTTGCCAGTGCTCCTGCTGCCATTACCTGTGGAATAAATTTATGTGCATCCACACGCTCTCCCACGATAGGCACAAACAGACATCCGTTCTCTGCTTTTCTACTGTCTGTAATGATTGATGTTACCTCTTCCTGCAGTTTATCTGCAGAACCATAGTAAGTACCGCCGCAAACCTGTGCGATATTTTCCAGAGTTAAATTCTTCATAATCTTTTTTATTTCTTCTTTCCTGTTATCATAATATACTGAATTACTGTTCATTCCGTTCTCAGTAACGCAGTCAAAATTTCAGATTGCCTGCGGCAATGGAGTTTTTGCCTTTTCATGCCGCAGCCCGTATTAATTATTTGTATTTCTTCATGGATACTTCAATCAGTTTCTCACATAACGTCGGATAGTCGATTCCCAGGACTTTCGCTTCCTGAGGAATCAGGCTGGTCGGGGTCATTCCCGGAAGTGTGTTTGCCTCAAGGCAATACATATCTCCATTTTCCTTCATCATGAAGTCAAGACGGCAGTAGCCTTCCATAAATAATGCCTTTGCCCCTGCTTCTGCGTAGTGCTGCATTTTCTCTGTGAGTTCCGTTGAAATCTCAGCCGGACAGGTTTCAATCGTTGATCCTGCCTGATATTTATTCTTATAATCATAGAAGCCCTGTATCGGAGCAATCTCAATGATTGGATATGCCTTGCCGTCTACAACTGCTACTGAGAACTCACGGCCTTTGATGTATTCTTCTATTACGACTTCATCCTCGTAGGAATATGCGTCTTTCAGAGCCTGCTCATATTCTGTCTGGTCATTTGCAATATAAACACCTACACTTGAACCACCACAGCAGGTTTTTACAACTACAGGGAATTCCATTTCAAATGCACTCAGGTCTGTAGTCATTTCCTCTTTCGTCATAGATACTCCGCGTGGTGTCGGCACATTGTTCACAAGGAACATCTGCTTTGTAATTCCCTTATCCATTGCCATGGCGCTGCTTAAATATCCGGTTCCTGTATATTTGATTCCCATCAGGTCAAAAGTTGCCTGTACTTTTCCATCTTCTCCGTTTGCTCCGTGAAGTCCAAGGAAAACGATATCTGCTTCTTCACAGAGTTTCAGAATATTCGGTCCGAAAAAGCTTCTTCTTTCCTTCTTCATCTGCTCGATTTTATCATTAAATGTTGACATATATTCAGATGCCGCATCAACATCATATTCTGCCGGGAATGGATCTTCCCAGTTTACATTCTCAACACCACAGAAAATATCTACAAGGATAGCCTGATGCCCTTTCTGGCGTAATGCCTTACAAATTCCTGTTCCTGATGTAATGGAGACAGTACGTTCTGTACTTGTTCCTCCCGCTAATACTACGATTTTCATTTCTCTTCTCCTTTATTCATAAATCACAACTGGTGTATTCTTCTCAACATTGCTGTATATGATCTGTACCTGATCTGACGGTGCACAGATACTTCCATGTGTTCCCTCGAATTCATAAAGCTGTTCTCCGAAAGCCGTTCTCCATGGAGCATCATTGATTCCAAGATTTCCGTTAAATGGAATCCAGTAATTTACTGCTGAAGGATAATCTTCTCCGTTTACGGTACATCCGCTCTTTATCTCACCTACTGTATAGCAGCCTGTCGGTGTTGCACAGTTTGGCACAAACGGATTTCCGGATACGATCTGCGCATCCGCAGTAGGTATTCCATCTTTATAGAATACCATTCTCTGGGCAGTCAGGTCAATCTCTATATAAGTATATCCGATATCATTTGTCTTTCGTACCAGACCTTCATGAGAATATATCGGCTCTCTGACCTGGGTTTCTCCATTCTGAATCAGGCTAAGCAGTTCTTTTGTTTCTGCTTTCTGGTCGATCTTCCAGCCATAGTCACCTCCGCCGACAGAAATCTCACGACCATCATATGTATTAAATGTCCGTTCGGTTCCAACGGTATCATATTTTGCCGCCAGTTCACTGATATACGCTTCTATCTGATTTTTGTCAAGTGTGTAAAGACCATTTTCGTCTGTTGTCAGCCAGTTTTTAATTACTTCTTTATCTACTGTCTCTGTTCGGTCATCAAAATCATAGGTAACAACTACGTCTGTAAGTTTATTTATCAGCTCACAGTTCCTGACCAGAGTCTCATCATTTTGGTAGACTGCAGGTTCTTTGTAACAGCCATCTGCTTCCAGATCGATCGGGGTTCTTCCTGTGACAAGGGCATTTATGATATCCTGGCTGGTTTCTTCTGTCTTCAGGGCATTTCCCTGTTCTTCAGGAACAATCTCAAATTTATCGTTTTTCTCTTCGATATGAGCATCTAACGGTTCTGTTGTGTTCTCCGGCTGCATACATTTGAGGTTCGATATAGCTGTGTTTACTTTCTGCTCATCATATTTAACAGATGATGCGATTTCATAATTTTTGTGCTGATTAAAGGCAAGAAACCAGGTAAAACGAGCCTGTTTCTTAATCAGGTTATCCACGCTTCCATCTGACTCATAGGAAAGTCCTGCTGCTTCTGCTGTAATACTCTCCTGGCCGTTGTTTCTGGTATTAATCGTAAGGACGTAAGCTTCTGTTTTCTTTGTAAGCAGTTCTTCGGATTCTTTTACTGTCATGTAAGAGCAGTTGAATCCATTCACCATTGAGCCCGGTAAAAAATGTTCTGTAAAATAGTAAACACCGTAACCATATACTCCGGCGGTCAGCAGGAGTAAAATTACGATCAGAGTGATCATGATCTTCTTTCTGGCGCTCATAACATTCCCCTTTCAAACTTATTTATAAACAGCAACCGCCCGGCAAATGATTATGCCGGGCAGTTTTAGTATACATTATTTATCCTGAAAGTAAAATACAGTTTATTCTGTTTTAAGCGTTCTCCAGTAATTTCTCTACACTTGTGAGTTTTACACAGAGTACAAATACTTCTGCTGCTTTTCCAAGGTCTTCCAGTGTCGGGAAGCTTGGCGCGATACGGATATTGGAATCTTTCGGGTCTTTTCCGTATGGATATGTTGCTCCGGCACCTGTAAGCACAACGCCTGCTTCTTTTGCTTTGGCAACGATTGCTTTTGCGCATCCTTCCATGGAGTCAAAGGAGATGAAGTATCCGCCATGTGGTTTTGTCCACTCACCGATTCCAAGGCCGCCGAGTTCTTTCTCTAATGTATCAAGAACCAGTTCGAATTTCGGACGGATGATTGCTGCATGTTTTCTCATATGTGCATGAAGTCCGTCAAGGTCTTTGAAAAATTTTACGTGACGTAACTGGTTTAATTTATCATGACCGATTGTCTGGATCTGCATGTAGCTGCGGAAATCTTCCAGGTTTGCTTTGGAAGCGGCTACTGCTGCGATACCGGATCCTGGGAAGCTTACCTTTGATGTTGATGTAAATTTGTATACAATATCAGGATTTCCGGCTTTTGTACATTCCTCAAGGATCTCTACGAGGAAGTCCTGGTTCTCATCATAGAGATGATGGATGCTGTATGCGTTATCCCAGTAAATACGGAAGTCAGGTGCTGCCGGTTTCAGTCTTGCGAAACGTTCTACTGTTTCTTTGGAGTATGTGTAGCCCTGTGGATTAGAGTATTTCGGTACACACCAGATACCTTTGATTGCTGCATCTTCGCTGACAAGTTTCTCTACCATATCCATGTCCGGACCCTGTGGTGTCATTGGTACGTTGATCATTTCGATTCCGAAGAATTCTGTGATTTTGAAATGACGGTCGTATCCTGGTACAGGACAGAGGAATTTTACTTTGTCAAGTTTACACCATGGTGTATTTCCCATTACGCCGTGAGTCATGGAACGTGCGATGCTGTCGAACATTACGTTAAGGCTGGAGTTTCCGTAGATGATGATGTGGTCAGGATCTACTTCGGACATTTCGCCAAGGAGACGTTTTGCTTCCGGAATACCGTCGATCACACCGTAGTTACGGCAGTCTACACCTGTTTCACATTTGAGGTCTGAGTCGCTGCTTAATACGTCCATTAATCCCATGGAAAGATCAAGCTGATCGGCTGCCGGCTTACCACGTGACATGTCGAGGGCAAGTCCCTGTGCTTTGATGTCTGCGTATTCTTTATCCAGCTGTGCTTTGAGTGCAAGCAGTTCTTCTCTGCTCATGTCGCTGTATTTTTTCATAATATTCCTCCTTGTTCTGCCATGGGTGGAAAGGGGTGATTCCGTATACTGCAATCATTTGTTTTTCCTGTGGCAACATTTTTTATGCTTTTTACATTTTAGTATGGTAAAGTTGTGGTTGTCAAGTGTTTTTGGGGAATTGTTAATATTTTACCAAAAACACGGGGAGAATGCTTTCTTGACGAGGGACGCGTGAAGCATATTCTCTTGCCAGGTTCAGTTCCGGGAGCTAAGTAACTCTAAGGTGGGAAAATTCTGCTAAAAGCATGAAGAAAAATGCAAAACTCGCTCCGTTGCAAACTTCGCTCAGACACGTTGCTATTTTTCTTCATAACGCAGAATTTTCCCGCCTAAGAGTTACTAAGCTCCCTCCAAATTCACCTGGCAAGAGAATATGCTTCACGCTGGGAACTGGATGTGGAAGTGATAAAGCGGCTGGGATGTTGTTACGCAGGAAATATAAACCTCCTTGTGCATAGCCCATGGAGTATCACTTAATTTATGCTAATCGCATAAATTCTATGCATTGCAATGCGTGTTACTGAGAACGGAGTGAACAGTAATTTAATTTTAAAGGCAAGGTCGAAATTCATCGAGAGTTTCGGCTTGCCTTTTTGGGTATAACAGCGTATATTAAATTTATAGCATTTCTGGAAATACTATAGTTAGAGCGTGTTCGAAAAATCATTCTCCAAAATTGTGACATGCATCTTGCAAAAAACATTTTTCAAACACTCTCTGGCAGATCTTTTCATTTTCTGAATTATTCCTGTCAGGAATAGTCTGATATCTTTTTACGAATCAAGTAAGTTCCCCGTTTTAACTATGAATATATGCCTGGCTTATCCAAGTGTATAAATACCTTCAAAAATCATATCTTATAAACAAGAGCTGTTTTTCGTTTTTGATACTCTTATCTGAAAGGAGGTTCTTTATGTCTTTGTTGATTCGTGTGTTTATTGTTGTCCTGCTTGCGTTGCTGGCTATTGGGGCTGCCCTGCTGGTTTTGGTGTGTTGGGCGCTGGCGGCGTGTGCGAGCAGGCGTGATTATTATCTGGAAAAAGATTACCAGGATAAAAGTTATCGGGTGAAGTAGAGGAAGTCAGCGCATGGGCGCTGGGTGTTTCCGATCAGTTTGTTCATTACTTTGCCATTGAAGTATAAGGTTGCGGAGCCGCCGCCGTCCAGGTTGTAGGCATAAGTGCAGCCGTAGGATTTGAATATGTTTACCATATCCCAGTGGTTTAAGCCGTTGTAGGTTCCGGTGTCTGTTACAAGGAGAACGTAGTCGTTTGGTTTTACCATTCCTACTGCTGTGCGGGGATAGTATTTCTCTGTTTCTGCCCATGGGAGCTGGGCTTCCCCGTTCTGGATCAGGATAGGGCCGAAGTTGTAGGTGTCTTTTACTCCGGCGGCGAGGAGGTCTTTGCCCATCAAGCCTTGTGCGGGAGTATAAATGGTTCCATCGTTTTTGACTGCCATGACGGAGTAACTGGTCATGTAGTCGCCGTAAATGATTCCGTTTTTGATGCACATACCTAATGGAGATGGTTTTCCTGTGCCGTAGTCAAAGGCGCTGCCATTTACGCCTATTACTCCTCCGTTGGAGGATACTGCGTTGGAAGTGGTCTGGCGCTGGCCACCGTAGGTTCCATTGGAAAGGGCGGATTTCAGCTGTTTGGCGTTGGCTGTTTTTATGTGCGCTACCCAGTAGGATATTCCATGGACTGATTTGCGGGAGAGTTTAATATTTAAGGTGCTGCTTTTGTATGTATAGGTGTTTCCACTCTGGCTGACTGTTGGTTTTGAGTCTGAAGCTTTCACTCGCCGGCCTTTGCTGTTGACATAATAGTTGCCAATCCAGGTATTTGTCGCAAGTACTCCTGTTTTTTTGCTGAAATAGTAATAATATCCGCCTATTTTCTGCCAGCCTTTTGCCATGGTTGAATTGCTGAGGAAATAGTATTTCTTTCCATTTTGGGTAAGCCACTTACCGGCTATGGCAATACCGGAATTATCGAAATAGTAAGTATATTTATCTCCTGTCGCCCAGCGATTGCGGAACATTGCGCCGTTTTTGCGGTTATAATAGTATTTATTTCCGGAGCGTTTCATCCAGCCGGTGAAACGTTTGCCATTGGCTGTGCAGTAGTAATAATATCCTTTGTACTTAAAGGATCCACATATCATTCTGCCTTTTGAATTATAAAAATAATAGGCTCCATTGATCTTCTGCCAGCCGGTTTTCTTCGATGTGATGCTGACTGATGTATTCTGCTGTTTGACATATGTTGCCGCCTGTACAGAAACTGTACGTACCGTGCTACCTGCTGCCACAAATAATACTAATACCAGGAATATAATAAATTTTCTGAGGTTTAATTTTCTTTTCATCCTGCCTCCTGTAATATTTATATTTAGAGTTCTTTTCCTCAATAATTAAAAATTATCGGAACAACGATATAATAATATCAGAATCATATGGTAAATCTGTAATTTTCAGGAATCCATATAGTTGGAAGTTTATGTGCCTCAGGATTTTGACTACACACAAATATCTTATGCAAAACAATAGCATAAAAACCGCTGCATCACACAGCGGCTTTTGGTTCAGGGTTAATAGTTATATGCTCCCTCATAGGCATTGCACCGGTCCAGTTTCCGGGACAGATTCTGGCAGGAACTGCATCGGTCGCAGAATTCCTGTTCATAACAGGTGGAACAGGCGCACGTCTTACAGGCTTTACGGTCATAACCTGTTTTACTGTTGAAAGGAAGCGTGCTTTCGGTTGCATTGCTCATAAATATCACCCTCCTTATACATTGCTGCCCACTCCACCTATAACAGCTTCAGAAAATAACACAGGCAATTCACCCTTCAAAGCAAAAAATCCTATATCAAATATCCCTGTCATGTATCAGGCGTATGAACAACAATTCTTGTACTTTCATTATACTTTAACAAAAGGAGAATACAAGTAATTAATAATCTGTTTTCTGGTAAAATCTTCCGTTTATGTAGTCGGTTTTGATAATATTTACAAAGGCTTTCGGATCGATCTCATGTACCTTCTTTACCAAAAACTTCGCTTCTTCCGTAGACACAACAGAATAAATCATGCTGGTCTTCTCATCCGTATAACATCCAGTTCCTTCAAAGCGCGTCGCCGTATGATTCGTCAGTTTAAAGATTTCCTCATAAATCTGGTAAGGTTCCTTTGTAATAATAAACAACGTATGCTTCTTATATCTCTGGTGCAGCATCTGAATCACCTGTGTAGAAGTAAACTGGAAAATAATAGAATACAGTGCCCTGTCCCATCCAAACAACAGACCTGCAACCGTCAGGATCACCGCATTTCCACATAAAATATAATTCCAGATATCCCTGCCACTCTTCTCAGAGAAATAAATCGCAATAAAATCCGTTCCGCCGGTACTTGTATTACCGATCAGACAAAGGCTGATACAAAGACCATTGATCAGACCACCAAAAATACTGATAAGCAACGTATCATAAGTGATTGGCTGACTCGGAATAATATCCGTAAGCAGACCTGACAGCACGATCACACAGCAGGAACTGATCGTAAACTTCTTTCCAATAAACTTCAGACCAATAAATACCGGAATCGAATTCAGTAACACATTAATAAGTGTATATGGAATCGCAATCCCCATAAATGTCTGAAAAATATTCTGGATCAACAGTGTAAGCCCTGTAAACCCTCCCGGAAAAAGACCGCCTGCACGCACAAACGTTTTAATATTCAAAGCCATGATCGTAGCTGCCAGAACCGCACAGCCGTAACGCTTAGCTTCGTGTTTTAAATTAAGTTCTTTCATCTTTTACATCTCACACTATTCTTATTTTGTTTATTTTGCTTCCCATCTACCGGAAGCACCACATGGCAGAACCAGTCCGTTAGAACTTACCGGAAGCCCGATTTCCTGAGAATCCACACGACCATCAAACTTCTTAAGCTCCGTAGAAAGCATATAAGTCAGAACCGCCGGTGCCAGCCCGGTTGTATAAGAATTGATCAGGAAAAATAATGGATCATCACTGAGAATCTTCGTACAAAGCTTAATCAGATCATGAATACAATCCTCAATCTTCCAGATCTCCCCTTTCGGTCCACGGCCATAAGAAGGCGGATCCATAATAATCGCATCATAATGATTTCCTCTGCGGATCTCACGCTCCACAAACTTCACGCAGTCATCCACCAGCCAGCGGATCGGCGCATCCCCTAAACCGGAAGCCACCGCATTCTCCTTTGCCCAGGTAACCATACCCTTAGAAGCATCTACATGAGTAACAGAAGCTCCCGCAGCTGCCGCTGCCAAAGTCGCACCGCCAGTGTAAGCAAAAAGATTCAGCACCTTCACCGGACGTCCCGCATTACGAATCTTATCTCCAAACCAATCCCAGTTTGTAGCCTGCTCCGGGAAAAGACCTGTATGTTTAAAACTAAATGGCTTTAAATGAAAGGTAAGATCCTTATAATGAATATCCCACTGCTCCGGCAGATCAAAAAACTCCCATTCACCGCCGCCTTTCTTACTTCTGTGATAATGACCATTCATATGTTTCCAGCCCTTATTCACCTTAGGTGTATCCCAGATAACCTGCGGGTCCGGTCTCACCAGAAGATAATCCCCCCAACGCTCCAGCTTCTCCCCACAGGAAGTATCAATTACCTCATATTCTTTCCATCCATCTGCAATCCACATCTTCTATTTTATCCTCCTAAATAAACGCATAATAAATTACGATTGTACTACATAATCAACAATTAGTAAAGTAATAAAACCACTCCTGACATTGCCAGTCATACATTCCGCAACATTTCTCTATCCATATATTTCTACTGCCTAAAGTATAGAGTAAAATCCCCCCAATATCAAGCAAACCATCATAATTCGCAGTTATAAACAGCTAAAGCACTATTTATAAATTACGTGGAACATACAATTCTCATTTCCCACAGCCAGTCCCCAGCGCGAAGCAGTATCTCTCTGTGGGTGAATTTGGAGGGGGCTTAGTAACTCTTAGGTTTGGGGAATCCGCGTTATGAAGAAAAATAGCAACGTGTCTGAGCGAAGTCGGAGGCGGAGCGAGTTTTGCATTTTTCTTCATGCTTTTAGCGGATTTTCCAAATCTTAGAGTTACTTAGCCCCCGGAACTGAGCCCACAGAGAGATGCTGCTTCGCGCGTCCCTATTAATACAAAAAAACAAGCCAGAACTCTCCACGAGTCCCAGCTTGCATAATCACACCTTATTTACTTTTCTTCTTCATAGAAGCAATCACAGACTGAATAACAATAAAGAAGCAAAGCAGTACAGAAAGAATAATTCTTACCCACCAGCTTGACAAAGTACCCTGAGTAGTAATCAAACTGGAAATTGTACCCTTAATCAGAACACCAAACAGAGTACCGATTGGAGTACCAACACCACCAGAAAGAAGTGTACCACCAATAACCGCTGATGAAATTGCATCCATCTCAAGACCTTTCGCCTGCTCTACGAAACCTGCACAGCTGTTTAAACAGAACAGGAATCCACCAAGACCTGCAAGGAAACCATCCAGAATATAAGCCTGGAACATAGTCTTCTTAACATTCAGCCCCATCATCAATGCACTCTGACGGTTACCACCGATTGCATAAAGTTTACGTCCAAATTTACGATATTTCAGAAGAACTGCAATAATAATTACAACGATCAATGCAATCACAACTGTCGGTGGAATGTACGCTGGAATGAATTTACCTTTTTTATTAGTAGAACCAAAAGGCATATAGAAACGATAGTTAGCCCATTTCAGGAACAATTCATTCTTAATAGAAATCATATCTGTACTGATGATAGCTGTCATACCACGTCCAAAGAACATACCTGCTAAGGTTACGATAAATGGCTGGATATCAAGATAAGCTACCAGAAATCCCTGTACAATACCAAAAGCAACACCAATCAGCAGTGCAACTAAAACTGCCACATATGTATTAACACCTTTATTCTCCATCAGATCTGCAAGAACCATACAAACAAGTGCGGTTACAGAACCTACGGAAATATCAATACCACCTGTGATCATTACAATCGTAAGTCCACACGCAATAACCAGAAGGCCTGCATTGGATACAAACAGGTTCAGAAACATCTGAGGTTTTGCAAAACCTTTATCAGCAAAGATAATCATGCCTGCGATATACATTACTGCGAATAATGCGATAGTTATCAGAAGCAGGAAGCCGTTTCCTGTCATTTTCTTTTTCTGCATTCCATTTGCTTTCATTACTTCTGACCTCCTTCTGCTGCCACGCTTTTCTTTGCTTTTAAGCCAGCAATATATTTCTTAAATACATCACTCTGCAGAGTAACGATGATGACAACTACGATTGCCTTATATACAGGAAGCTGGTCAGCCTTTACGTTCATTGCATAGAGTGTTGTGGTCAGAGCCTGAATTGTATAGGCACCGATTACAGAGCCGATCAGACTGAATTTACCACCGCCAAGGAAGTTTCCGCCAAGTGCTACTGCAAGGATGGCATCCATTTCCAGGTTAAGACCAATGTTGTTTGCATCTGCGGAATAGATACGGCTGGATGCCACGATTCCGGCAATACCAGCCAGCACACCGCAAATGACATAAGTAAGGAATTTGATCATTGTGGAATTTAATCCAACAAGGCGGGCTGCCTTTCCATTAATACCAACACTTTCAATGTAAAGACCAAGTGCTGTTTTCTTCAGGATCAGGTAAACAATTAAAACTGTGATGATCGCAAAGAAAATAGGAGTTGGGACTGGACACTTTCCAATGTAACCACCTGCCATCTTGAAAGAATCCACACGAATATAAGTAATCTGTCCATTTGTTACAAGCTGTGCAATACCACGTCCGGCTGTATAAAGGATCAGAGTTGCAACCATCGGCTGAATATTCAGCTTAGCTACCAGAAATCCATTGAATGCACCACATAATGCAGATGCAAGAAGTGCTGCAATCACTGCAATAATAATCGAGTTCTGATACTCATTTACAGAAACCTGTCCGCCGGAAAGAACCTGGCAGCAAACTGCAGCTGCTACAGCCATGATTGCACCAACACTGATATCCTGCCCACCGGATGCCGCTGTTACCAGTGTCATACCGATTGCAAGGATAACCAGCTCTGAAGCACGATTGATAACGTCAATGATATAACCGTAAAGTACACCGTTTCGAATAGATACATTAAAGAAGTCCGGTGTCTTAATCACATTGAGCAAAAGTACGGCGATGAGACACACGATAGGAAGAAACAGACGCGCACTTGTTATTTTCTTTAATTTACTCTTATTCATTATTTATCGTCACCTCCGGCAATAGCTTTCATAACTCCGCTCTGGGAAAGTTCATTCTCTTCCAGCTCGCCTACCTTCTGACCGTCACGAAGAACTGCCATACGGGAACAGGTACGGAGCATTTCCTCAACCTCTGAGGAGATAAATGTAACTGCCATTCCCTGATCTGCAAGATCAAGAACCAGTTTCTGGATTTCAGTCTTTGTACCGATATCAATACCTCTGGTGGGCTCATCCAGAATCAGATAATCCGGATTTGTCAGAAGCCATCTTCCAAGGATAACCTTCTGCTGGTTACCGCCTGACAGACTCTTGATCGGTGTTTCACGGCTTGCAGTCTTGATCTGCAGTAATTTAATATACTTATCGGCTGCTTCATCCATTTCTTTTCTGCTTAATGGATGGAACATACCCCGTTTAGCCTGGAGCGCTATAATAATATTTTCTCTTACAGAAAGATCTGCAATGATACCTTCTGCTTTTCTGTCTTCCGGAAGATATGCCATACCAAGTTTCATGGCATCCAGAGGACTGTTGATCTTTGCTTCTTTTCCCTTTACCTTAAGGGTTCCTGTCTCAGCCTTATCTGCACCATAGATTGCACGAACCAGTTCAGAACGTCCGGAACCAAGAAGTCCTGTAAGACCAATAACTTCTCCCTTGTTAATAGTAATGTCGAAGGGTTTAATGGTTCCTTTATGGGAAATTCCTTTTGCTTCAATAACAGGTTCAGGTTTTCCCTGTTTCTTATCTTTGTGCTCGCCTTTAATATCAGCAAGATCATCAAAATCTTTACCCATCATCTTGGCAACCAGCATAACTCTCGGAAGATCCTTTGTCTCATATTCTCCTACCAGTTCGCCGTTACGAAGAACTGTAATTCTGTCGCAGACTGCATATACCTGTTCAAGGAAATGGGTGACAAAGATAATACCTACTCCTTCGTCACGAAGTCTTCTCATAAGTACAAACAGCTTCTCAACTTCATCGTCATCCAGTGATGAGGTTGGCTCATCCAGGATCAGCACACGGCATTTCATATCAACTGCACGTGCAATTGCGATCATCTGCTGGATAGCGATGGAACATTCTTCCAGCATCTGTGTTGGCGGCACATGAATGTCCAGGCTCTCAAGAAGTTTTCCTGAGCGCTCATTCATCTGCTTCCAATCAATCATTCCCATCTTTCTCGGCTCTCTGCCGATAAATAAATTCTCGGCTACAGTCAGATTCGGGCAGAGATTTACTTCCTGGTACACTGTACTGATACCGTTTGCCTGTGCCTCCTGCGGAGAATGATTTAAAATTGCATTGCTGTTTCCGGCCATATGAATAGAACCGCTTTCAAATTCGTGAACACCGGTCAGCACCTTGATCAGTGTTGATTTACCTGCACCGTTCTCACCCATCAGTGCGTGGATCTCACCTTTACGAAGGGTAAAGTCCACATGGGAAAGGGCACGAACGCCAGTGAAATTTTTGGAAATATCGCGCATCTCCAATACTACATTTTGTTCCATAATCTTTCCACCTGCTTTCTATACTGGTTTTTACCCCTCATCGCTGAATTTTTTTCAGCAAAGCGGGTTAATTCATGGCATAAAGGTAGCGTGGTCCGCAACCCGGGTTTCTCCGAATTATGAACCACGCTCCGGATTTACACTAATAATTAGTATGCACGTCCATCAATGATGTCCTGTGTAATAGTTGTTACTTCATAGTCAGCGTCGTCAACTTTGATAGATGTAACTGTATCATCAGCTGCAAACATTTCTTCATCTACATAAGCCTGTTTGTCAACCTCTTCGCCAGCTTCAAGCTTCTCGATGATTTCCTGTACACGTGGTCCGTGTAATGGGTTACACTCTGTATCCAGTGTGATCTTTCCGCTTAATGTATCTGTAAGACCAGCGTTTGTTGTATCGAAGGACATTACAAGGATCTGGCCTTCTTCTCCACCAACCTCATAACCAGCTGCTTCGATGGCATCAATTGCACCAAATGCTTCGTTATCATTCTCACAGTAAACAACATCAATGTCATCACCGCTCTGTTTCAGGATAGATTCCATAACTTCCTGACCTTTGGCCTGTGTAAATTCACCTGACTGCTGTGCAAGTGTTGTCCAGTTGTCATGAGCCTCTACCGCATCGTCAAATCCCTGTGTACGTCCGATCTGAGCAGATGCACCGATGGTTCCCTGGATATCAACAAGATTTATTTCTTCATCTCCACGTCCCTTTGCTTCCAGATATGCATCCAGCCATGCCATAGCTTTCTGACCTTCAAGTTTGAAGTTTGAGCCAACCCATGCTGTGTAAAGGCTGTCATCAGATACATCAACCATACGGTCTACGATGATTACTGGGATTCCTGCATCTTTTGCTTCCTGGAGAACTGTATCCCAACCTGTCTCTGTTACAGGAGCAAGTACAATATAGTCAACTTCCTGCTGGATGAAGTTACGAATTGCTGTTAACTGGTTTTCCTGTTTCTGCTGTGCATCGTCGAAGATTAAGTTGTATCCGTTCTCTTCGCTGAATGTGGATTTCATGGATTCTGTATTTGCTGTACGCCAGTCAGATTCTGCACCTACCTGTGAAAAACCAACTGTGATTGTGTCGTCCGCTGCTGCTACACCCACTGTAGGAACTACACACATACCGCATACCATAGTTGCTGTTAATAAAGCTGACACGATTTTTTTCTTCATTTTGTAAATCCTCCCGATTCATTTAAGATGTCTTTATTATAGTAAAAATCCAGGAAAATTCCATAGAATATTTTCCGCAAAAAGTTTATTCTTCTATCATATTTTGTTCATAATTTGTACAAAGTTTGTTTTTTTATTCCAGAAGTTGATTTTTTTATTGGCATTCTAAATACAGAATTGATTGTTTTACCCGATTTTATATTCATATTGCATAACTCAACATTATCTCACTTATTAAGGTTAATCTGCTTCGCCATATACACTTCCATCACTGTCCCCTCGCCTTCTGTCGAGGAAATCTTCAGTCCATAACCAGGTCCATAATAAAGCTTGATTCTCTCCGAAACCGCAGCAAGTCCAAATCCCGCTCTCTCACCAGTGCGGATTGCCTCCTGTACTTCATGAAGACGCTCCGGCGTCATTCCCTGTCCATTATCTGTAACCCTGAGCATCATATTATCCTCATCCAGGTCAAATCCCTCGATAAGAATCTTACCTTTTCCACGCTTATTCTTAATTCCATGATAAAGCGCATTCTCCGCAAGAGGCTGCAAAGTAAGCTTCGGTATCATAACACCATCCAGTTCCGGCGGAATATTAATCTCAAACTCCATAATATCCCTATATCTGGATTGTTGAATCTCCAGATAACTCAATGTATGACGCTCTTCCTCAGACAACGGAATAATATCATTTCCCTTAGAAAGAGAAGTCCGAAAAAAAACAGACAGACTTGTGATCATATCCACCGCATCCTGCTGCATTCCCCCCTCTACCAGCCACACAATCGTATCCAGCGTATTATATAAGAAATGCGGATTCACCTGCGCCTGAAGCAGCTGCAGTTCTGTCAGATGCTGCGCATCCTGCTCCTTGCGCACATTTTCCAGAAGCCCCTCGATTCTTCCCGCCATCTTTCTGGTACCTGCATCCAGTTCCTGAATCTCGACATAATCGGCTGGTACGGTATTAATTGTCTTATATTCCCCCTTTCCTACCTTCTTAATATTATAAAGAATCTCAGAAATCGGCTTGGTAATACTATAAGTCAGCCGGAAAGAACGCCGCAGCAGAATACAAGTCGTAACAAAAATTACTGCACACATCGTCAAAAGCGTCAGCCAGACATTTCCCGCAAGCTGTAACTCCACCTGCACCAGCTGAGTTGCTTCCTGATAAATATAATTCTGCATCTCTTTCTCAAAAAGCGTCGTCAGAATTTCCGTATTATTCGCCATAAATTCCTGTCGTTGCTGATAATCCTTGATATCAAGAAGCTGATTCATCCGCTTCTGAAGATTTTTCAGATAATTCGTCAGATATTTAAGAGAACGTAAACTCTCTTCTTTCTTTGTAGTTTTTTTCAGCTTTTCTACGGTATCGATTGCTCTCTTAACCTGCTCTGTCGGAAGCCCGTCTTTTCCCTTTCGTCCAATCGTCACATAGTAGATATCCATATCTACCTCATCTTTAAAACTCATATCATTATTGGAATTCTTATAATTCGCATTATATTCCGCACTGACTGCCAGATTATTGGATAATTGATTATATTCATTTGTATAATGCCAGAAAAAAAGAAGAAGCACTATGATCAGGATTGCCATAGGGATCATAGTGCTCAGAAGCATCCACTTCATCTTAGTTTCCAGCTTTTCCTGCTTTTGCCTCATGAATCAGACTTCCCCTCTCGTTTTACGATATTCACTCGGAGTCATCTTCTGCGTCTTCTTAAAAAGATAACTGAAATAATGCGCATCCTTATATCCTACTTCTCCCGCAATCTCGCTCGAACGTTTCGCCGTGCAACGAAGCAATTCCTTCGCCTTACTCATACGCAGAGAAGTCAGATACTCAATAAAAGTCTGCCCCATATTCTGGCTGAACAACGCACTGAAATGATTCGCACTGACATTCGCCACATGCGCAACCTTATTCAGAGAAATCTCCTCATCCATATAATGTCCGTCAATAAAATCCACCGCCTGCTTCAAAACATTCCGATTCTGATTACCGGCATTCTCATCCCGAATCGCAATTGCCCTCTTAAGAATATCCTCCGCATAAGCAATAGACGCCTCCGTAGACTGACTGGTCTTCTCCACAATATCATCCGTCTCTTCCCTGGATAACTCCGTATCGTCATACCCCATCTTTTTCAAAAACGACAGCGCCGAAAAACGAATATTCAAAGCCACATAATTACGGAACACCAAAGACTCCATTGGCTCCTGCCCGATCGCATGGAAATAGTCATGCACAAAACTGCTAACTTCCTCTTCCAGACCACTACTCAGAAATTTCTGCAGAATTTCAGGATTAAGCGCATTGACATTCACACTCTTTAACTGAACCGCCTCTGCCTTCGACGAATCTGCTGAATTTTCCCTTGCCTGTTCAAGCATATTATAATAAAGAATATGTCCATCATAAAGATAACGAAACGCATAAGCTCTCGTCGCAGTATGATAACTCTGCTTAATCTTACTCAGACGATCCGCCTCTTCCCCTACAGCAACAAACCAGTCCACATCCTTACTGGTTTCCTCCATAATCTTTTGAACCGCTTCCACACACTCTCTGGTGTTCGCCTCAATACTCTCTCTCTGCCCCTTAACAAGAATCGCATAACTAAACACCTGATGCCTGAAAAGCATAGCCACCGGATGACTCAGAAAATAATTCTCAATCTTCTTATGAACCTCTGCCTCCCAATCCGAATACCCCTCCGACAAATTACTGCTGCTGTCAGAAATATCCGGGCTGAAAATCAAAATATTATAAGCCTCCGCCACAATATCCAGATTCAGACGATCCGCCCTCTGATAAACCTCCTCCAGATCCGAATCCGCCCTCACCAGCGATTCAAAAAAATCCCTGCTCGCATTCCTTTCATACTCCTGCATCTCCAGACGAAACTTCTCATAATACTCCATCTGCGTCTTCTCATGCTCATAACGGTTATGAATCTCCTGCAGACGCTCAATAAACGCATTCTTCGTAATCGGCTTCAAAAGATAATCCTCAACCCCGATACTAATCGCCTGCTTCGCATAATTAAAATCATCATACCCGCTAAGAATCACAATCTTAATATTCGGCAGCTCCTTCTTCACCAACTTACAAAGCGTCAGCCCGTCCATAAACGGCATCTTAATATCCGTAATCAAAAGATCCGGCTTACTCTTCAAAATCAAAGGCAACGCCATCTCCCCATCCGAAGCCTCCCCCGCAAGTTCAAACCCATACTGCTCCCAGGGAATCATCTTCTTAATCATCTCCCTGATCACAACCTCATCCTCTACCAAAAACGTCTTTAACATCTAATCAAACTCCTCCTCAAAACTCACGCGCCCATCTAATTCACTAAAATATGATAATGATATAACTTTAATACATGTTGCCCCATCAGGCAAGTTATTTTTCACCAATACGCCCCACCGCCACTTTTCCCACAGAGAGATGCTGCTTCGCGCGTCCCCTTCCGAAAAAAGGCACAAAAAGCCTCTTGTCCAGACAGGGGGTGACCAGACAAGAGGCTTTTCTACAGCTATATAGTTATATTTCAGGTTAACGTTTTTTAATAAATAAGTTTACATCATACCCTTCTATTTGGTATGAAATAATTCCTCCGCCTTCGGTTTCCAATGCTCTGCATAAGCATCACACTTCGCACAAAGATGCTCCACAGACTCCGGAGACTGCAAATCTGTAGACTTCGCACCGGATTCTTCAACCATCTTACGAAGCTTCTGCGGATTCTCAAGCATCGGGCATGGACGAAGCATATTTTCATTAAATGGCTGACCATCATGATATGCCATGAAAATCGGGCTCTTCAATGCTTCCAGCAGAGTATTTTCATAAATATTTGCATTAGAATAATGGATAAACACACATGGGTCTACATCACCATTCGCATTGATATGAAGGTAACGTCTTCCTCCTGCAATACATCCGCCAACATACTGCGCATCATTCTGGAAATCCATGCTGAAGATTGCCTTTGTAGAACGATACTCTCTGATCTTGTGATACATCTTTTCACGCTGCTGCGGATTCGGCATTAACTCTACCACTGCATCATTACCTGTCGGCATGTAATGGAAGAACCATACAAACAGAGCGCCACAGTCAATTATATGGTCAAAATATTCCTCACTGCTTACACTGTCTACGTTTGCAGAAGTATAGCAAGTAGATACACCAAACGGAAGTTTATGTGATTTCAGAAGTTCCATCGCATGCATAACCTTCTGATATACACCATCTCCACGACGACCATCATTTGCTTCCTCAGAACCTTCCAGACTGATTGCCGGTACGAAGTTCTTCACACGAAGCATTTCCTGACAGAACTCTTCATCGATCAGAGTACCATTTGTAAAGGAAAGGAACTCACAATCCGGATATTTCTCACAGATACGGATTAGGTCTTTCTTACGAACCAGAGGTTCTCCACCTGTATATATGTACATATAAGTTCCGAGTTTTCTTCCCTGCTCTACGATAGAACAGATGGTATCAAAATCAAGATTCAGCTTGTGACCATATTCAGCTGCCCAGCATCCTGTGCAGTGCAGATTACAGGCACTTGTAGGGTCAAGCAAAATAGCCCACGGAACATTACAGTTGTTTGCCTCCGCCGTTTCCTCCTGTAATGCACTTCCCTTTAAGCTGGCATTGATAATAAAGTTTGTAAAGAACGCCTCACGTACACCCGGATCCAGATCATAAATTCTGAGAATCAGTTTATACCAGTTGCTGTTTTTGTCATGGATTGCATTACGGATCGCATTTCTCTGTGCCTCATACCAGCCATCCGGTACAAATTTGTCTACAAGTTCCATCAGTTTCGGTATATTTACTTCCGGGTCCTTCTCCAGATAACCCAGACCTGTCTTAACTGCTGCTGCAAGTGCAGCCTGTTTTGCTTTGTCCATTAATTTCATGTGATTGCTCCTCCTTGTTGTAGTGTGATATATATAAACACCTGTGTATCAGGTATATTTTTATTATTTTATCAATATTCATCCATATCTATGATATCCTGTTTCTGGTTTTTAATAATTTTTACAGTGTAAATCGCCACACAAAGATTCAGAATTCCCTCAAACAGAACCGAAACACCAACCAGGATCATCATGATCTCTGCTGCCTCAAACGGCCTTATCAAAAGTAAAAATCCCAGAACACCGGTCAGAATCGCTACCAGGAGAATCCTCCACCAGAGATTCAGCCCAAATTTCTTTGCATCTATCGACATCTGAATTTTAAATAATGCATCCGCAAGGATCAGAAGTCCAAAGATTCCAAAAATCAGATTCACCACTACGTTCCTGCGTACTATAATAATAATTCCTACTGCTGCCAGCAGCACTCCAAAGGCAAGATCAAACTGAAACGCCAGACAATAGATATCTCTGGAAAAATATCCCAGAATCTTTATCAATCCGTATACAATAAGCATAATCCCTACTGCTGTACAGAAAACTGCCATCGAACAATCCGGCCAGATAATCAGACAGGCACCCAGAACCATAAATAATACAGACATAATAATATAACCATTCTTGGCTAATTTTAACTGCTTCAGTGCATCCATCCTATTGCTCCTCCCTTCTGAAATATACCCGAACCTGTGACTGTCAGGCTCTTGTTTTCATCTCTTTATGGCTGCTATTATAGCTGTGATTTTTTTAACAATAAATAGACAAAAAAAAGCCCATGTCCAAAAAACAGACATAAGCTTAATTTTGTATAATATGAAAATTAAAGGAATTACCTATAACGCTTCTCTCAGATAATACATTTAAGAGAATTGCTATAATAAATATCAGGAACAACAGGTATTTTCATACTATTCTGATCTGTTCAATACCGCATGTAGCTCCGGGTGCTTTTCAAAAAGCCGGGAAGCCTGACGCATTTCTTCTCCAAAATCAGATTTCAGATTATTATCCAGCCACTCCATCAGAAATCCCATAAACAGACACTTATAATATTGAATCAGAATCCGGATTTCTCCCTCATCAAGATCAAACTGATCTACATTTTTCCGAAAATATTCCATAATAATATAGTTGGAAATCTCATTCATATAAAAAAGAAACGTATCTTTTTTCACTGATCTGTAAACATTAAGCATAACCTTTCTGTTATTTCTCACCAGATCTGCCATTTCTTCCATACATTCCAGAATAGAGGCTCTGTCCTGTGGGTGTTCCAGAATCTCATCCCACTTCTTTTTCAAAATAAACTCCACTACATCCGGAATATCCTTAAAATGATAATAAAAAGTATTTCTGTTTACACCACATCGTTCCACGATATCCTTCACCGTAATCTTAGACATGGGCTTTTCATCCAGCAATTCTGTAAAAGTCTTTGCAATAATTTCCTTTGTAAAACCTGACATATTATCTTTTCCTCATCACTCTTAACACTGTTCTAATCATCAGTAACACTTTTCCTCTGAACAGCCCGCTCCGCATTAAAAAAGTCCACAGATAACCACTTTTATAAAGCAATTATCACTCATCTTTCGCAGGTTCTGAGTATTTTCATAATTATGCCATAAAGGATATAGTTTTGCAAGCGTTCCTAAAATTGGTCTTACCTATTCGGAATCAGCACAATTTCTTTAATTTCAAGATTATCCGCACCATAATAAAATTTGATATAGTGATTATGACCAAATCCCATATTCAGGATGCGGCTTTCTTCTACCCATTTTCCATTGGTCCCCTGTACTGAAACAGTCATCTTATGAATATTATCCAAAAATACAGAAACTGGAAGCTGAGCCAGCTCACCAAGATCAGACTTCAACGTAAACTTCATTGTGAAATCACCCATAAAATCATTGGTAACTGCCAGTACATCTGCATTCCCCTTCGCAGGATGCAATAACGCACCATCAATTACAATCTCCTGTGTCTGTGGATCACTCTCAATATTCACCAGACTTCCGGCATCCACGTCATCCTCTTCTTTCGTATTCATAGCCTCCAGCTCCTCTTCACAGATTCTGTCTGCCAGAAGCAGAATAGACGGACTCTTTAACAAAAATCCCAGAATATTTGCCGCATTTCTCTGCAATTCACCCAGAGTAATCTTTCCTGCATGAAGCATCTCCTCTACATCATCATTCTCAGGATTTGCCTTCGCATCACTTACTACCATATAAATATCATTCTGAGCCGCTACCATCGGTGCTTTCACCGGCACTTCAGCCTGATGTCCTTCGTAGTTGGACTTCGCCCACCAGTCAGTCATCACAATACCATCAAAGCCCCATTCCTTACGAAGAATAGTCGTACACAAATCATAACTTCCAGCCGTCCAGAGCCCGTTCACGCTTCCATAAGTCGTCATCACAGAACGCGCACCGCCCTCTTTTACCGCAATCTCAAAACCTTTCAGATAAATCTCACGCAAAGCTCTCTCAGAGATCACAGAGTCCGAAGTACTTCTTCCAACCTCCTGATTATTACCACAGAAATGCTTGATCGTACTTCCGATTCCAGACTTCGCCATAGCCTTCACCTGAGCTGCACAAATCCTGCCTGTAAGAATCGGATCCTCAGAAATATACTCAAAATTACGTCCGTTCAATGGATTTCTGTGAATATTCATACCCGGTCCAAGAAGAGAATCAATCTTATTCAGACGAAGCTCCTTACCAGTCATCTCATACAATGCACCCACAAGCTCCACATTAAAAGTACAGCCAAGAGAAGTTCCATTCGGCAGTGAAAACGCCTTCGTACCACAATCCATACGAATACCGGACGGACCATCCGAACAACATCCAACCGGAATTCCAAGCGCAGTCAGGCCATCTGTCACTCCGCCAAAAGCAGCCGCCGTTCCCGCAGTAACCTTCGGGCTACACATACCCTCACCCCGGAACATCGCAATCAGACCCTCCTCACTAATCTGTGCAACAAACTCCTCCATGGAAACCTTCTTATCCAGCACATCCACCAGCTTATATCCCTTATCGCCTGTATAGACATAAGTTTCCGGCATCTCATTCGCCCTACGCTCCTGAGGATCAATCGTACGGACCGGCACATCCTCAGTCACTGCCTGATAAGTCCCATCCGGCAACAAAACAGCCTTCATTCTCTGAAACTTCTCAACCGGCGCATAAGCCTCCTCAAGCTCCTCAATCACCCGGAACTCTTCCTCATAACATCCAACAGATACCGCACTTCTCACATCACTGCCGACAAAAATCTCATAAGTTCCCTCTTCCAGAACATAACAAGACTTATGCCCGGTCACACCACTGTCATCATAAGAAGCCATATCATACTTCGGAATAACAATACAAACCTCTTCCTGCTCTCCAGGCTCCAGCTCCTTCGTCTTTGCAAAACCAATCAGCTTTCTCGCCGGATTTCCAAGTTTCCCCTGCGGAACCCTCACATAAACCTGAACAACCTCTTTCCCCTTTAACTCACCGGTATTGGCAACCATTGCAGACACCGTAATCTCATCCCCGGTATTCTTAAGAACCTCCGCCTTCATCTCAAAAGTTGTATAAGACAACCCATATCCAAACGGATAAAGCACCTTATCCCTCGCAAACGTCTCAAAATAACGATATCCGACATAAATATCTTCCTTATAATAATTCTTAAACGGATCCCCGAAATTCTCAGTAGACGGATAATCCTTAATATCAGCAGCAATCGTATCCGTCAGCTTACCACACGCACAAACCTTACCAGTCAGCACATCAGCCACACCATTTCCACCTTCCTGGCCACCCTGCCATACATACAGAACAGCCTGCGGACGATACTTCTCCACCCAGCTCATATCAATAATATTACCAACATTAAGCACAACAACTGTACGCTCACTCACCTCACAGACACGGCGGATCATATCCTCCTCCGTCTCCGTCAGACAATAACTGCCAGCCTTCGCATTGTTATCCTGATCCTCACCCGCAGTTCTGCCAATAACAACCAGAGAAACATCATTCCTGCGCGCACAGTCAAGCATCTCCTCTGTCACATCCATCTCCTTCTGACACCAAGGCACATGTCCCCAGCCCTGACCTTCATCATAAGGATTCTCCATAATCCAATCCTCATAAATCTCCATCAGCTTCTCATCCAGATGAACCCCTTCACACTCCTTCAAAGCATCCAGAATCCCCACGACATACCTCGTATTCACCAAACCACCAGAGCCAAGCCCACTCTTATAATAATGAAACGCCATACGCCCAAAAACAGCAACCCTCTCCCCATCTCTCAACGGAAGCGCCTGCCCCTCATTCTCCAGCAACACACACCCCTCAGCCACAGCCTGTCTCGCCAATGCAGCATACTTCTCCAAATCCAGCTTATAACTATTCATAATATCTATTTCCTTTCTCCACAAAAGCCATCACACACACCCTTGTACAACCTCAACCACTGCAATGGCATTCCCAATGACCTTTCAAAATATTTACCATTTCCCATCTTATCAGAAAACCCTCCCATTGGAAACACCAAATATTTACAGAAAAATAACCCACCAACCAAAAAAGAATGTTACCTACCACCCTTAAAGCAAGTAACATCCTCTATTCAAAAAAACTACCACAACCAGTTCCCAATTATTCTTTATGCACCTTCGGAAACTTCATACAGATTTCAGTTCCACTTCCCACCTCACTTCTAAGTCCAACACTACCATCCAAAGTACTAACCGCATGCTTCACAATCGAAAGCCCCAATCCAGTGCCCCCAATCTCCTTAGAATGACTTTTATCCACTCTGTAGAATCTCTCAAACACCCGATCCTGATCTTCCCTCGGAATTCCAATCCCCGTATCCTTAACCACAATCTGCACCTCCTGTGCCGTCTGCTCCAGAAAGATACTCACACTACCATCATTCCTGTTATACTTAATCGCATTATCACAAACATTATAAACAGCCTCCTCCAGAAGAGTCCTGATCACCTCCATCTTCATCGACTCTCCACAGATATAAAGATGCACATTCATCTTATATGCTTTCTCCTTCAGACTGTCAAACGCACTCTTACAAACCTGATAAACATCCACCGGCTCCCATACATAAGGCATCTTCTCCTCATCAAGCTGTGAAATCTGGATCACATCCTCCACAAGCTGAAGCAGCCTCTGTGACTCCTTATAGATACGTCCTGCAAACTTAGGAATATCCTCCTCCTTCACAAAACCACCCTGAATAATCTCCGCAAATCCGGAAATAGAAGTCAGAGGCGTCTTTAATTCATGGGAAACATTTGCAGAAAACTCCCTGCGCAGATTCTCCCTCTCAAGCTTCTCTGTCACATCCACAAGCAGGATCACCGCACCCTCCGTCTTCTGTCCCCGTATCACAGGATTGGCGATCAGCTGAATATCACTTCCATTTAATTTCAGGACAAGCTCCTCATGTTCCCCTTCCAGAACATGTTCAATTGCATGGCGGAAATCCTCCGCGCGATCCAGACAGTAAACACTTTCTCCCTGACGCACCTTGTCCATCCGGAACAGATTCCATGCACTGGAATTAGCCGAAAGAATCATCGTATATTTATCGATCACGATCAGACCTTCCTGCATATTTTCTGTAATCAGTGAAAATTCCTGCTGCTGCTGTTTTGCCAGTTCCAGCTGATTCTGAATCTCCCTGTTCTGCCTGTGTATCTTACTCAATAAGGGTGAAAGTTCCTCATAAATCTGATTCTCTTCCGGATGCTCCAGATCCAGTTCATTCACCGGTTTCACGATCTTCTTTGATATCACAGACGCAATAATTCCTGAAAGAACAAGCATAATAAGCAGAATCCAGCACAACGGCAGCACCAGGTTCTCCACCAGAGCAAACACCGAATCCTGCGTTCCCGAAACCCTGAGAACCGTACCGTCTTTCAGGCGCAGAGCGTAGTAGGTCGTTTTTTCGGAAAGAGTATCTGAATACCTCGAAGATTCTCCCGCACCATACTTCTCAGCCTTCTGAAATTCATCTCTGTCCCTATGGTTTTCCATCTCAGAAACATCTGCCTCATTGTCAAAAAGCACCGTTCCATCCTGAGCAATATATGTAATTCTGGCACTCTTATCCTTGATATTTTTTAGATAATCTGCGCCCTGCTGTTCCACTCCATATTCCAGATAAGCAGCTTCTTTTACCAGTTCATCTCTCATCTGTCTGTCAAAATTTCTGTAAAGAATCCCCAGAACCAGTGCCAGTCCTGCTGCCAGAACCACTGCGCACACCAGCATCATAGATTTAAAAATTTTCTTTGTCACTTCTCTTCCCATCCCTTCATTATATGATTTCAGTTATATTACCATATATCATTCTTTCTATATAATAACCTATAGCAATTCTACAAAATAATGCAAATAAAACAGTTCAGAAGAGTGCGAAGGGCAAGAAAGATATCTGCCGGCGTGCTGGCGCACGACAAAGATATCTGACGCGGGACTTCACGCTCTGATGGTCTGGATTAATTGCATTATTTTTGAAAATTGCTATAAGTCAACAGTGTATTTACAGCCTTAAATATACTCAAATATCCGCAAACGGTTCCCGCCTGCGGATATATATCGTCTCTGTCTGCAAACTTTCGCCGCTTATAACACGAGACCTCCATCATTCAGTTAATTATTCAGATAATCCTGATGTTCATTATTCCTGTGCTGGCCTGTGATAGAATATTCCACCCACTCTGCAATATTCACAGCGTGATCTCCGATACGCTCGAAATACTTGGCAGTCATCAGAAGATCAATCCCTGTCTTAGCATCCAGTTTTCCGCCATAGATCATATCTGCAAGTTTCTCTTTGATCTCATTAAACGCATCATCCACCACATCATCTCTGTCAATGACATTTCGGCACAGCTCCAGATCACTCTTTACAAATGCATCCACACTCTCTGTCACCATACTCACTGTGTCCTCTGCCATCTTTGTGATCGTATCCGGTATCGCACTGGTATCCTTTGCAATATATAAGGAAAGATCTGCAATGTCTGCGGCCTGATCCCCGATACGTTCCATATCAGAAACCATCTTCAATGCGGCGGAGATTTCTCTTAAATCTCTTGCCACCGGATGCTGATGAAGCAGAAGACTCAGACAGAGGTTCTCAATCTCTCTTTCCTTCGCATCAATGTCTCTGTCCGTCTCAAAAACCCGACGGGCAATTTCCTCATTCTGCACCTTCTGGATCGCTTTTGCAGAAAAAGAAATAGCCTTCTCGCAGTAGCTTCCCAGAGTAATAAGCTGGACATGCAGTTCCTCCAGCTGTCTCTCAAAATACTTTGACATAATCAACCAAACCTTCCTGTAATATAGTCCTCTGTACGTTTATCCGCAGGCATGGAAAACAGCTTATCCGTATCTGCAAATTCAATGACTTCTCCCAGCAAAAAGAACGCTGTTTTGTCAGAAATTCGGGTTGCCTGCTGCATATTATGAGTTACCATAACAATCGTATAATCCTTCTTTAACTCCATTGCCAGCTCCTCGATCTTGGAAGTTGAAATAGGGTCAAGTGCGGATGTTGGCTCATCCATCAGGAGCACTTCCGGCTGAACCGCAAGTGCTCTGGCAATGCAAAGCCTCTGCTGCTGTCCACCGGACATTCCCAGTGCACTTTTTTTCAGACGGTCTTTCACCTCTTCCCAGATAGCCGCATCGCGAAGGGATTTCTCTACGATATCATCCAGTTTTGCTTTAGAACGGATTCCATGTGTTCTTGGTCCATATGCAATGTTATCATAGATACTCATCGGAAATGGATTCGGCTTCTGGAATACCATTCCCACTCTTTTTCGTAACAGATTGACATCCATATCTCCGTAAATATCCTCACCGTCAAGCTGTACTTTACCGGTGATCACACAGCCCTCTACCAGATCATTCATTCGGTTTAAAGACTTCAGAAGAGTGGATTTACCACAACCGCTCGGACCGATAAAAGCTGTGATTTCTTTCTCAGGAATCTCCATATTAATGTTCTTTAATGCATGGAACTTCCCGTAATATAAATTCATATTCTCAACTGTTATTTTTGCATTCTCACTCATGCCTTTTATCCTTTCGCAATTCGTTTGGCAACCGCTCCGGACAGGAAATTAATCACAAGAACAAATGCCAGAATAACAACTGCTGTCGCAGATGCCTGATTCATATGAAGGCCCTCACCGGACAGCACATACATATGAAGTGCCAGTGTACGGCCGGAACCCATCAGATTCTTCGGTACTTCTGCAACCGTACCTGCTGTATAGATCAGTGCTGCTGTCTCACCGATCACACGACCGATTGCCAGAATCACGCCAGCCAGAATTCCAGGTACTGCTGACGGCAGAACGATCGTAAAAATTGTACGCAGCTTACCTGCGCCAAGTCCGAAACTTGCTTCACGGTAAGAATCCGGAACAGATTTCAAAGCTTCCTCTGCGGTACGCATAATCAGAGGAAGAATCATGATCACCAGTGTAAACGCACCGGATAAAAGTGACAGCCCCCAGTGAAGTGCTGTCACGAAAAACAACATACCGAAAAGACCATATACAATAGATGGAATACCGGAAAGTGTCTCGGCTGTGATACGGATCACATTTACAAGCTTGCTTCCTTTTTTCGCATATTCTACCAGATAGATTGCTGCAAAAATTCCCAACGGTGCCGCGATCACAAGAGAAACGACAGTCAGGATAAATGTATTGATCAGAGAAGGAAGTAAGGAAAGATTCTCTGAATTGTAAGTTAAACTGAATAAGTCTGTTGACAGATACGGTACACCCTTGACCAGAATATATCCGATCAGAAAGAACAGTAATGCAAATGTCAGGACTGCACCCAAAAGGGTAAGCAATGCAAGAACACCTGATCCCGGATGCTTAATATATGCCTTCATCTGATCTGAGAGCGAAGACTCATTCTGCTTTTTTTCTTTGGACAAATCAATTGCCGCTGCTGTATCAATTTGCATGTTCTGCCCTCCTGTTCAGTAAAGAAAGACTCAGGTTAATGATAAGGATAAAGATAAATAACACAACTGCTGTTGCAATCAGAGCTTCTCTGTGAAGACCTGTTGCATAACCCATCTCAGTAACAATGTTTGCAGTCATGGTACGGACACCTTTCAGGATTCCCTGTGGCATTCTCGGCTGGTTACCTGCAACCATTACAACAGCCATTGTCTCACCGATCGCACGACCGATTCCAAGCACTACAGCTGCCAGAATACCTGACTTTGCTGCCGGAAGCATTACACAGAAGATACTCCTCTCCTTGGTTGCTCCCAGTGCCAGTGAACCTTCGTAATAGCTCTCAGGCACACTGCGGATTGCAGATTCCGTAACTCCGATGATCGTCGGAAGGATCATCATTCCAAGCAAAACACAAGCTGCCAGCATACTGGTTCCTGTTCCACCGAAAATCTGTCTGATCAGAGGAACAATGAGAATCAGTCCAAAGAAACCATATACAATAGAAGGTACACCTGCCATCAGTTCAATTCCTGATTTCAATGGTCTGTAGACTTTTTTCGGACAGTAACGTGCCATAAAAACAGAAGTAAAAAGTGCGATCGGCACACCAAGAAGAATGGCACCTGCAGTTACATAAATACTTGCTACAATCATTGGAAGGATTCCAAAAATATCATTTGACGGCTTCCACTTTGTTCCCAGCAGGAACTTCAGCGGACCGATTTTCCCGATAGCCGGGACACCATTTGCAAACAGAAATGCACAGATCAGAAATACTGCCAGCACTGAAGTACAGGCTGCGATCAGAAACACACATTTCATTGCTTTTTCTTTAAAGTGGTTCATTCATTACACCTTTCTTTCCCTGTATCAAAAATCATAACCTGTCACTTTTACAGCAATTCTGAAAATATGATTTTCGACATACAAACAGCCCGCCTGCTGTATTATTTCATCCACAGGCGAACTGCTCTGAAACTAAATCTGTTACATATATCATATCTACGAATTGCTCCGCTGCTTTGCAGCTCCCGCAATTCTCAAACGGCTTTTTGATCTTTGTACCCTGATATTAATCACATTATTTAGCAAGGTCTTCCCATGTAGTAATCTCACCTGTGTATACAGCCTTTACCTGATTGCTTGTAAGTTCATCAATGTCATTGTCTTTGTTTACGATAACTGCGATACCATCTCTTGCGATAACTGTAGCTGTAAGACCAAGATCTTTCTCCTCATCCTTCAGGTCACGGGACGCCATACCGATATCTGCTGTTCCTTCTGCCGCCATGTTTACACCTGTTGTGGAATCACTCTGCTGAACTTCTACAGTTACGTCTTTGTTTACTGCTTCATAGCCTTCTGCAAGTTTCTCCATAACCGGTGTTACTGAAGAAGAACCTGCAACTACTACTTTACCGGAAACTCCGTCTGCTGCTTCATAAGCCTTAGCATCTGCTGCTTCTTTGATATAGCCGTTGTCCTCTACGATCTTCTGTCCGTCAGAGCTCATAATGTAGTTTACGAAATCCTTTGCTGCATCGCTTTCTTTATCAGATGTAAGGATGTTGAATGGACGTGCGATCTTGTAAGAATCATTGGAAACATTATCTACAGTAGCTTCTACGCCATCAATCTTAACTGCCTTTACTGTATCATCCAGAGAACCAAGTGAGATATAACCGATTGCATTTTCATCACCTGCAACAGTTGTCATCATAACAGATGTGCTGTTTGTTACACTTGCTTCATCTGTAGTCATATCTACTTTCTCACCGTCTTTTTCTTCTTCAATTCCAAACAGTTCTACGAATGCTCCACGTGTACCGGAACCATCCTCACGGGATACAACTGTGATGTCTCCGCTTGCTGCACTTACGATTGTTGTGAAAGCTGTTGCTCCGATAACTGCTGCTGTAAGGATTGTTGCGATTTTTTTCTTCATGATAATTTTCTCCTCTTCCCATGAGCCATGTTTTTTAACCGAATCAAGTAAGTCCCCTGCTTCAATTGCGAAAAGCAATAAGCAGTGGGTGGGGACTTGCTTGTATCAGGAGGAGTGCAAGCTCCTTCTGATAAACTGCGAAGCAGTTATTCGGTTATAAGCAAGTAGCGAAGCGGATTGCGAATATCCGCTTGACTTTTAAGATAAAGTGAACGGCTCATTTCCTTTTTAATATTTTTATGTTTTATAACTTGTTGCCTCATTTACAAGTGCTATTATAGAAATCCAAAGTTAAATGTAAAACCACGCTAAAGTAAAATCTTTGTAAATTGAAAATTTTTGTGAAGGTTGTAAAAACAGCTTCCAGATGCTATCATAAGCTATATCTTCGTTTAAAATTTATATGCAGGAGGATTTTATATATGGAAAACTTAAGATGTGAAAAAGCAGTAGAAAAGAAACATAACGGCTATAACTGTGCACAGGCTGTGGCCTGTTCTTTCTGTAAAGAGGCATCTATGGATGAGGAGACACTCAAAAAGATCACACAGGGATTCGGTGCAGGTCTTGGCACCATGGCGGGTACATGCGGAGCAATCTCCGGTGCTGCAGTTGTAGCTGGACTTATTAACCAGGACAAAGCCGGAACCTCTCAGACTGTCCGCTCTGTCATGAATCAGTTTAAACAGCAGAATGGAACTGTAATATGTAAAGACTTAAAGGGTGTGGAAACCGGAAAGGTAATCCGCTCCTGTGATGACTGTGTCAGAGATGCGGTGAAATTCCTGGAAGACGCATTAAAATCGGAAAATTGATTTCAGCAGATATTCACAATACATAAATACCAACACAAAAGAGGCTATACACTCATAACGTGCATAGCCTCTTTTATGATTAGCTTGATTAATGCTCCC
>NZ_JBBKBP010000025.1:0-60423 GCF_037890165.1 Blautia sp. HCN-1074
TAATACCTAAATAGATATTCACAAAGAAAAAATAGAAGATAGGTATTAAGCTTTCGTATAGGAAGCTGCATGTCAATCCATGGTTTATGAAGAGCAGACTTCATCATAACTATTTGAATAATTTATCGAAAGAAGGAAAAAATGAAATTATACCACTACCGTTCAATAAGCAGTGCATTATTAGAAATTGAAAATGGCACTTTTCATTTTGCATCGAAAGAAGAGTTAAATGATCCGTTGGAAGGGTTTGTACGTGTTTTCTGGCAGGGAGATAAGATGGCCTGGGAGGGATTGTTCAGACATTATATATATAGCGTAGCGCGTGCACTGGAACTCTATATTCTGAAAGCCGATGATGAAACGTTATATCATGGTACTTTGGTTGCAGATGTTCATTGCTATAAAAATAACTTTTTTGAGAAAATTTTATTGAAATTAGGAGAAGAGTTCATAACGGATACAGATGTACAAAATCTGGCAGGAGTTTATGGTGACAATTGTTTGAAAGTATCAGAAAAGGAACTTCAATATATTCTTTTTTATATTCATAATAATGCACTAATTAGGTGTCTGGAAGAATTTAAGAAAAATAAATTTGTACCTGCAGAGGAAGCTGAGAAACAGGTTAAACTTCTTAATTTTTCACTTTCTGTGGGAAAATTAGTAGATGCAATAAAGAAAGTCTTTTCTAATGAAAAAATGCGTGTCCAGACAATTGAATCTATGGAAGAAATATTCGAGGAAATGAAGGAATTCTCCTATATAATGAAAGGTGCAGAAAACGACATATTTCTTCATGGTAAAGGCTCTGAAGAACAAATATATAATAATGATGGCAATTCAGTAGTTCAACAGCATAGAAAGTGGTTAATTGTTATGGCTGATTTTCCAAAAGTGTTTGTGGCTCAGTTGAGGGATATGATATACCCCAAAAGCTATGTTGTTTGTTTTTCTAAAAAAAATGATAATTCTGCTATGTGGGGAAACTATGCAGACTGTCATAAGGGTGTATGTCTGATTTATGATACAGGTGACGAGGCAAAACTTAAGGTAGGAGGGCGACATATTCCTCTTGATGTAAGAGCAATTTCTTATGGTGGAGAGTCCATTGAATGTAATTTTTTCCAGACATTAGGACGATTGACTATGGTTCAAATAAGAGAATGGTTACTTGGAGTAGACGGCGTCAGTTCCTGTTATGAAGCATTTTCTGATGTAGAGGAATGGAGAAAACGTTACTGGAAGATCTATGATGCGAAAATCTATCGCAAGACAAAAAACTGGGAACATGAAAAGGAATTTAGGGTAGCTGTGTCAAATACATTTGGTGAATTTGATGTTCCTCAAAAGCAGAATATGTCATTTGATTGGAACCTTTTGAAAGGTGTTATCTTTGGAATCAGAACCAGTGAATATGATAAAAAACAGATTCTGGATAAGCTGATAAAGCATAAGGACGAATTATCAGATTTTACTTTTTATCAAGCTGAATATAGTGCTGAAGAGCAGAAAATTAAGATTCGAAAAAAGAAATTTTGGAGACTGATAAATTATAAAGGAAAAGTCGATGGCACAGAAAAAGTTTAAGGTAATTTGATATGGAAAGTATGTAACGCTCTGGCTTTATGGCTGGGGCGTTATTTTGCTGGAAAAAAGCAGATTCTGAGGATATAATATAATCATGTTGATTTTGATTCAAGATGAAAAGAATTGCTTTTAATTTTATATGAACGGAAGGGCAGTGAAATGTATTATGAGAAAGAAACAGATGACAAGCCAGAAAAATGGCCAGCGAATGCGCGTGAACAGATTTTAGATACATTATGTGAATGTGTGGAAAAGTTTGAGAAAAATCCTTCTTATAAGACCAGAGAAGTCCTTTTGTCTTTAACATGTGAACATGATTTGAACTTAAATGAAAATTTTGGATTGGTTCGTGTAACTGAGTATGAAGTAGGAATACTGAATTTCCTTTATTTAGTTGGTAATACATATCAAATATCTTCATTAAAAACATATATATACAATATTATTGCAGAATTCCTGAAATTTTTTGTTTATAGATGCCACCTGCAAGGGGGTATTGGGATCAGATGATGGAAACAGATATTCTGAGTAAAAATGATACTTATCATGCAATAAATCCAGCATATCCAGACACATGTTGCATACATCATCTGCGATATAGATCAACCTATCCTTATCCCCTTTCGAGCGTAGTATTAGAGCTGTTTTTCTTTCAAAATCTATATCTTCCAGTTTTAATTTACGTGCTTCTGATACACGTAATCCACAGCAATAAATAAAGCGAAACAGTACTTTATATTCCTCAGCCAGTATGCTAAAACGATCGGCATTCACCTTTGGGATGTAATCATCTGCTACTGTAAAGAATTCCCTAATTTCACGTTCATTCATAACATATGGAACTCGATAACTTTTGGCGGAAAATTTTGAGGGAATGTAGCATTCACTGCCCTGTGAATTCATGTACTGAACCAGTTGCCGCAGCACACTCATACGGCTTGCACGGCGCGATTTTGCTTCATCTGCATGATAAGACAGCCATGTGTCCGATAATTCTTTTGTTATGATTGCCCTATCGATATGATTCTCTACACAAAACTTGTCAAATTGTATAAGGATGTATTTCGCTGAATCATAGATATAACCCGACTGCTTTTTCTGCTCAATTAGTCCCTGTATATCATTCAAAAAACAACTGGTAAAAATATATTCTTCAAGAATCATTTGGTTGCACCTCCCATCGGAATAGACATCTCTTTGAGAGAGAGTGCACATTTTCTCATATGCAATTCATCGTATGTAAGATATACATTTACTGTTGTTGAATCCCGGTTCCCCAATGCATCTATAACACGCTCTACACCAGCATTGTTTTTCAAAATACTTGTTGCAAATGTTTTTCTTAATGTATGAAATTTAACAGATGAACCGTCGCTGACAGTACTCAAAACTCGATTCAAGGCATTTGAACATATCTTTCCTGAAAGAATTCCGTATGGAGCCTTATGTCTAACAAATACATGCGGGTCATCACATTCAGGTCTCCCGTATTTCATATATCTGAAAACTGCATTCCCGACATCAACACTTAAGGGCAGGGAGATAGAGACTTTCGTTTTGTATTGTGTGATGGATATCTTTTTATTCATCCAGTCGATATCCGAAAGCTTCAGATTGATAACATTAGAGCTTCTAAATCCAAGTTTCAGTCCTATCATAACCATTGCAGCATCTCTAAGTTCGATTGGTGAATTACATGTTTTACGGTATTCATTTATACATGATATCTGCTCATCTGACAATATTGTAATGATTTTTCTGTGGTGAGCAAGCTTTGCCGGTATTACGCCATGTATTGTTTGATCCGCAAGATAATTATTATCTTCCAGAAATGTTATGAATTGACGTAAAACGCTATTTCTTCCAGAGGTGCCATTTACCGTGCTATGCAGATCAATCCTAAGAAATTCATTTATCAGATTTCGATTTAGATCTTCAAATGAACTTAACTTTTTTAGCAAAAGAAAATCACAAAAATTGTATACAACATATTTATAGGACCTAATGGTACCTTCACTATGGAAGCTTCTCCTAAGCCAGTCCAGATAAGCATTGACTGCTAAAGAGCACCATAGCGGATACTTCCAATCACGTGCCTTTCGAAAAGAATACTTCTTTAAAGGATCAAATTTTTGCATTTGAATCAGGATTCTACATACGATATGCTTGCTACACTGTTTACGTCATTTTTAAGTATCAAGCTGGTTCGTCTGGCTGACAGAACGGAAGAACGTGTCCTACCAGTACCGATAAGTTTTATACTGGATGAATTTCCAAATATCGGTGTTGTTCCGGATTTTAAAAAGAAACTGGCTACGGCCAGATCCCGGCGGATAGGCATGAGCATCCTGTTTCAGAATATTCCACAGCTTCAGAACCGTTATCCGGACAACCAGTGGGAAGAGATCCTTGGCGGCTGTGATTTCTCAATCTTTCTGGGCTGTAATGATATGACAACCGCTACCTACTACAGTGACCGGATCGGTGAGATTACAGTTTCAGTTGCTTCTATCCGAAAGAACTTTTTTACGATTCGTGCCACAGACTATGTGCCGGAATATTCGGAATCACGTTCCATTGGAAAACGGCAGCTCCTTTTGCCAGATGAGATCCTTCGTTATCCGCTGGATCAGGGAATCCTGATCATCCGAGGACACAATGTGCTTCGGTTTAAGAAAATGGATTATACGGAACATGCAGATGCCGGAAAACTGAAGATGGAAAAGGTTGTGGATCATATTCCGGACTGGTACCGAAAGTGGGAAAAACAGCAGCAGGAATTTCAGATACTGGATGAGCAGGTATATGAAGCTATGGATTCAGAGTTCTGCTTGCCAAGGAATTTGGACTTTATCTGAAGGAGCAGGAGGTGGAAAAAATACTGCTTGCAGAAAGCTGCATTGAAGTATATGAAAATATAGAGGAATTTCTGGAAAAAAGCGGATGGAGACGGGATAATCCAGAATTGTGCAGTGAATGCTATTTGTTTGAAAATCATATCTGCAGAAAAATCCAGGGTAAAATCTGGTATTTTTCAAGAATACAGTACGAAAATGGATTGCGTGGAATGAAGCAGGGCTTCAATTAGAGAATACGCAGTATTTGAAGTGTGAAAGGGCGGTAATATCCTAACCAAAAGGGTGTTACTGCCTTTTTTTGTTGTGCAGAATTAAAGATGTAGGGTAGCATTTATCAGAAAAAACTGATAAAATAAAGGAGAGAAAAACGTAAAGTATCTATATGGGGAGAAACATGGAAGACAATTATTTAAAACTCTTTGGCAATATGTTTTATAACATTAAAGAAGATCAGGATAATAAGAAAATAATTGAGGAAGCGAGTGAGGTGCTTGCTTCTATTATAATAAAATATGGGGAACTCATAAATGAGATTACTGCAAGAACATCTGCACAGGATGAATTTGTAGACACAGTAATATGCCTTTTTCTCAGGAAAATAATGGAACAGCTAGATGCACTCAATATTCTTATAGATGCAGGAGCTTTTTCGCCGATGCAAGTTATTGTAAGGACATTGCTTGAAAACACCGTAGGTCTGGAATTTATTTTAAAAGAAGATACCAGAAAGAGGGCTGCTGCATATTATCTGGAACAGCATTATAAAGAAATTGAGACAGGGGAAAAGCTTTTTGCCAGAAAATCCGAAAAGAGTAAAAATGCAATTAAACTACTGGGTGAAGCGCAGTTTACGGAAGATAGTAAAAGATTTCAGCGAAAAAAAGATGCTTTTCAGCATTTGATAGATACAAATGAGCTGTTTAAGGAAGTGGCTGATGCCAGAGAGAAAGCCATAGAGTCCAAACGAAAATACTGGAAGAAAAAGAAACGAAAAAATATCAACAAAATACATATTCAATGGTATGAAATCGGAACTAATGTACAGAACTTTCGAGAGATGATGAGAGAAACTGGACATGAAAAATATTATGAGGGGAGTTATGGGGGACTTTCTTATGAAATACATGCACTAAATGCTGCGCGAGCAATACAGGCAGTGGCAGATGGCCTTTATTTACAACGAATTAGAAATCCCCAAAATGGAGGAAATATATTTGCATTTGTCTGCGATTTTTCTTTGATTGCTTTAGATAAGGTATATAAATATCTGGATGATGACGAGGCAAAAAGAGCAGAATTCAAAAGATACGTTATGGATTGTCAAAAGAAAAAAGTACATATAATTGCGACTATGGATCAGATAAATATTTTGTAGAGAGACAATAGGAGGGAGTTTAATGGCAATTGATTTTAAGAAAAAATTAGCAAGCAGAACAATAACACCGAAAACTAATCCCATTGAGTTATATGGAACTTTAGACCGAAAAAGCGTTGCTGGTCCTCTTCGCCCAGCACAGGAAATTGTTCTATCTGAGTGGTATACAAAACGACGTGCAGATAAGGATTTAATTATTAAATTGCATACTGGCGAAGGGAAAACATTAGTAGGATTGCTACTTCTTCAATCTTTACTCAATTCAAAGGAGGGGCCATGTCTTTATATATGTCCTAATAAATATCTTGTCAGGCAGGTATGTTCAGAAGCGGATAAATTTGGTATTCCCTTTTGTACATTTGGTGAAAGTACCGAAATCCCAAATGATTTTCTTGCAGGTTCCAAAATACTTATTACTCATGTACAGAAAATATTTAACGGAAGATCTGTATTTGGAACAGACAACAACTATATAAAAACGGGAGCCGTTCTTATGGATGATTCACATGCTTGTATAGATACCATTAAAAGCGCTTTTACCATTTCAATAAGCAAAAGTGAAAATCCTGAAATTTACTCGAAGATTCTGACACTTTTCAATGATGATATGATTGAACAAGGGGAAGGAAGCTGGCTTGATATTCAGGCTGGAGATTATAATACTTTTATGGCAGTCCCGTACTGGAGCTGGAATAATAAGAAAACAGAAATGCTAAAGATTTTGTCTGCTGCCCAGGAAAACAGTCAAATATATTATACGTGGCCTCTTATGCGTGATCAGATAGAAAATTATTGTTGTTACATATCCGGAAGTAAAATTGAGATTTCTCCGTATAATGTTAGCATTCGTACTTTTGGTTCTTTTTCATATGCTACGCATAGAATTTTAATGTCTGCAACAACTCAGGATGATTCATTTTTTGTAAAGGGCTTAGAGTTTAGGCCAGAGGCTGTGAAGAATCCGTTGCGGAATGAAAAACAAAAATGGTCTGGCGAAAAAATGTTGATAATACCATCGCTTGTTGAAGAATCTTGTGATCATGATTTAATTGTCACTAATTTTTGCAAGAGCTCTCTTTCAAAATTTGGCATAGTGGCATTGGTGCCTAGTACGAAAAATTGTAGACAATATCAAAATTTAGGAGCAATTACGGCTACTACGGGAAATATTGTTGAGGAACTTGATAAGTTAAAAAAAGGAATTTTTTCAAAAATCGTTGTAATTAATAACAGATATGATGGCATTGACTTGCCTGATGAAAGTTGTCGAATACTGATTATGGATAGCCTTCCGTATTTTGATAGCTTGGCAGATCGCTATGAAGAACAGGCGTGTCCAAATAGTGAACTGATCAATAAACGGATAGCTCAAAAAATTGAACAGGGTATTGGCAGAGGTGTCCGTGGTGAAAAAGATTATTGCGCCATTTTAATAATTGGCTCAGAATTGGTTCGGTTTATGCGGAGTATTGCAACTAATAAATTCTTTTCACCACAAACGAGAAAACAAATTGACATTGGCATCGAAATTGCTGACATGGCGAAAGAAGATAAAACTGAAAGCCCTATAAAAGTTGTGCTTTCTTTGATAAAGCAGATGTTAGTGCGTGATGAAGGCTGGAAAGAATATTATGCTTCTGAAATGGATACGATTGTAGAAGATAATGCAGAATCACAGGTATATGACAGGCTTTTAAAAGAACGGCAGGCAGAACAATTTTTTTGTGAAGGTGAGTATGAGAAAGCTATTTCTTCCATGCAGCGATTGATTGATGGGCTTAATGTTGATGACACAGAAAAGGGTTGGTATTTACAGCAATTAGCAAGATATACATATCCGACAAGTATTGCAGAATCGATTAAAATTCAAAAAAGTGCATTTAAGAAAAATACACAGCTTTTAAAACCGAGTACAGGAATTGATTATACAAAAATTTCTTATATACACCAAGACCGCCTAAATAATATCAGAACATATATGCGGAAATTTTCAGATTATGGTGAATTGTTTTTGTCAGTTAATGCGACATTAGATAATTTGTCTTTTGGTATTGAAGCTACTAAATTTGAAGCTGCATTAAAAGATGTTGGCGCTTTACTTGGCTATGTCAGCCAGCGTCCAGATAAAGAAATTCGGAAGGGACCTGATAATCTTTGGTGTGGTTCGAATGATCATTATTTATTATTTGAATGCAAAAGTGAGGTGTCCGGAACCCGTCAGGAAATCACGAAACATGAAGCGGGACAAATGAATAACCATTGTGCATGGTTTGAAGATCAATATGGCCCAAATGCAAATGTAGACAGATTTATGATTATTTCGACAAAGACACTTTCTTATGAGGGAGATTTTACACATAAAGTTAAGATAATTCGTCCAAATAAACTTAAGATCCTGAAGGATCAGATAAAAGGGTTTATTAAAGAATTAAAACCGTTTTCCCTGGATGAGATATCTGATGATACTTTACATGAATTTTTAACGTTACATCATCTGAATGTTGAAGATTTTTCTGAGCAATATTCTGAAGAATACTACCATAAAACTAGATAAGAAATGCGAGTACAGCTAATTGGATGAACCGAAAGGCTGTACTTTTTATTTTTAAGAAAATATGATATGGAATATGTCTGTCTTTTTGTTTGTAAAATTTCTGAAAATATTCTGGTGAAATGGTAGTATGATATGGAGAATGTTAAAAAACGTAGGGGAGAACGAAAAATGAGATTGCAGGATAAATTAGTACCGTATCTGGAATATTGCACATATAGAAAGGAACTGGATCAGAAAACAGTAAAAGCATATCGAATCGATCTCAATCAGTATTTTACTTTTGTTGCTTGCGAAGAGCCAGACAAAGAGAAGATTGAGGAATATATTACAGAATTACATAAAAAATATAAGCAAAAAACAGTGAAACGCAAAATAGCCTCTGTCAAAGCATATTATAGTTATTTGGAAGAGAATGAATTGATTAAAGAAAGTCCATTTCGAAAAATAAAAGTCAAATTTAAGGAAAATTTGATTCTTCCGAGAATTATACCGCGTGAAGAGATTGAACATTTATTAAACCATATGTATGGCTGTCTGCAGCAGGAATCGGAGACGGTTTATAAATATTGCCTGAGAGATGTGGCAGTAATCGAGATTTTCTTTGCAACCGGGGCCAGAGTTTATGAAATATCAAATATACGGGCAGAAAATGTGAATCTGAATACTGGGCTGATTCAACTCATGGGAAAAGGAGCGAAAGAAAGATATGTTCAGATTGGCAGTACCTCAGTGTTGAATATTTTGCGGAAATATTATGCTGAAAACAGAGCGGCGATTAAAAAAAGTGGATATTTTTTTGTAAATGGCAGGGGCAACCGGTATACGGAACAGTCCATTCGACTGATGCTAAAAAAATATACAGCTCAGGCTGGAATAGAAAGAAATATCACACCGCATATGTTCAGACATTCATTTGCAACATATCTGATTGAGGAAGGAGTGGACATAAGCTGTGTACAGCGGATACTGGGGCATTCTTCCATAAAGACAACACAGATCTATATTCATGTGGCAGCCAGAAAACAGGCAGAAATCTTACGGGATATGCACCCACGGAATAATATGAAGATCATAGGAGCAGCGTAAAGGAACGCATAAAGATACATATATAAAATGCAGGAGAAGAGATCGGCGGAAAAGGGCGGTCTTTTTGGCGTATAAATATTATAGGGTAATTGGTGAACAAATGTTAGAAGACGAAAATAACTGGATTTTGAGATGAATTTTATGGAAAAAGACAGATGAAGTTGTTATAATTATATAAATAATTCCTAATTATCCATCATTGTAATTTGTCCATACAAGCAATGAATTATATAACTATCTATATTTGGCAGGAGATAATGTAAATGAATGATTATTCAGATATTAAAATCGGAAAAATGATCCATCAAATGAAAATACATCAATCTGATGAAAATGATGGAATAACTTTATTCTTAGGGGCAGGATGCTCTTTAGCAAGTTCACCTCATGACATTTCTACATATGGTATTGTAAAAAACATTGTGGAAACTCAGCTTGAAGATATTTCTGGAATGCCTGATACCTGGAATGAATTATATAAAACATTCATAAATATCGCGTGGAATGGATTGGGAAAAAAAGATAAGATAAATTTATTGAAGCCGTATTTCAATGATTTAAAGCCTTCAGAGGGATATCTTGCAATAAAATATTTGATTGAACATGGTTATGTTCAAAATATAATTACAACAAATTTTGATCCATTAATTGATAAGATATTAGAAAATATTCCACATCGAAAAATCGTAGGAGAACTAACTAGTGAACTGGGTGATAATCCCAAAATCACGTTTATTAAAGCTCATGGAGATTTAAAATATGGCAATCTTCGTTTTTCACCATTTGAACTGCAAAAATTACCTGCTGAATTAGAAAATAAAATTCGTCAGTTAACAAAAGGGATTGTAATTGTTGTTGGATACCGTGGGCAAGATATTGGCATCATGAATTCATTAAATACATCTGATGATCATTGTGCCTTTTGGGTGAGTCCTACAAAGCCAGAAATATATGATGGATATACAAATGACCCTATTTATGACTGGATGAAAAAACGCAATTCAGAAGGAAACTTTATTTATGGAGAATACGGTGATTTTAATATCCTATTTCCCACATTAGTAAGAAAATTGTCTGCATTACCGAATGAAACTTTTAAAACGGTTGAAATTTGGAAGAACAGTTTTTTGTTTGATACAATATCATTAAGTAAACGAATTTCATTAGTATTCTCAATTTTACTAAAAATCGAACATGAATTACTAGATATATATGAATGGAAAATACAGGCCCCCTATTTTTCAGAAGCTTCTTCTTCACTGTTGTCTATATTAATTAATATTTGTCAGGATAAAATTCTTCCTCAAAATAGTATATCTAAAATAGCCAATGGTGTTGAAGCCTTAATATTAGCCTTTGCATTAGACATTTATGCTCAAACACAAGGTTATCCTATAGTTCCGATAAAATTTATTGATAATATCAAAGCAAGATATGAAATACATCCCGATGCCCCAAGACTTAATGATGATTTTTGGGATTTGTTAAAAAAATTATTTCTTATAGAGAAAAATGCTCAAAATTACTATGAGATTATTGTAACTTTTGACATAAATAAAGATTTTTCATATGTTTTGAAAAAGGGTGAGTTCTCTGAAATACAATCATTATTTTCTATGATTAAAATCATAGCATTGTTTGAAAAAACTGCTTTTTCTCACAATAAACTTCCATCCTATGAATATCGTGCCAAAATATTATTAGAAAATAATTGTAAGAAAATAGAGCCTTCTGCTCGAGCTACAACTATAACGTTGGAGGATTTAACTCAGGAAGATGATCGAATACTTCGTAAATATCTTTTAGATATGTATGCTCCTTTTCATAGTACACTTGGGACACGTCAAACATATTTCATAGAAAGTATTTACATAGTTTATGATGTTGACAATAAATCTGGTCAAGAATTAGGCTTATATGATGAACTTTTACAGAAAAGCAAGGAATTTTGCTGCAATTTTTTCGAAAAAATTAATTTAGAAAATTTTATCATCACTGATGTAGTTAATGTTCTGCATGATTTTCTCGATTCTATAAATTCTGGATTTATGCTCTTAGGTGCTAGTGGCAGTGGAAAAACCACTTTGTTGGGATATTTAATAAAAAACCTCCAGAATACAAGTAACTTCGTTATACTTCCATTTAGCGGAAGGGAACAACGTTTATTACAAAGAGGAATCAACGTATTTTCTAATTGGTTTTCCGATTTTGAAAAACTTGAAGTAATTAATAAGTTATTTTTATGCAGGGAGCAAACACTGGTATTAGTTTATGATGCGTTAAATGAAATGCCTGGGGATTTTAATTTTTTACAGGACAATTATAATGAATTAATAAAATTTACAGAAATGTTATCACAAAAGGAATATCGCAATATCAAAATTATTCTTTCTTTAAGAACGGACTCATATCTTCAATTGCGTCAAAATGAAGCACTCGAGCCCAGACCAGGTGTATTTTATACGCCTTTGGCAGAAAATAGAACTATTTTTCCACTATATCAACTTCCAGTTTTTTCAGAATCTCAGACTTTGAAATTACTTCAAAAGGAAACATCCTTAAATCGACAAATTTTGAAAAAATTATACCATGAGTTTTCTAGTATATTACAAACACCTTTTTATATTCAATTATTTGGACAAATTTTATGTTCTTTCTCTGATTTGGGTGAAAAAGAATTTGCCATTTTTTCATTGAAATGGTATGATGCAATTTTTAATAATATTGCCAAAGATGAAGTGATACAAAACGAGCTATCGAATGTTACAGAAGCAATTATTTTAGTAAAATATCAATATGAAGGAAGAAAAGTGTTCATAAACGATATTGTTAGAAAAATGCATATTGCAAAAGAAAAATTAGAAAAAGACATATTAAAACTGCAATCTTCTGGTATTTTAGCATACGAAAAAACAACGGGACAGATAAATTTTTCACATGAAAGTTATGAACAAATCTTTTTGACAAAATATTTAACACAGATAGATAATCCGGAAAATTTTTGTGCATCAATTTATGAAAAACAAAAAAGTCCTACAATTTTAACATTATCCTTATTAGACTATTTAAGGATTCAAAAATATTTTAATTCAGAGAATTATTTAAATATTTTATTACGCTTTCTTACAAGGGATAATTATTCATTAACAAAAGTACTTATAGAATCAATCTTAAAAATGCAGGAAGAACAACCTGTAGAAGATTTCTGGATTGCATTGTTTAACAAAATTGATTATAGAATCGGTTTAGATTATCATTCAAAATTTTTAATAGCAATCTTACAGGAAATAAATAATCTTTTGGATGAGAAGCAACAATTTTCAATTAAAATATTGGACTCATTAAATCCTATTATTTATACAACATATAATATAAATCCTATTATTGATTTTGATGACCAGGCCTATTATGAATTTATCTATGCAAAATATTTATATGTTTTTGCTTATAAATTTGAAAATGACGTGTTTTATCAAGCCAAAGTTCACTGTGCTAAAGCAAGTAATTTGTTGATTGCTTCAAAAAATAGCTTGCATGATGATATTGACATTTTATATGCTATTCTTCTCAGATATGAAGGTAAACTTAATGATTCTGTAGAACTTTTAAAAAAAGTGCTTGATAACCAATTAAAACATTTAGTCCCGGATAAAACATGTCAAACAGCATTAGAATTAGGTGCAATTTACAGAGAATTAACACGATTTGATGATGCTATGACAGTTTATGAAAAAATAGAAAATACATGTAATTTATCTGCGTATTGGAATGCTCGGTTAAAGTTAAACACAGGAATCATTCTAAAAAATAGACTGCAATTAAGAATTTCTGAAGGAAATGTAAGTTTTTCCGATTATGAAAATTACAAAAAAACTGAAGAATTTTTTAAATTTGTTTACCATTATGCCAAAACATGTGACGATGTTCTGCTGCAGTTAGAAATTCAAGCTGAATTAATTGAACTATGTGCCATAGCCCAATATTTTCAAATTAATAGTGTATCATCGGCGAGAAACTATATAACTGAAATGGAGAAAATACTAAAAAAATATCCTGTCCCATTAAGGAGAATACAATATTATAGGATGCTGGCACGTGTTCAGATATTAGAAAAAAATTATGAGAAAGCTCTTAATTCTTTACGAGAGGGGTATCAGTTATCTATTAAATACAATATTCCATATAGGGCTTGTGACTGCTGCAGAAAATTTGCACAAATTATTCTTGAGCATAACAGATCAGATATTTCATTATTACGAGAGGCCCAAAGGTATATCGCTTATGCTATAAGTTATTACGAAAGCCTCAATGCAACTGATCATTTATATTTTCTTGAAGCGCAAAAACTTCAAAAAAACATTGATGAATTATTGAATTGTCAGGGTCCTGTTTAAAACAGAGCCCTGACAATTTCAACAGGATATTCCTCTAATAATTTAGTGTTTATTTTTAATCCAATTCTTTTTTGTGCTACTAAACAAATTAGCAATAACAATTGTTCTAAACGCAACCGTCTGGTAGAAATATATTCATATAGATAATTATTAGACAAAGCAGGAAGCGAATTCGCATCTATCAAATATAATTTTCCATTTTTATCTTGCAAATAATCAAATCTGGCCATATCGCGAAGATGCATTTGCTCAAAAAGTTGTTCTGTATGCTTTTGAAGTTCATATAATACTCCACGGTTATCTTCAATAACATATGTAAAATCTCTTTTTTCTGAAATGGTAAGCTTACTATTATATGAATGCAATGCATGATGCTGGGTTTTAGATTTCAATTTAGATACATTAAATAAATACCTTCCCGTATTTCCTGTTATGGAAACCGTATATTCTGTAGCATCGTTCAGATACGATTCTATTAGTATTTCGGTAAGATGTGGGAAGCTTTGAAAACGTTGATCAATAATTTTTCCAAAATCATCAGTATTCCATATTATAGAAGATTCATCAATGCCTAATGATGCAGCTAATGTATTTGGTTTTACAATTGCCGGTAGTTTAAAGGTTAATAATTTTTTTTCGACAGATTTTCTATTAGCAATCCATGCTTGTCTTGTAACAATTTGATTTGGAAGTCCCATTCCTGACTCTAAATTTGTAAGTGCTTTATCATTTAACAACAAATGAGAAAAAAGTGGGCTTCCAATATAATTTATATTATAATACTCTAATAATTTGTATAAATATGAATTAAATGAAATAATACTTGATCCGTCATTACTATAATCAAAAACAGTTGTTGGATAAATAAGATCATACTGTGATGTACTTAACATTTTTTCAATTTCTACTAAAGAAGCATCAATAAAAATATCTGCCTTCATATTGTCAAAGATATTAAAATAATTAATCTGTGATATAAGTTTTTCATTATATGTAGGTGCAAATTTCGTTGTAGCCAATATAAGCAATCTCATAATATGCTTCCCCCTTTTATTTCATAATTAATATAATGGTTTAAGACTACTGGGAACATGGATAATTAGGAATTATCCTTTATCTTAGAAGCATCTACAATAAGCAAGATACGTGTATGTTTACTAGAAAAGTAAAAAGAATAATGTTAAAAATATTAACAAAAGTATAATAAGAATTGATTTTTGCAATATAATAAGATATACTAAGTACAGGTGAATGAAACTGAAAGGAGATGTGATGGAGATGAAGTACGTTATTCGGCTTTTGGGAATGGAGATAAACAACATAAAAAACGTAATACACGGTGAAATTGAAATGCCCCAAAATAAAAAAGGAAGCATTTTAGGAATCTATGGAGCTAATGGATCTGGAAAAACAGTAATTGTGGACTGTATGGTATTGTTGAAATATCTTCTTTCCGGACGTCAGATCCCGTCAAATTTTTATTATTATATAAATGAAGCAAGTAATACCTCCTCTGTAAAGTATCGCTTTGAGCTGAAAATCGAAGAGAAATGCTATCTGGTAGAATATGAAATTGAACTGCTGAAAAACGGTAAGAAGAGCTTCTGCATCAGTAAAGAAAAATTCAGCCAGAGAGAAATGTCCGAAGGAAAACGGATCACACCTGTTTTTGATTACCAAAAAGGCAGGAAAGAGCTTTTTCGTCCGTTGAAATTGTATGAGCGTTTTTCTAAGGATATCCAGAATGTTATTGCACTTGGAGTCGCAGAGCAGGCAACACAGAACTATAATGAGGAAAAGGGTGTTCCGGAGGTAGGTTCCTTTTTATTTTCAAGAAAAGCACAGGAAGTCTTTGAAAAAACTGAAGGTGAGGCTGCATTGCTTTCTCTACTGAGTCAGTGTTTTCAGAAATATGGAATTTATGATCTTGCTGTTGTTGAAAACGCGCAATACGGTTATTTATCCTTAAATCTGGAAAATATGCCCGTTAATATTGACTGGCCGGATACGATACCAAAAAAAGGCGAAGGCATCTTCTTACGCTTCACAGATATAAATGTGGTGCCAAAAGAAGTTTTTCCTTATGTAGCAAATACGATCAAGCAGATTAATATTGTAATAAAATCATTAATACCTGAGATCAATATAGAAATTTATAATGCGTTTGATAGGCTATTGAAGGAAGGAAAAGACGGAGTGCAGTTTGAAATCATTGCCATGCGTGGAGAGAACCGGATTCCGCTTTTGTATGAATCCGCAGGAATAAAGAAGCTGATTTCTATTTGCAGTAATTTAGTTGCCTGCTATAACAGAGAATCTTATTGCCTTGTGGTAGACGAGCTGGATTCTGGTATTTATGAATATTTACTGGGAGAATGCCTGGAAGTTATGCAGGATAAAGCTAAAGGACAATTGATCTTTACGTCACATAACTTACGCCCATTGGAAATCCTTGAAAACGATTCTCTGCTTTATACGACTGTGAATCCTGAGAATTGCTATATAAAATCTACTTATATCAAAAACACACAAAATACCCGATTATCTTATTTGCGGACGATCAAGCTTGGTGGGCAAAAAGAAAAGCTCTACAATGAAACAAATATATATGAGATGGAGCTTGCTATGAGGCGGGCAGGAAGGATACGTGCTAATGACTAAAAAAGTTATTCTGTTTCTTGTAGAAGGGCCGACGGATGAAGATGCACTGGCTGTGATATTTACAAAACTGGTAAACGATCATGATATAGAATTTGACGTGCTCCATACAGATATCACTGCAGACGAAAACATGACGGTAAAATATATTGAAGAACGGATTGATAAGGAAATCCAAAAGTATCTGCTTAAAAATCCTTTCATAGTAGCGGATGATATCCTTAAGGTGATTCAGATCATTGATACAGACGGAGCTTTTATTCCGCCATCGTTGGTCAGGCAGTCTGAAAATGGAAAAACGGAATATTTTGATACGCATATAGAGGCGAAAAATAAGAATCGATTGATCCGCAGAAATCTAAGTAAGAGAAAGATTGTATATTCTCTGTATAACCGGGAAACTGTGGCAGGATTTCCTTATGAAATTTACTATTTTTCTAGGAATATGGAACATGTGCTGCATGACAGGGCAGAAGATCTGACTGATGATGAAAAGGAAAATCTGGCATTTGACATTGCAGATCAATATACAGATCAGCCGGAAAAGTTTCTGGAATATCTGTATGACGATGGTTTCCATGTGTGCGGTACTTATAAAGATACATGGGAATTTATCATGGATGGAAACCATTCCCTGAACCGTTATTGTAATGTGGCGGTCTTTTTCGAACAATTGCGAATTGGATTAGAGAATATAGAAAATTAATGGGAAAATTTAATGTGATAACAATTTGAAGGAAATATGAAAAAGACCAGATAACCTTGTTAAAGATTATTTGGCCTTTTACGGTTTTAAAGTAGTGATGGTATAAAAAACGTTACCTGTTGCGGTAAAATGGATGAGGGTTATTAGAAATATATAAAAGTGTGCTGAGTAGAGTTGGCAAGAAAAAATATGTTTAATTTGTCAGGTAATATTATTATTCCGAGATTCATAATTATTCATTATTGATGATAAATAGTCATGCCGACTTACAAAATAGCAAAGAACGTTAAAGGGGAATATACAAAAAAGATAAGACACAAACAAAAAAATTATTAAAAATCATCAAAAATAATTGCATCATATGTAGCAAAAATTAAAATAATTTTCGCGATAGATAGCAAATGACAGAAAGAAATAAACTTTATTTGATGTTGCACATTCAAATAGAAAGGATGCATGATGAAAATGAATAAAGATACAGGGATATTCATTCTTGAATTCTGAAAAAATGTCTGATACAATGGCTAGTGCAAAATACACAACGACAGCGATCTGTCACCCTGAGAAAGTTTTATGATCGCTGTCTGCCATATAGATTAAATTGCTTTCGGAATTGTATTTTTGTTAATACAATTATTGAAAACAACCTTTGAAATTCTATCATGATAGCTTATATCTGTCAATAAGAAATTGTGTTTTTGCAATAACTGGTAGGAGGAGTTGATTGAAAAGAGTGAAAGTAGTATTGCAAAAATAAATTACTTATATGAGGAGAGGGTTAAAAATGCTTGAGATTGACGAGACAGAATTAAAGCTGTTGTTAGAGAAAAGAAAAAAATTTATTAATGGCTCAAACTTTGCGGAATTTGGGGAAATTATTTCAGGAATATCGCTTGCAATAACATTGCTTGTGACGGATTGCAGTAAAATAACATTTATGCCATCATTGTATTTTGAACTTATTGTGTGGGCAATTACAGCTTCAATATTAGGGCATGGTATTTACAGACTAATAGTTTCAAAAAAACACTCATATTCCATTAAAAATTTGTATGATGAAGTAGTAGATTTAGATCCTAAAACAGAACATTCGTTTAATATTGTTGTATTTAGAAATATCCATGAAAAGGGAAAGTATTTACTTTTTTACTCCAAACGATGGCAGTGTTGGCTTTTCCCAAACTATAGATGTCAGGATGGGAAGTTTGATGAGAATGCAGAAATTAAACAGATAAAAGCCAATATAAAACGTGATTTAAAAATAACAGATCGAATGAACGTAAAATATATCGGTGAAAAAGAAAGCCGTAAATTTTCATATAGTGATAAGGTAACAAAAAAATTTCAATTTCATTTTTTTGAAATCGACAATGGAATTTTGCCTAATAATAGTGAATCTGTTTTTAAACTTAATGGAAAAAAATATTGTTGGAAGACAATGGATCAGATGTATTCGAATAAGAGCATTATTAAAAAAAACCAGGATGTATTGGATTATGTCAGAGGGAAATGTGATATTAATTAGTTTATGGTAAACTTATACCATTAACTTCTTAGAAATATTGCATTAGAAGTATGATGGAAGATTGAGTAATTAGAAAAACAGATGAAATACTATTAGATGTTTTGGACAAAATGACAACCTACATATAGAGGTGGAGGTATATTTAAGTTGCGGTGCAACGAATAAAGGTGATAGGTTAACTGCACATAGCTAAAGCACAGCAGGAATCGAGTAATTATTAGTGTCACCAAATCCTTCTGTTATACAGGCTGCATAAAAGAAACCGATATGCAACGCTATTGCAATTAAAGTAATATTGACCTAGAATTCCGTGTATTATAGAATGGTATCTGTAAAAAGAAGGCATGAAGAAAGCAGCTTTAAACGGGCTGCTTTTTTTGTGTTTTCTTTTGTCTTTCCTGAGTACCGGCGGAAAAGGAGCTTTCTGGATGGAGCAGAGAAGACAAAAATAAATAAGAACAGGAGGATGTAGACGCGCAGGTTGAAAGCATGGAGGAACAGGAAGAAGCCAGATGGCATCAGCTTTTGAATGCACATCGTACCAGAAAGATTCTGCCTTATTGCGATGAACAGTTCGATGAGTATCGTGATAACAGTGTACAGGAATTCCGGTTTGTCTTAAGTCAGGGAATACGTGAACAGATTTTTTATGCCAGTTTCGTAAAAAACATCGAAAAGCATATAAAATCAAACCATACAATTAATGCCTTGAAACAGGTAATACGTTATCAGGGATATCATTTATAAAGTTGTAAAGTGGTGAAAAAAATATAGAAAAAAGAATTGACAATTGTATTCTACAGTTGTAGAATACAATTAACTTCTACAGATGTAGAAAATAAAATTCTAGGAGAATCCACGATGAAGACAAAATTTATGACACTTATGACGGTAGCAACACTTGGGATTTTTTCAGCGGCAACGGTTATGGCAGCAGGAAATAACGATTTCCATACACAGCCGCCGGCTGGATCTGAATGGGAAAAAGCAGATACTGAAGGTACCTATGCAAGCTATACGAACGGAAATGATTATGTAAATATCTATAAATATTCGCTGGAGGATGTCAAAACAGGGATTGCCAAATGCAATGACACATACGATGCCTGCTATCAGACAATTTATTCAGAGGGAAACAGCCTGTACATGGCAGTGGGATATGCAAAAGATGCAGATGACATCAGTGAAGTCAGAAAATTTGTAGAATATATTTCTTATCCCGGAAATCCTTCGCTTACCAGACAGGAGAACGAAAACCAGACAGATGATTCTTCTGATGATTCTGATAAGGCAACTACAGATACTGCCAGTCAGAAGTCAGGAGGAGATTCAGATATCCTTACTACCTCCCCAATGACATTAGTTGACAGTGATGGAAATACCATTGAGATTAATTACATTCTTCACAAAGATTATTCTTGTGAATATCGTGGAGATGATGGAATGAACTATACCGATAATGGGGATGAAACTTATACCGACGAAAATGGAAATACCTACTCAGCTCTGAATGATGACACTCATCATCTGGGACATACATTGGAGCAGCATGATCTTCAGGATGCAAACGGTAATACTGTGACGGTTACGGAAACTACAAATGGTGATTATTATTTCCAGGACGAAAATGGTACAGGATTTACGGACAACGGAGACGGGACATGGAGTGATGAAAATGGCAACAGTTATACAGAAATAGACTGATAGTGGTTAGTTGCTGTAGGAATGGCAAGGGTATTTGCAAATTGTGCAAAAGCCCTTGCCATTTCCGTGAACCGTGGTAAAATAGAATTATTCCTACATTTGTAGAAAATATGTAACAGGAGGTATGAAAGAGTGAAAAAAACTTACCAGAGACTTCCGGAATCAGAGCTGGATATTATGCTCGTTCTTTGGAATAATACTCCGCCGATGACCAGACCGGAGATTGAGAAAGTGATCAATATGAAGAAAAATCTTGCATCAACAACAATTTTGTCATTGCTGACCAGATTGGAGAACAAAAATTTCGTGGAAGTGACGAAACAGGGAAAAATGAATCTGTATACACCCTTGGTTTCGCAGTCAGATTATCAGGCACATGAAAGCCAGAGTGTTCTTGAGAAGCTTTATGGGAATTCACTAAAAAAGTTTGTAACTTCACTTTATCATGGAAAGAAAATTAGCTCGGAAGAAGTCCAGGATCTCAGTGAATTTCTTAAGAACCTGGAGGACAGGGAGGAATAGCGAATTATGGAGGTTCTTGTTCTGCACATTCTGAAACTGAACATTATTGCAGCAGTAGTAATTTTACTGGTAAAAGTGCTTGCGACTCTGTTTAAAGGACATGTATCAGCGAGATGGAAGTACTTTATCTGGCTGTTGATTACGATAAGCCTTTGTGTTCCGGTACGCCTTCCGGCGAATCTGGCACTGGTGGATTTCAAAGTGCTTAGAAGCAGTCAACAGAATACGCAAAACCCGAAGATAACGGATTACGCAGTCAGACCAGAGGAAAGTCAGAAGATAACAGAAACCGTATCATCTGCGAGCAATGACATGAAAAATCTGACAGAAATCCCGGAACAAAAGAGAACTGTCAGGTATGAATCAGATAAATGGATGGGAATTGTGGCTGTGATTTTTGCTGCCGTCTGGCTGAGCGTAGCGGTACTTAAACTGACAGGAGAATTGCTGGCATATTATTTTTCTATAAGGAATCTGGAACGGATGAGTCTGCAGGTAAGTGATACAGTGAGTATTCAGATGTACCGTGCAGCATGTCAAAAGAAGCACGTACGCAGAAGACCGGAGCTCAGGCAAAACGCAGGTCTTACCACACCGCTTCTTGCGGGACTTTTTCATACAAAATTGTATCTACCAGCAACCGGGTATTCAGCAGAAGAAAGAAAACTTATCTTTTACCATGAACTTACACATTACTGTCATCGGGATCTCTGGTATAAGATGCTCCTTCGAATCTGTGCATCGATATACTGGTTCAATCCCTTTCTTCTTATCATGCTGAAAGAAGCGGATAAGGATATTGAGAATCTGTGTGATACAGCAGTTGTTCGCAGAGTTAATAAAAAAGAACATAAATTATATCGACAGCTGCTTCTCAGGACAGTGGCCATGGAAAATCAGATTCCATATGTGTCAGCAAGTCTTAATGACAGCGAAATGGTGTTTAAAGATCGGATTCTGTATATGGTGAACATTCGGAAGCTTCGCAGAGGAATTCTTCCGGGAATTCTTGTGACGTTGCTGCTTGCAGGCGGTAATCTGGTATTTAATGTTTCTGCCGGGACAGATACAGTTTCAGTAGAGACGGAGAAGTCTGGTATTGAAAAAAATGCAGATCCAGAGAAAAATAATGTACCGGATTACGCACCGTTTTCTGAAATGGTAACTATGCAGAAAGCTGCTGAAACACAGGACGAAGGAGAAGTGACAGAGACTGCAGATACAGAGGATTCTGTAGACGAAGAGGAAAAAACAGATGCGGAAACAAACGATGAACCTGTCATGGAAAACAGCGGACAGGTAAGTGAAACGACCGATGATGGAATTACCTCTGACAATAACGGGTCTGTTTCATCTTATGAGAGTCTGCCAGCAGGCGTACCATATACCAGTGGATTCAGTACTGCCTCCGGTGTAGCATCAATTGTAGCACCGGGTGGAGGAGATGAAGAATCCAGAGTTCTTTACGATAACGGAGATGGGACCTATTCTGATGATTATGGGAGCCGATACAGTTATCAGGGAGATGGAAACTGGGCAGATGCTAATGGCAATTCATATCGTACCTGGAATGACGAAGATTATTATTCCGGAAACCAACTGGAACAGCATGAACTCCAGGGCAGTAACGGTACCGTTACTGTAAAAGAAACAACAAACGGAGATTATTACTATTGTGACGCAGATGGGGTCGGATACACAGACAATGGTGATGGCACCTGGACGGATGAGAATGGGAACATCTATACAGAATAAACAAAGAAGCAGGACAATGGGGATGCTACCCAATGCCCTGCTCCTTTGTTTATTCAAAATGAAGTTTCTTAAATCTTTGAAGCCGCAAAATGCTGCAAGCTCTTTCTTTGATTTTGGTGTTGTGCAAAAAGCCAAAATCTGTTTGGATACCGTTGATGATTCCGGCTCCTGTCTGTCAGCTAGATTTTCCAATGGGATAAATTTACTGGATTTACGCACAAGGCTGTAACATTCGTTGATTAAGATACGGATTAACCAGGTCCGGGCATAGTTATCGTTTTTTAATGTACCGACGTTGGAAAAAGCCTTCACAATTGTATATAGGTAAGAAGTAAGACAGGTGTATAATGTCAACAGAGGGGAAAGATTTATTTCCTCTATTATTAAAAAATAAAGTTTATTTGGGGATATTTTGAAAAACTGTACGTCTAATCTATGTAAATGAAAATTGCCGGCCGGCTAAAGAAGGTGGTGTTAAAGTGACCAAAGAAGAATTAGGGACGTTGATTCTCAATTCAGAGAGACAATTGTATTCTACTGCCAAAACAATTTTAATTAACGATCAAGATTGTGCGGATGCTATTCAGGAAACGATTGTTAAGGCATTTTCAAAGATTGGAACTTTGAGAAATGACAAATATGCCAAGACTTGGTTGATTCGTATATTGATCAATGAGTGTTATACTCTTTTGAGAAAGTCGAGTAAACTTGTTTCTTTGGAAGGGATGAGTGAAATGACAGAAATTGAGACAGATCAGAGAACTGACTACAGCGACTTGTACAGAGCCGTAAATTCTTTGAAGGAAGAATTACGAATGCCAGTTATTCTGTACTATATTGAGGATTTCAACATAAAAGAGATTGCGCAGATTCTTGAGATAACCGAGGGAGCAGTTCAAAAAAGACTTGCCAGAGCACGGGGAAAGCTTAAGCGTAATTTACAGGAAAGTGAGGAGTTGACAGTATGAGGTTAGAAGATATGAAAAAAGATATTCCTGAAACTCCGGAGTTCATCCACACGATGGTCCAAAGCGAAGTGAAAAAACAGCTTCAGGACACGAAGGTGGTTAATATTCAGACAAGGAGAGTGAAAAAATGGACAAGTGCCAGAGTGGCTGTAGCAATAGCCGTATGTGTATTGGCTACATCTACCATAGTCTATGCGGGTACCAAATTATATCATGTATTTTTAGAAAAACAAGGAGCCTACAGTATCGTAACGGGAATTAAGGCGGATGGCAGCACAGGGAAAATTAATCTTCCTGAAAAAATTCATGATATAGATATCTCAGCAGGATATATTCCAGAAGGAATGGAATGGATTGATGAATTTCATCTGGAATATCCTGAGCATGATCGAACCGGAGGATTCAGCTTTGCATCTGTGCTTTTAGACGAGGATGATTTGAGCAAAGTAATGCAAGATAAGAATGTTGTTGACTGTGAGAAACGAACTTTTGGCAATTATGAAGGTGTATATCTTAAATATAATGACCTGGCAGAGGATGGATCTTTTAATCAAAGGATTTACCTTCTTCGCCCAGATGTATATCGTGTAATTACTGTTTATATCGGTGATGATATTTCAAAAGAGGATGCCATTAAAGTGGTAGAAAACCTTGTAATCACTGAAAATGATACAATGATTGAAACCGCTGGTTTGTATACGTGGAGCGAAATGGTATCCCCTGAAGAATCATCGGGAGAAGCAGTGATGACTTCTATTGCAGATAATAAATTGCTAATGCATCAGATTGGTGAAGTGTTTGATATATCAGCATCTGGTGAAGACACAGATGGCAACTATATTGAAAATGATAAAATTTCAGTTTGTGTTGATGCTGTTCAGGTGGAGGACAATCTGCAGCTGCTTGGTCAGAATAATGTGCCGGAAGAATGGACTGATGCAGTTGGAACTGATGGAAATTTAGTAAATAATACGCTGTCTTATATTAAGTCCGGTAATGGCATTGATTCAGTGGATGAGATTGTAAAAACAGAAAGTGTGAAACAAAAGCTCGTCTATGCGACAGTTACTTATACCAATAAGTCAGATGAAGAAATTAACCATATGCTTTATATTGGTACATTGCTGTTGATGGACCATGAAGATGGATCATATCAAATTTACGATCCGACAGAACAGTCCGGAGATGACTACGATCGTGTTATATGGGATGGTGTTGCACGTACAGCTGAAATGACATACAACAGTATATCAGAGGATTATGGAAATGGAGGAAACTATATTTCTTCATTAAAACCTGGTGAGAGTATACAGGTGAATATGGCATGGATCGTAAATGAGAATGACTTGAATAATATGTATCTGAATCTCAACGGTGATGGAGCTGCATATGAGTTTTCAGATTCAATGTTAAAAACAGGATTGGTGGACATATATCAGTAATGAAAATCTTATTATAGAGAAGAGGCTGTCCGTAGTGGACAGCTTCTTTTAGATGCAGCGTTCGGGACGGATTGCTTAAAAACATCATTCCAGATGCTATACTCTATCATTAACCTGCCAAACATCAATCTGGGACAGTTGCAGATAATTCTTGCCGCAGCAGGCTTGCTCTCCGTATTAGCAACGGTTAGCTGTACGCTATTCCTGTCTGCGAAGTTTAAAGATACCTTGACGGTTTTACTGATCTCTATTGTGGTTCTTTTCATGCCGCTTTTTGCTTATGTGGCGATGGGAGCAACATGGTTCTCCACCATACTTCCATCTGCCGGAATTGGTATGCAGAACAATTTCTTTTATCAGCTGGCGAATTTCAACTATCTGCATATCGGTGGAATGAGCTTCTGGACACCGTATGTTATTTTGATCTCGGCAGGAATTGAATTATTTGTGTTTACATTCTTGGCGATTCATTCCTATTGCAGACATCAGGTAGCATAAAAGAAGTTCAAAATAGAATGAATTGATTATCTGCCGCGTGACGGCAAAAGAAAAAAAACCATCGTATAGCAGCCTATTAACACGCCCATTTGAAACGGCGGCTTTGATTTTCAGAGCCAGCGTTTCTTTGTGGCAACACAAACCTATGATGAATTTTCCGGAAATATTGTAGTTAATAGCATTGTTTATGCGTTGAAAATGTCTGAAAAATTGATGATAGTAGAAATATAATATTAAAATAAAAAATAATATAAAAATTGTTTCACTATAGAGAAATATATAGTATAATACAACCATAAGAAGTGATAAAAAAATAACAAGTTGACCTAGCCAAACATAATAAGTTTTACTTTTTTGTTTAGCTTTTTTTATTTGATGGTCATGCTAAGAGTGATTTTGGTGATCCTCAAGGATTTTGGCTCTTAGGGTGCTGCTTCCTGTTTTGGCAATGGGAATTTGTATTCTAAAAGCTATCAAAAACAATGAGAAGAAATAAATTGGAATTTGGAAAGGGGGCACTGCCATGCTGAGAAAGTTGAATTGTTTTTTAAACATCGTTATCGGTTCATTCATAGGAGTTTTCATTGGGTTCGGAATTTATAAGTTTTGGCATTTTAAAACCTATCCAAATCTATATGTCATGCAATCTGCACCGTGGTACACAGAGTTACTGTTGGATGGTGCCTTGGTGGCTGTTGTGGTGGTCGTATGTATTATCCTAAAACTGATTATTTGGAGAAAGTTATAAATTTCTATTTACCTGATTTACGAACAGTTTAAATAGTATTTTATCCAAATGGTTAATGAGCTATTTTTATACCACAAAAAGAGAAACGAAATGTCACATAAATTAAAAGCTGAAGGGAAAACGGCCTATCCGTTTTCAGCATTGGCGGATCCGTCTGCTGATAAGTGGTTTACAAATCAAAAAACGTGGTAAGACTATTTTCATAATTCTGTTCAATTTTGTCTATGTTTTCGAGAATCCTGTTCATGTACAAATGCAACTAAATTAGAGTATAATAAGGGAAACCATTGAAACTGGGTTTCCGTATTGGACATTCCTGTGATGGCAGGAGTGTCCTTTACATATAGCGGTAAATTTTGAAGTAGTTTGCATAGAAGTTCATGAGGTAGTTGACGTATGCTTTAAATCTTTTCATTTCGTTTTCCTCCTTTCTTTATCTTACAAGCACATTATAATATCAGAAGACGTATATTACTTGCCAAATGGGAAGAAAAAGTAGACAAAACTTGCAGGAGATTAATTGGAATGTACTAATCAGAGCATCACAGACATTTGCCTGGATGCAGGATTTGAGGTCTAAAGGAGAAATAGGATGGCATTTATAATCTGTATAGCAGCACTCATAATCATGATGTTTGTATTTACCAAAATGTTGTTAAGTTTTGGCAATAACAGCAGTGCGGCAGTTGAATCTGTTGATGCGACTGTAGTTGAAAAGAAGCAAGGAATCTATACCCATATGCAGTCTGAAGCACATGTACCTTGGTTTCGTGTTGTGTTTGAGATGACGGATGGAAGTTTGATGGAATTTCAAATACAACAGGGAGATTTTCGTGAATTGGAAAAAGGCGATCAAGGTATGCTGACTTATCAGGGGAATCGGTATATATGCTACCCAAAATATAAATTTAAAAGTGAAGCACAGGAGGAAGAAAAATGTTAAGTGAAAGCATTGCAAAGCTGGTACAGTATGGGATTACAACAGGTCTGACACCGGAATGTGAAAGAAACTACACAACAAATCTTCTGCTGGACGTTTTTCATGAGGATGACTATGAGAAACCGGACAACATTGAGGAACCTGTTAATCTTGAAGCAACATTGGGTAAATTGCTGGATGAAGCCGTAAAAAGAGGACTGATCGAAGACAGTATTGTATACCGGGATCTATTTGATACCAAATTAATGAACTGTCTGATGCCGCGTCCGGGCCAGGTGCAAAAAGAGTTCTGGGATAAATATAAAGAAAGCCCAAAGGAAGCAACCGATTATTTTTATAAACTGAGTCAGGACAGCAATTATATCCGCAGATATCGCGTAGAGAAGGATCAAAAGTGGAAGGTAGACAGTCCATACGGTGAGATTGATATTACCATCAATTTGTCCAAACCGGAAAAAGATCCAAAAGCAATTGCCGCGGCAAGGAATGTAAAATCCGGAAGCTATCCGAAATGTCTTCTTTGCCCGGAAAATGAAGGATATGCGGGAAGTGTTAATCATCCGGCAAGGCAGAATCACAGGATTATTCCGATCACGATCAATGATACTCCTTGGGGATTCCAGTATTCTCCGTATGTATATTACAATGAGCATTGTATTGTATTTAATTGCCAGCATACTCCAATGAAAATCGAGAGAAATGCATTCATTAAACTGTTTGATTTTGTAAAACTGTTTCCGCATTATTTCCTTGGATCTAATGCAGATCTGCCGATCGTAGGCGGCTCGATCTTAAGCCATGATCATTTCCAGGGTGGACATTATACATTTGCAATGGCAAAAGCACCAATTGAGCAGCACGTGGTACTTCCGGGATTTGAAGATGTAGAGGCTGGAATTGTAAAATGGCCGTTATCTGTACTTCGTATTCGTCATAAAGATTCTAACCGTTTGGTAGATCTGGCAACACATGTGCTGGAAGTATGGAGAGGTTATACTGACGAAGCAGCATTTATTTATGCTGAAACCAATGGAGAGCCTCATAATACAATTACACCAATTGCACGTAAAGTAGGGGATATCTACGAATTGGATCTGACATTAAGAAACAACATTACAACAGAAGAACATCCGCTGGGGGTGTATCATCCGCATGCAGAATATCATCATATTAAGAAAGAGAATATCGGCCTGATCGAAGTCATGGGCCTTGCAGTTCTTCCGGCCAGATTAAAAGGAGAGATGGAACTTCTGGAAAAGTATATTCTCGAAGGCAAAGATATTTCTTCAAATGAACAGATTGAGAAACATGCAGAGTGGGTTAAGAAGTTCCTTCCGAAATATCCGGAAATCACAAAAGAAAACATCCGTGGCATTCTTCAGAAAGAGATTGGAATCGTATTTACCCATGTTTTGGAAGATGCAGGAGTATACAAATGTACGACCGAGGGAAGAGAAGCATTCATGCGTTTTCTTGAAACATTATAAAAATTGAAATAAAAGGATTCTTTGTACACATTCAGAGTTGTGTGATGCGATAAGAATTTCCAAAGGCTATCGGAAGCAAAAGAGAGGGTATTTTCTTAGGGCTGAAAGTTTTTATAATGTTGCAACGAAGGAAGAAGAATATGCAGATCTCGCACATCCTTTCGCTAAATATCATGAAAAATCACATGGGGGGGAGAGTTTTCTCGCATTGGCACAGAATAATCTGCGTCCAAATGGTTTGTATCTTTTTGACGAGCCGGAAGCTGCATTATCCCCACAGAGACAGCTTACATTGTTGATGCAAATATATAGTTGTGCAAATGAAGAAAAAATATGGAATAATGTGAGTAACAAACTGTTAAGGAATTTTGAGGAGAGCAACGATATGGATTATATTAGAGATAGGAAAAGAACTTTTTCGTTTAGCTTGCACGATAGTCGGATAGTACAGATTGAAATTGATGAAAATAGATTATCTTTAAAGATGGATCGAATATCTCAATATGTTGAGAGTGAAGAAAAATGGTATCCAGGAATAATTGAATTCACAAAGATTGATAAAGAGGAGTGCGATATTATGGTGTTTAACACTCCATATGGGTTCGAGGGCGTGAAATCCTTTTCTGGAAAAGAAATGTCGTTTGAGGAATTTAAAAAGCAATACCCTAATGCAGAGTTTGAAATCGTTACAGAGGGATATTGTGGATACGACACAACTTTTCAGGGGTATATATGGCAAGAAGGAAGTGATCCTCTTTTTGGAATCATGAGAATATGGAATATGGGTGATATGATATATCGAATTTAAGTTTAAACAGCTGAGAAAAGGAAGGTTTGTGTATGGCAAAAATAGAAAGAAGCATAAATGAAGATTTCGATCAGTTACTTTCAAATATCGAAAACGGAATATTAAATAGCAGTATATCAGCAACTTTAGAAGATGCCAGTGATTTTCAAAGTGGGACTGCGCGTTGCAGTGTTCGTATTTTTGAACGTTACAGCTATGCTGGAGGAAACAGAGTGAGTCTCAATATTACACTTTTTCAAAACGGTGAAGATCCTGTTCAACTTTCTGCAATTACGGCAGGAGGAAGCCAGGCTGTGTTTTTCAAAATTAATACATTAGGAGAGGAGGCATTTCTTGATAAGTTGATTGAGCTGCTGGATGTGTAACTTTCTTTTGAAGATAATAAATGCACTGGATTGATTGCAGTATTTTATGGAATCGATATAAATATCAGCAGCCCATCACAGCAGTATATAAGCAGTAAATCTTGAAAAAGGTTTGCTGCTTTTTTTGCGCTCATTCCCCTGTGAGCTTATTTGCTTAAAGGGGAATCTGATCCATATACTTCCAGCATAGACTTGTAATTACCTGGGTCTGTTTGGATAACGTGTTGCTGAGAAGAGTAAAATTTTAAGGAGAAAGGAATATTAATGAACATTATTTTTACATCCGATAAAGAAACATATAAAAATATCAGGCAGGGGACAGAAATATTACTCAGTGAAAGTGACATTTTTACTGAAAATATAGAATTGTCTGTAGAATTTCAGGACAGACCGGAAATGGCGGTAAGTAAGAATGGAAACCAGATCCATGTGATCTGCCGTGAAGCAGCTCATTATTACCGTGCATTAAACTATGTGTTACATCATATGGAAGATAAAACATTCCAGTATCAGGAGCATATTTATTTTGAAAGAAACGGTCTGATGTTGGATTGTTCCAGAAATGCTGTGTTTACAGTTGAAAAAGTGAAATTCCTGATTCGAATACTGGCAAAGCTGGGAATGAACGTGCTTATGCTTTATACAGAAGATACTTACGAAGTAAAGAGTGAACCTTATTTTGGAGCCTATCGTGGAAAATATACCAGAGATGAGATAAAGGAAATTGATACATATGCTGCTATGTTTGGAATAGAACTGGTTCCATGTATTCAAACACTGGCTCATTTGCATAATGCCCTTAAATGGCCGGAAATGAGTAAAATCCGTGATTCCGCTGATATTCTTCAGCCGGATAAGGAAGAAACCTATCAGTTTATTGAAAAACTTCTGATTTCAGTGAAAGAGAATTTTTCTACAAGCAGGGTACATCTTGGAATGGATGAAGCGGTTATGCTGGGTCTGGGAAATTCCCTGAGAGAAAATGGATATAAAGAAGGATCTCTGCTGATCAGGGAACATTGTGAAAGAGTCATGGATATTTGTAAGGCACTGGGGTTAAAACCGATGATATGGAGTGATATGTATATTACTGCAAATACGCGTGGGGGTTATTATGATGTGCCGGAAAATGCTGACTGCTCTCAATGGGAAAAACCGGACAGGAATTTAGGACTGGTATACTGGGATTATTATCATGATGATATCAGGGATTATGAGAAAATGCTGGGTCTCTTTGATTATCATGTAAAGGCATCAAGTACAGATATTAAGGCATATTATCAGGAAATATACAACTGTTTGTCTGAAGATTGTACGAAATCAGCGAAATATGGACTTGTGTTTTCTTTCTACGAAAAGCTGGCAGCTGTACTGTCTGGTAAAGCTGATCTGGGAGTACATATCAAAGATGCCTATGACAGGGAAGAGAAAGAGATACTAAAAGAAATCAGTCAGAATGAAATCCCTGATATCATCTGCAATCTGGAAGAGATGAAACGGATCAGAGAGGAAATCTGGATGACAGATGCAAAGCCATTTGGTTATGAGCTACTTGATGTGAAATTAGGTGGAGTGATCACCAGACTTAAAAGCACAGGACGCCGGATTGATAATTACCTGAATGGAAAGGTTTCCAGGTTGGAAGAACTGGAAGAGACCAGACTTCCATATTTTACTGATGAAATGGATAAGCGTGAAAACCGTTGGGATCGGATTACCAGCGGATGTGATTTAAATGATACAATCTGAACAATATAAATTAGTAACTTCACCTATGCGATGAATCACGATTGGAACGAAAAAACATCCATAAATCAATATTATTCGTTCTATTTTCAGTAACACACTTCGCAATGTGAAAAATAAGTTGCTGAACAGTCATTGCCTATATTATAATGAAGCTATAGCACCTTTTTAAATAATACATTTGAGACAGTTCAACTTTTACGTTCTGTTGAGCCGAATCAATATATATTTAGGTAATTGCGAAACTCGCGGTGCTCGTTCGCAACCTTGAACCAAAACAAGGAAGAATTCGCGCAGAGCACGACTTCTGGAATGAAAAATGGATAATCGGACATTTTAGGCGCACTTTAATAAGCTATGGACTTTATGAAAGTGGTAAGTCCTAAGCTATGAGTGGTTTTATGCTTCGAATATATTCGTGGTGGTTGATCTTATCTGTGAGAACAACAGTAATAAGTTGTGTGATCCCGGCAAGAATCAGATCAGCATGCAGAGTCTTCTCATTTTGGGTTCGGCGTCCTGCAATACAGAGATTGTCTTTGATGTGGTTGATATCTCTTTCGACAACAGTCCTGATTTTATAGGTATCATCCCATTTTTCGGTGCCGCGGATCGTTCCGGGATAAGAACGAAGATCCTTTTCCGGGTAGATGTAGACCATCCGCCCACATTTAGAAGAAGTACAAGGGTTGTCACAGAAACAATGACGATGGGATTTTTGAGTTGATTTATCATAAATCCATTTCATTCTTGGACAGACAAATTTATATCTTGTTACTCCACTGCGAAGTTTGGAAGTGCCTTCGTACTTCATTTGTAAAGAAGGATCATGGGGACAACACGGAATACCATCTTCATTGATGGAATAATCCAGATTTTCAAGTCCGGATCTTGCATTCAGCGGAATATAAGCTTTCGAGAAATGTTTGTCATTACCAAAAGTGTTACCGGTAAGAAGTCTCTTATAGAGCTGTGCGGTATCGAAAGCAGCATCACCCAGGAAGGTTTTTGGATTAATCAAAGGATGCTTGGAAAAGAAGTCCTTAAGTGTCGGGATTAAAAGCTTTGGATCATGAACACATTTATCTTCGTCAGGGGAATCGGGTTTCTTTTCAACAACGATATCAGGATGTGAAGCCATAAAGTTTTTGTTATAAAAAGATATGTGGCGGATGATGCCCAATCCGTTAGTGACAATGCCGAACTTGAAGACATAGCAAAAATGCCCATTGATATAGAGCTGCTTAATCTCAGGATTAGCAGAAGCATGAGAAGGCATGGAACCATAGGCAGCTTTATAAGGATCATAGGATTTATCAAAGCCCTGAGCTTTCGCGTATGCCTTAAGCTGTTTGATGATCCTGTTAGCATACTTGGGATTATTTTCGGTAACAAATGCTTCTATGCCGGAAGAATCAAAGATGGTCATATCCGCTTTTGCAGAGTCAATCGCCTGACAGATAGGCTCGGTAACATCAACAACGGTGGCTACGGCGATTGACGACAACGCCGCAGATGAAAAATCAGACAAATCAATATAGCAGTTACTTAATATTCGCTGTACTAGTACTGGGCTTAGCAACTGGTTCTACACCAGTGGGTATGTATCAACAGTTGATTGAGTGGCATAAAAAAGGGAATTTTGATTTTTCAAAAATTGCTACTGTAAATCTGGATGAATATAAAGGTTTGTCTCCAGACAATGATCAGAGTTACCGATATTATATGGATCAAAATTTATTGAACCATATAAATATTGAAAAATCCCATGCATATGTTCCAGACGGAATGGATGCAGACAGTGAGCATGCCTGTAAAGAATATGACAAGATAATTTCCATGGTAGGTGGGATTGATTTGTAGCTTCTTGGAATTGGAGGAAATGATCATATTGGATTCAATGAACCTGGAGTAGCATTTTAAAAAGAAACTCATTGTGTAAATCTTACAGAAAGTACTATCAAGGCAAATGCCCGTTTTTTTAAGAGCATGTTTCCTCTATAGCACTGATACGTTATGATCAGCGTGCACAGGGAATAACGGCACAGAATCAGATAGAAAAATGGGTGGATACACATTTTGACGATGCCAGGATGAAACATATTTACCCGAAAGCGAAATCAACACATTAACGAAAAGGAAATTAGGAAATCATATGGAAACAAAATCAGACAGTCGTCTTGGAACGGAAAAGATATTAAAATTGATGCTGCAGCTGGCATTGCCATCTGTATTAGCGCAGATAGTAAATGTTTTATATAATATTATCGACAGAATATATATAGGAAGGATTCCGGGAGTCGGAGCAGCAGCACTGACCGGAGTGGGAGTTACCTTTCCTGTCATTACGATCGTATCTGCATTTGCAGGATTTGCCAATGGAGGAGGAGCACCATTGGCAGCTATTGCTATGGGACAAAGAGACAATAAACGTGCAGAAAAAATTCTTGGGAATTCTACTTTTTTGCTATTAGTATTTTCAGGCGGGCTCATGGCAGTATTTCTGGGATTAAAAAAGCCATTGCTTTATATGTTTGGCGCCAGTGATTATACTATAGAATATGCGGCTTCGTATATAACAGTATATCTTCTGGGAACAGTTTTTGTGGAGCTTGCGGTAGGACTTAATACGTTTATCAGCTGTCAGGGATATGCAAGAACGGCTATGATTTCAGTATTAATCGGTGCAATAGTTAACATTATTCTGGATCCTGTTTTCATTTTTGTTCTGGATATGGGAGTTGTAGGAGCTGCGACAGCAACTGTGATTTCGCAGGCATTAAGTGCGGTCTGGGTGCTGCGTTTCCTGATTTCAGCGAAATCGCAGATCCATCTCCGAATTTCTGATTTGAAGCCAGACGTGAAAATCCTTGGCTCAATACTGGCATTGGGAGTATCTCCGTTTATTATGGCTGCTACGGAGAGTGCGATAACTATTGTAATGAATCATGGATTACAGACGTATGGCGGAGACTTGTATGTTGGATCTATGACAATTTTACAGAGTGTTCTACAGCTGATTTTTGTACCAATCAATGGATTCACAAATGGAGTACAGCCGATTATCAGTTATAATTTTGGCGCAGGACAGTTTGAACGTGTCAAAAAAGCAATAAAAAATATGCTTATTATCACATTTTTGTTTTCTTTTGCATATGTGATGTTTGCAATGATCTGTCCGGGTGTTTTTGCAGGAATGTTTACGAATGATGCGGATTTGATAGATCTGGTAAAGAGAGTTCTGCCGATATATATTATGGGAATGTCTATTTTCGGACTTCAGAGTGGAATACAGAGCTCTTTCCTTGGCCTGGGACAGGCGAAAATTTCTCTGTGTATTGCAATACTTAGAAAAGTAGTGCTGTTAATTCCTTTTGCTGTTATTCTGCCGCATTTCTTTGGTGTTATGGGTGTGTATTATGCAGAGCCAATTGCAGATATCATTTCTGTAGTTACTGCCTGTACGTTATTTTTGTTAAATATCAGAAAAATACTGTCACTGGATACGCTGGCAAAGGTCACACATACAGATGAAAAATAAAGGAATAATAAAATGTCCCTGCGTTACTTACGATGGTAACACAGGGACATTTTGTGTGATGGATAAAGTTTTTATTTACATATTTTCTGAACCAAAAGACAGGTAAAACTATTGTAATGAATGATTTTCTTTAGTTGTTCAATACAGATGGACAAAACCAGTGAAATTGAAAGTAAAACCATTACGATTAACAGAGGGTATTTAAAGCTATAGGTAAAATCATAAAACCATACTTTGCGAATGTAATTGTGTATAATAAAAATATTAGCCGAATATGTTCCAAGGAATATAAGAAGCTGTCGCAAACCAGGAATTATAACTATAAATTCACAGCAAAAAGAAGCAAAAACAACTGGAATTACTGCATCCCAAAATGGATAGAGTATATCCATTAATGGACCCTGTCGTAGAACCATAAGAACAAATAGTAGTAAAAATTCTATGAAAAATTTTACAAGATGGTTCCATTTTTGTGATTTTATGATATCCCAATTCATAATTTTAACAATGGTATTGTTGTAAGCACATGAAACTCCAACTGCAATACATAAAAGATAACGCCAGAAATTATGATTTGGAATAGAAACTGTAAAATTGATGACTGCGATCAGCCCAAGAAAAGGAACAGTCCCTATCTTCCTGATAAGTAAGTAAAAACATGGTACCAGCAGAATGATCACAATTGCCAGACTGTAATACCAATAAGTACCTAAAAAAGTAGGTGTGTGTAAAAGCTGTGCAAGTCCCAGCATATCTAAAATAAAATATGCGATACATACAGGAAATGAAGTTCCATAAATTTCTGCAAAGCGCCCTGGATCATAAAACAAAGCAAAAACGTCTACGAGCAGAAAAACCAAAATAAAACTGGCCAGAAGGCGGATCAGGCGGGAAAGTAATATATTTCTGAGGTCTTTCTGAGTTTGCTCTGCAGAATCAAAATGACAGGAACTTTTTATTTTCCAGGTAATTCCATAGGCACTGATAAATGCAAAAATACATACACAAATCTTGAAAAAGAGAGCAACATAATTCCATATGTTTTCTGGAATGATAAACGTAACGGCCTGACCCTTATAGCGCGCCGGACCTAAAAAACAGTGGTGACAGATCAGCATGACGATGGCAATTCCCTTAAGACAGAGAGATTCCTGACTGCCAAATGCATGAACTGATGAGGTAGTTGATTTTTTCATGATATACTCCAATATATTTTTTATGATATAAAATTTCCAGAGTGTGTTTGAAAAAGGGATGTGAACAGTAATGATGCCAGTGCCCATTTCGTGCCTGATAATAAAAAATCTTTGGCAAACTTATGATAAATCTTGCAAAATGGTATTTCAAACACACACGAATGTATTATATAATATATCTATTTCGTTAGCAATATTGGAATTTCAATATTGTGTATTGGGGCTCCGGTTATCGGGTACGGAGTGAACAGTAACGGGTTCCGTTCTCAGTAACAAATTTAGCACTTGACATTATACCCTACTTTAATGATATGATTAATCGAATTAGAATTTTACAAAGAAAAAAGACGGTTATGAGTAAATTGCGAAAGTAGCTTATAAATATCCGTTTGATAGTAACGAAGAGGAAAACAAGCAGGAGGTTTACACCATGGAAAATAAACTGGAACATTTAAAAGAATATCTGAAAGAACTCGGAAGCGTAGCGGTTGCTTTTTCAAGCGGCGTGGATTCTACTTTTCTGTTAAAGGTAGCGCATGATGTACTTGGGGACAAAGTAATCGCCATTACAGCCCAGTCATGTTCTTTCCCGAAAAGAGAACTGAATGAGGCAAAGGCATTCTGTGAGAAAGAGGGGATCAGGCATGTGATCTGCCAGTCTGAGGAACTGGAGATTGAGGGATTTTCAAAGAATCCTCCGAACAGATGTTATTTATGTAAAAAAGAACTGTTTGAGAAGATTGGCGATATTGCGAAAAAAAATGGGATTGAATATATTGCAGAGGGATCAAATATGGATGATAACGGCGATTACAGACCAGGTCTGATTGCCGTAAAAGAGCTGGGAGTTAAGAGTCCGCTACGTGAGGCGAAACTGACAAAGGCAGAGATTAGAGAATATTCCAAAGAAATGGGGCTTCCGACCTGGGATAAACAGTCATTTGCCTGTCTGTCCTCCAGGTTTGTGTACGGTGAGACTATCAGTGAGGAAAAGCTTGGAATGGTTGAGAAAGCAGAGCAGCTTTTGCTTGACTATGGATTCCATCAGGTACGTGTCCGTATTCACGGTTTACTTGCAAGAATTGAGATCATGCCGGAGGAATTTCCGAAACTTCTGGAAAAAAATGTCCGAGAGGATATTGCAAAGAAATTTAAGGAGTATGGATTTACTTATGTGACCATGGATATTCTGGGATATCGTATGGGAAGTATGAACGAAACACTTGGCGAAAATGATAAAACGACTGCAGATAGCAGCCTTAAGGGTAAAAACGAATGACAGTAAAAGAGAGAATAGCAGCACTTCGTGCACGCATGAAAGAGACAGGAATTGATGCATATCTGATTCCTACAGATGATTTTCATGGTTCAGAATATGTAGGTGAATATTTCAAATGCAGAAAATATATCACAGGATTTACCGGTTCTGCAGGTACTGCGTTGATTATGCAGGATATGGCAGGGTTATGGACGGATGGACGTTATTTTATTCAGGCTGCAAATCAGCTGAAGGGAACAGGAATTACTTTATTTAAAATGGGTGAGCCGGAAGTTCCGACAGTTCATGAATTCCTGAAAAAAAATCTGACACAGGGAATGTGTCTGGGATTTGACGGACGTACTGTCAGTGCAAAAGAGGCAGCAGAATTAGAGAAAATGCTGGATGAAAACGGTGTGTCTCTCAGTGTTGATCATGATCTGGCAGGCGATATATGGGAAAACCGCCCAGTACTTTCCTGTGAACCGGTTACAGAGCTGGATATAAAATGGGCAGGAGAATCCAGAGCTGATAAATGCGCAAGAATCCGCAAAGCAGTGGAGAAAAAGGGTGCAGATTTATTTGTACTGACCTCTCTGGATGATATTGCCTGGCTGTTAAATATACGTGGGGGAGATATCCACTGCTGTCCGGTGGTTCTTTCTTATCTGGTAATGACAAAAACAGAGATCAGACTTTTTGCAAATGAGAAAGCCTTTCAGACAGACGTACTGGAAGCACTGGAAAAAGATGGTGTGACTCTTTTTCCCTATGACAATATCTATGAGTATGTGAAAACATTTAAAAAGGACGAAAAAGTTCTTCTCTGCAAAAAGAAAGTCAACAGTCGTCTGGTTAGTAATATTCCGGCAGACACCCGGATTCTGGATGAAGAAAATCTTACACTTCTTCCCAAGGCGACTAAGAATCCTGTTGAGGTGGAAAATGAACGCATTGCGCATATCAGAGACGGAGCTGCAGTTACAAAGTTCATATATTGGTTAAAGAAAAATGTTGGAAGGATTCCGATCACAGAATTAAGTGCAGCAGAAAAGCTGTATGAATTCCGTTCGGAACAGGAGAATTTCATAGATAACAGTTTTGATCCGATTATTGCCTATGGAAAGCATGCTGCCATTGTACATTATTTTGCAACACCCGAAACAGATATTCCTCTGGAACCAACCGGTTTTCTTCTGGCAGATACAGGAGGACATTATAAAGAGGGAACTACTGATATTACCCGTACTATTGTCATGGGACCCACTTCTGAGGAAGAGAAAAAGTACTTCACAGCAGTTTTGCGGGGAACTCTGAATCTGGGAGCTGCCAGATTTCTTCATGGCTGTACCGGCGTAAATCTGGATATTCTGGCGAGACAGCCACTGTGGGAAATGGGAGAGGATTTTAAGCATGGAACCGGTCATGGAGTAGGGTATCTTCTGAATGTCCATGAAGGACCCAATAGTTTCCGATGGAAAACTGTTCCGGGTGGAAATGCAGTGCTGGAGGAGGGAATGATCACCTCCGATGAGCCGGGATATTACAGAGAGGATGGATTTGGAATCCGTCATGAAAATCTGATGGTCTGCAAAAAAGCTGAAAAAACAGAGTATGGTCAGTTTATGTGCTTTGAATTTCTGACCATGGTACCTTTTGATCTGGATGGAGTGGTGCCGGAACTGATGAGTGTCCGGGAACGTAACCTTCTCAATGATTACCATGCACAGGTATATGAGAAGATTTCTCCGTATTTGAACGAAGAAGAAAAAGAATGGCTGAAAGATGCTACCCGGGCAATCTGATAAAAATAAAAAAACATTTTACAAAATCAAAAAGAGGAACAGCCGTGATGGACAGCTGTTCCTTTTTGATTTATTATCTGGTTTGGTTTATTCAGAAACTTTTGCAAACTGGCTGTTATACAGAGTGTGATAAAAGCCGCCTTTTGCGATCAGTTCATCATGAGTACCCTGCTCAATAATGCTGCCGTCTTTCATAACAAGGATCAGGTCTGCGTTTCGGATCGTAGAGAGGCGGTGAGCTACGATAAAGCTTGTTCTTCCCTCCATCATTCGTTCAAACGCTTCCTGGATCTGTAATTCTGTTCTGGTATCAATACTTGAAGTAGCTTCATCCAGGATCAGCATCGGAGGCAGACAGAGCATAACTCTTGTGATACACAGCAGCTGTTTCTGCCCCTGGCTTAAGCTGTCTTCATTGAGTATGGTGTCCAGTCCTTTGGGAAGTCTCCGGATAAATTCCCAGCTGTGGGTAAGCTTGGCTGCTTCGATGATTTCGGTATCTGTAGCTTCCGGTTTTCCAATGGAGATATTGTCGCGGACAGTTCCGTTTTTGATCCATGTTTCCTGAAGCACCATACCGTAGCTGCTTCTGAGGGAATGGCGGGTAATGTCTCTGATCTGTTTGCCGTCTACGGAAATGGATCCGGCATTTACATCATAGAATCTCATCAGAAGATTGATAAAGGTTGATTTACCGCACCCGGTAGGTCCTACGATGGCAATGCGCATACCTGGTTTTACATGAAGGTTGAAGTTCTCAATCAGTTTCTTTGATTCATCATAATGGAAGCATACATTCTTAATATCTACTTCACCCTTCACATCTTTCAGCGTCTCAGAAGCCTCTGTAACTTCTGGTTCCTCCTCCAGCAGATCAAAGATTCTGCCTGCACAGGCAAGAGCATTCTGAAGTTCTGTAACAACGGAACTGATGTCATTGAATGGCTTCATATACTGATTGGCATAGGAGAGAAGTACGGAAAGACCTCCGACTGTCAGTCTGCCTCCCGGGATAATGAACGCACCCACCAGCGCAACACAGGCATAAATAATATTATTGACAAAACGGGTGGAAGGGTTTGTCAGGCTGCTGTAAAAGACAGCCTTCAGGCTGCATTCCTGTAATTCTTCGTTGACCTTTGCAAAGCGTTCAGAAGATTTTTCCTCATATCCAAAAGCCTGAACCACCTTCTGGTTTCCGATCATCTCTTCAATGAGAGCAGTCTGACGTCCTCTGGTATCGCTCTGCTTACGGAACATCTGGAAGGTATGGGAAGAAATAAATTTGGCCACCAAAAAGCTTACGGGGGTCAGGACAATGACCATCAAAGTAATCCAGAAGTTTTTGGAGAACATGAAGATCAGTGTTCCGATGATGGTTACGATTCCGGAAAAAAGCTGGGTAAATCCAAGCAACATACCATCAGACAGAATATCTGTATCTGCGATAATACGGCTGATGATATCACCGGTACTGTGTCCGTCAAGGTAAGAGAGGGGAAGTACCTGGATGTGTCGGATGGCTTTGGCACGGATATCCTTAACTGTCTGGTAGGTCATGCGGTTATTGATCACATTCATAAGCCATGTGGCAGCAGAAGAGAGGATGACCATTACAAGAATACGTGACAGATAGTACCACATCATTTCGAAGTTTACCTGATGTTGGGCAATGACCTGGTCAATGGCATTTCCGAACAGGATCGGGACATACAGCTGAAGGATAACGGAAACTGCCGCCAGTATGATACTGAGGATTAGCAGGAAACGGTATCTTCCGATAAAACGCAGTACTTTAAAAAAGGTTTCACTGCTTTTGCTCTTAGCAGGATCCTTTACTGTTGATCTGCTCATACAGTCACCTCCTTCATTATATTATCTGCAGATACAGAGGCGTATTTGTCTCTTTCTTCCGGAAACTGTGAGAAATAGATTTCCCGGTAAGTATCACAGGTGCGCAGCAGTTCAGCATGAGTACCCTTACCTGCCAGAGTACCGTTATCAAGGACAAGGATCAGGTCTGCCTGCTGAATGCTGGAGGAACGCTGGGATACCAGAAATGTGGTTACTCTCCAGTCAAGTCTGTTGAGAGACTTACGCAGTGCTGCATCAGTGGCAAAGTCCAGGGCACTGGCACTGTCATCCAGGATCAGGATTTCAGGTTTTTTTACCAGGGCACGGGCAATGGTAAGTCTTTGTTTCTGACCGCCGGAAAGGTTCTTGCCGTTCTGTTCCAGCATAAAATCAAGCTGTCCCGGTTTCCCCTCTACCACCTCTTTTCCCTGTGCTGTGGCAAGTGCCTGCCACAGATCCTCGTCAGAGGCATCTTCCCGCCCCCATTTCAGATTGTCACGGATAGAGCCCTTGAAAAGAGCTGCCTTCTGGGGAACAACGCCGATTCTGGAGCGGAGATCACTTCTGGTGTAATTCTCAATATTCTGACCGTCTAGCAGAACAGTTCCTTTGCTGGCATCATAGAATCTGGAGATCAGATTTACCAGAGTGGTTTTTCCACTTCCGGTACCGCCAATAATACCTATTGTCTGGCCCTTTTTTACAGAAAAACTGATATGGGAAAGACTGGGGGCACCGGCTTTGCTGTACGCAAAGGTTACATCATCGAATACGATGGCATTTTCAGAAAGTGAAGCATCAGCAGTTGCTGTTGCAAGGTCCTTCGATGTCTGAGCAGAATATGTGGAGAAAGACGGGTAGTTCATAGTAGATTTCACTTTCAGGATATCTGCCACACGTCCTGCACATGCTGCGGATTTGTTCAGAGTGATGATCAGGGAGGCAAGCTTGATCAGCTCCACGATCATCTGAGCCATATAGTTATAAAGGGCAACCACCTGTCCCTGCTGCATACCGCCCAGATTTACTTCTACTCCTGCTTTCTGGATCAGGATGACAGTGGCAATATTGATCAGTACGTAAGTGACCGGATTTAACAAAGCGGAAAGCTTTCCTACAAAGAGATTTAACTTTGTCAGCTCCTGATTGCGGGTATCAAATTCTGCAACAGCCTCCTTCTCACGGCAGAATGCACGGATAACGCGGACGCCTGTAAGGTTTTCTCTGGTCAGTCCGGTTACTGTGTCCAGTTTTCCCTGTACCTTTTTGAACAGAGGAATACTGAGAAACATAATAACAAAGACAACCAGAAACAGAAACGGGATCGCAACAGCAAAAACCAGGGCACATTTAAAGTCGATAGTAAATGCCATGACCATGGAACCAAGTACAATAAACGGACTTCGAAGAAGAAGACGAAGTCCCATATTTAATCCGTTCTGAATCTGATTGACATCATCGGTGAGTCTTGTGATAAGAGTATCTGTTCCAAGAGTATCCAGCTCTGTAAAAGACAGACGCTGTATATGGTCATAAACTGCCTGTCTTAATTTAGTGGCAAAGCCTACGCTGGCTTTGGCTGCAAAGAACTGAGCTGTAATGCTGCTGGCAAGACCAAGAGCTGCCATTAAAATAAGAATAAAAAATCTCTGGACAATGTATTTGTTGTCATGGTTTGCGATACCTACGTCAATGATCTGTGCAATGACAATAGGCACGATCAGGTCAAATACAACCTCCAGAAATTTAAAAAATGGCGCCAGGATGCTTTCTTTTTTGTAGTTTTTTAAATAAACTGCCAATGAACGCATTTTAAAAATTCCTTCCTTTCGTAAAAATCTTTCCTATATTATTTCTGCCTTTTTTGAAAAATAATACATTCAAAAGTGTATCATTTAAGACTTTTTTGTCAAGAAAAATGTACAAAAACAGGTGAACTTTGGAGAAAATTCAGCTTGACTTGAAAAAAAGATATTACTAAAATATTACGTAGCGCTATTTGTGCGCCAACAACTGATAAATTATCATCACCATAATGAGGAAGAAAATTATGCAGATTATTGAGACATTTGGTCATTATGTTGAAAATTTGACTAATACAAAGCCAGACTCAGCCCGCTGGCTGCTAAAAACCGGCTGGGAAGCACAGAATCTGAAGTTCCGTTATATGCAGGACAAGAGACTGATGCCTGCAGACAGGCATCTTGCAAATCTGATGATGGATACCATGCTGCGTCCCCTTCAGAAACCGGAAGATTCTGTTATTGTAAGTATTTTTACTCCCTGCGAAATGATGCAGGAGGTGGGATTACATCCCTATAATGTAGAGGGATTTTCCTGCTATCTTTCTGCAAGCAAAGCGGAGAGAGCATTTTTACAGCAGGCAGAGAATCAGGGAATTGCAGAGACATTGTGCAGTTATCATAAGACATTTCTGGGTGCAGCGCAGAAAGGACTTTTGCCAAAGCCCAGATGTATTGTTTATACCAACCTGACCTGCGATGCCAACCTGCTTACATTCCGTACCCTGGCAGATTTCTACCAGGTACCTGTATTTGCCATTGATGTACCATGGAATCAGACGAAAGAGAATGTACAGTATGTGGCAGATCAGTTAAGGGATTTAAAAGTATTTCTGGAAAAAAATACAGGAACAACAATCTCTGAGGACAGATTAAAGGAACGCCTTGTCTGCAGTAAGCGGACTCTGGAAAATTATAGGAAATATCAGCAGCTGCGTGCGGACAGATATGTGCCCTCTGATCTGGTCACACCGTTATATGCAGGAATGACCAACAATATCCTTCTTGGAACAGCAGAAGAAGAAAAGTATACACAGATGCTTCTTGAAGATATTAAGAAAGCACCGGCAGCGAAAGGGAAACACATTTACTGGATGCATACCATTCCGTTCTGGTCGGATGCAGTGCGCCAGGAGCTTTGCTTCAGTGAGAAAGCCCAGATTGTGGGATGTGAACTTGCAGAAACCTGTGAGCCGGACTTTGATCCTGAGAACCCCTTTGAAGCAATGGCAGAAAGAATGGTATGTCATTCACTGAACGGAAGTGCCCTTAGAAGGATTGAAGCCGGCATCCGTCATGCGAAACAGGCAGGAGCAGACGGTGCTGTGTGGTTTGGACATTGGGGCTGTAAACATACCCTTGGAGCTGCACAGCTTGCAAAGAAGAAATTTGAGGAAGCCGGACTGCCCCTTTTGATCCTGGACGGTGACGGGTGTGATCGAAGCCATGGAGGAGAAGGACAGACTTCCACCAGGCTGGGAGCTTTTCTGGAAATGCTGGGAGGTGCTGAGAATGAATAAAACTTATTATGTCTGTAAATATACTCCAATTGAGCTTCTGGAATCTCTTGGCAGGGAATGTGAGAACTTTAACCATATGCCGGATGGCTTTGACCTGGCTGATCAGGTTTCACATCCCAATATCTGTGGTTTTGGGAAAACACTTCTGGAAGGAGTCATGGAGGGAAAAATTAAGGAACTTGTTCTGGTGAGCTGCTGTGATACCATCCGAAGTGTGTATGATATTCTGCTGGAAAGCGGTAAGCTGGATTTTCTTTATATTTTGGATGTGCTTCACTGTGACAGTGCCTGCAGCAGAGAGCGTATGGCTGCACAGTTAAAAGGTCTGGCCAAGGCTTATGCGCAGTACAAAGGTACAGAGTTTGATGCCGGAAAATTCCGGGCTGCTTTCCATGCACAGGAGAAAATTACAAAGCCTCATATTGCAGTGCTTGGTGCCAGAATGGGACAGGAATTATTTGAAATGACCAGCAAGGCTATGCCCCTTCCTGTAGAGAATGATACCTGTGTGCATAACCGCTCTGTGGGAAATATACTTCCACCGGAGGGTGCTTCTTTTGATGAACTGATGGACTGGTATGCAGGAGAGCTTCTGGGGCAGATTCCATGTATGCGGATGATGGACCCCACAGGCCGTAAGAAGCTTTATAATGATCCGTCTGTTGCAGGAATTATTTATCATACAGTGAAGTTTTGTGATTTTTACAGCTTCGAATATGCTGAGATTAAGAACCATACAGATGTACCTCTTTTAAAAATTGAATCAGATTATACCATTCAGAGCAGCGGTCAGCTTCTTACCAGGCTGGAAGCTTTTGCAGAGAGCATTCAGCCTGAAACACTGGAGCAGACCATAGATGGAGACACAAAAGGAGAGAGAAAAATGGGAAAAGGCTATTTCGCAGGGATTGACAGTGGTTCCACCAGTACAGATGTGGTGATTTTAAATAAAGATCATGAGATTGTGACCAGTATTATCCTGCCTACAGGAGCAGGAGCTGCTATTGGAGCAGACCGTGCCCTTGCAGAGGCATTGAAAGAGGCCGGATTGCAGAGAGAAGATATTGATGCGCTGGTTACTACCGGATACGGACGTACAGCTATTAAAAATGGTGATAAGAGTATCACAGAGATCACCTGCCATGCAAGAGGTGCGCATTTCCTGAATCCGGAAGTCCGTACTGTTATTGACATTGGCGGACAGGACAGCAAGGTGATCCGACTGGATGAGAACGGTGCAGTTGCAAACTTTGTTATGAATGACAAATGTGCGGCAGGAACCGGACGATTTCTGGAAATGATGGCACGTACCATGGAAATGAATCTGGATCAGATGAGCGAATGTGGGCTGGAATTCAAAGAAGATATTACAATTTCCAGTATGTGTACAGTGTTTGCAGAATCAGAAGTTGTATCTCTGATCGCCCAGAATAAGGCAACAGATGATATTGTCCATGGTCTGAATAAGGCGGTTGCTGTAAAAACCGCAGCTCTTACCAGACGTGTGGGCGGTGAGGAGAAATATATGATGACCGGTGGTGTTTCTAAGAATAAGGGTCTGGTAAAGACACTGGAAGAGAAGCTTGGAACAAAGCTGGTAATCAGTGACAAAGCTCAGCTTTGCGGTGCACTTGGCGCGGCGCTGTTTGCAGCTGATATGGCTGATGTATAAAAATTATTTAAATATCCAGGGATTTTACAAGGTGGAAATCTCTGGAATTTTTATACTTTTTTTATAAAAGTTTAATTTTCTATTGACGAGTTCAAATTTAAGAGCTATAGTATACCACAGTAACAGCAAATTAACGAGGTGAAGTTTGCAGGAAAGAGGAAGCCACACAAAAGGCTATACCCACCGAAGGAGTAAAACTCTCAGGTTCCCTGGATGCAGGGAAGAACTGCAAATGGATCGTTTCTCTGGAGACACCCGTTAGATCGGGGGCCGAAGGTGCAAATAACATGGAATGTGGATAACTTCCCACAACTGGTTATCTGATCCGTGTTTTGAATCTCTCAGGCAAAAGGACAGAGGATGCTTTATCATCCCTGCTGATTCATTTTAAATATATGAACAGTATTTTCTGAACTTCTGATTTTTGAAACGGTCTGTTATTACTTTGTTTCCCAGCTGTACAATATATTACACTTTTTAAAAGAAAAAGGAGATTTATTATTATGTGGGAAGCGATCAATTCTTTTTTGACAACAGTAGACAATCTGGTCTGGGGTGTACCCCTTATGGTCCTGATCATGGCAGGTGGTATCCTGTTAACTGTCAGACTCGGACTTCTTCAGATACGAAGACTCCCCCTTGCATTAAAATGGATGTTTAAAAACGAAGAAGAAGGCGATGGTGAGATTTCCAGCTTCGCAGCTTTATGTACAGCACTGAGCGCTACAATCGGAACCGGTAATATAGTCGGTGTTGCAACTGCTGTCTGCGCCGGTGGTCCCGGAGCTTTATTCTGGATGATTCTTGCAGCATTCTTCGGAATGGCAACAAAATTCTCTGAAGGTCTTCTTGCAGTGAAATACCGTGTGGTAGCAGAAGACGGTCACAGCCTTGGCGGTCCTTTCTATTACATTGAGAAAGGTATGGGAACAAAATGGAAATGGCTTGCAAAGATCTTTGCATTCTTTGGCGTATGTGTAGGCCTTTTCGGAATCGGTACATTCAGCCAGGTAAATGGTATTTCCAGTGCAGTTCAGAATTTCTTTGATCCGAACAAATCAAACTGCGTGAATATCCCATTCCTTGGAGAGTATTCCTGGGCAGTTGTAATTTCTTCCCTGATCCTTGCAGCCTGTGTTGCAGCAATCCTCATCGGAGGTCTGAAACGAATTGCAACAGTCAGCCAGATTATTGTACCGTTTATGGCGGTGATTTATCTGATCTTCAGTGTTGCGTTGATTCTTTTAAACATTACAGAGATTCCGGCAGCAATCGTTACAGTTGTGAAGGGAGCCTTTAATCCGTCAGCAGTGACAGGCGGTGTGGTAGGAACAATGATCGTATCCATGCAGAAAGGTGTGGCTCGTGGTATCTTCTCAAATGAAGCAGGTCTTGGTAGTGCGCCTATCGCAGCGGCAGCAGCTCAGACAAAAGAGCCTGTACGTCAGGGCCTTGTAAGTATGACTGGTACATTTATTGATACCATCGTGATCTGTACAATGACAGGTCTTTCCATCGTACTGACAGGTGCATGGCAGGTAGAAGGTCTGGAAGGTGTTCAGGTAACTACCTATGCATTCCAGCACGGACTTCCGATCCCTGGACAGGTTTCTGCATTTGTATTAATGATCTGTCTGGTATTCTTTGCATTTACTACGATTCTTGGATGGGATTATTACAGTGAAAGATGTCTGGAATATCTGACAAACGGACATAAGAAAACAATCCTTACATACCGCTGGCTTTACATTCTGGCAGTGTTTATCGGACCGTATATGACAGTAAGTGCTGTATGGACGATCGCAGATATCTTCAACGGACTGATGGCGATTCCGAATATGATCGCATTGTTCGCATTAAGCGGAGTGATCGTAAAAGAAACAAAAACATTTTTTGCAGCAGAAAAGCATAAAATGTAAGAAATCAAAAGTAATAAAAGAACAGAAAACAGTAAATCCTCTGATTATGGAATTTATAGCAATCCTGATCAGAGGATTTTTTTGCTTGCGTTTGCTTGATTATGACTTTATTTTGTGCAAAGTTAACCAAAATCAGTCATTATTTTTATGAATTAGTTTGATTGACTTTGAGCGAATATGACATTATACTAAGACCGTAAACAAAAAACAGTCACGAACACGCAGAAAAGACATGACAATATGTGCTCTTGGAATCTTTTTGGGCAAGTGCAATAAAGAGTTCGAAAGTATATCAATATAAAACGGGAGGGAAAGAAGAGATGATTTACACAGTAACTTTTAATCCATCTCTGGACTACATCGTTTCGGTAGATGATTTTAAACTGGGACTGACAAACAGAACAAGTTCAGAACTGATGCTTCCGGGGGGAAAGGGAATTAATGTTTCCACAGTCCTTATGAATCTTGGGATTGAGAACACTGCACTTGGATTTACCGCAGGGTTTGTAGGGGAAGAAATTATCCGCAGATTACATGAGATGGGAGTGAAATCTGAGTTCATTCAGATTAGTGAAGGGGTTTCAAGAATCAATCTGAAACTGAAATCTATTGACGGAACCGAGATCAATGGTGCAGGACCGATGATCAGCAAGGATAAAGTAGAGGAACTGATGAAGAAGCTGGAAGAACTTGGAGAAGGAGATGTACTTTTCCTGGCAGGCAGCATTCCATCTTCTATGCCGGATGACATGTATGAACAGATCATGGCAAGACTGGATGGAAAAGGTGTGATGATCGTAGTTGATGCAACAAAGGATCTTCTAGTCAATGTTCTGAAATATCATCCATTCCTTGTAAAGCCAAACAATCATGAACTGGGCGAGATCTTCGGTGTAGAATTAAAAACAAGAAAAGATGTAATTCCTTATGGAAAGAAACTTCAGGAAAAAGGTGCAGGAAATGTTCTGATCTCCATGGCTGGCGAAGGTGCGGTTCTGGTAGCAGAGGATGGACAGGTATTTGAGGAACCTGCACCAAAAGGCAGACTGGTAAATGGTGTGGGTGCAGGAGATTCCATGGTAGCAGGATTTGTTGCAGGCTGGATGGAGAAGAAGGATTATGAACATGCATTCCACATGGGAATTGCAGCAGGAAGTGCAAGTGCATTTTCTGAAAATCTTGCAACAAAGGAAGAAATAGAAGCGGTTTATGGTCAGATAACCGGAAAATAATAAAGGGGGAAGAAAAGATGAGAATAACAGATCTGCTTGACAGACGAAGCGTATCGCTGACAGCTGCTCCGAAAACAAAGTCAGAAACTCTGGATATGGCAGTTGATCTGATGGTAAAGAGTGAGAAGATCAGCAATCGTGAGGCTTATCGTAAACAGGTATATTTAAGAGAAGAAGAGAGCACGACAGGTATTGGCGAGGGAATTGCCATTCCTCATGGTAAATGTGATGCAGTTAAGAAGCCGGGGCTTGCGGCAATGGTCATCAAAAATGGTGTAGAGTTTGAAGCACTGGATGACGAACCTGTAACCTTATTATTCCTGATCGCAGCATCGAATACAGAGGATAACATTCACCTGGATGTACTCAGTAAGCTCTCTGTGATGCTGATGGATGAGGAGTTTACAGAATCTCTCCGCAATGCATCTTCTGTAGATGAGTTTATGGACATTATTGACAGGGCAGACAGTGAAAAGAAAGATATTGATGAGAGACTGGCAGATACCGGATCAGCAGAAGGAACACAGGCGAAGATTCTTGCGGTTACTTCCTGTCCTACCGGTATCGCACATACGTACATGGCAGCAGAAGGAATTGAAAAAGCTGCAAAAGCAAAGAACTGTTTTGTGAAGATTGAAACCCGTGGATCCGGTGGTGCAAAGAATGTGCTGACAGATCAGGAAATTGCAGAAGCAGATTGTATTATTGTTGCAGCAGATGCCAAAGTTCCGATGGAACGATTTGATGGTAAAAAAGTAATTGAATGTCAGGTATCAGATGGAATCAGCAAAGCAGAACAGCTGATTGAGAGAGCAATTAACGGAGATGCGCCCGTTTATCATGCGGCAGCCGGTTCACAGTCATCTTCCTCTAATACGAAATCCGGCGGCGGTGTAGGGCATAAAATATATATGCAGCTGATGAACGGCGTATCTCATATGCTTCCATTAGTTGTAGGCGGCGGTATTCTGATCGCGATCGCATTCCTGATCGATGGATTGAGCGTAGATTTAAGCGCACTTCCGGCAGACCAGAGAGTAAACTTTGGTACGATCACACCGGTAGCAGCTTTGTTTAAGAATATTGGTGGAACAGCATTTGGATTTATGCTCCCGATTCTTGCCGGATTTATCGCTATGGCGATTGGTGACAGACCTGCGCTTGCACTTGGTCTGGTTGGTGGTATGATGGCAGCTAACGGAAAATCTGGTTTCCTTGGTGCATTGCTTGCAGGTTTTGTAGCAGGATACCTGATTCTTGGACTCCGTAAATTATGTGACAAACTTCCTGAAGCATTAGAGAAAATCGCACCTGTTCTGATCTATCCTGTAGTCGGAATCCTTGTTATGGGACTCTTGATGACATTTATCGTAGAACCAATCATGGGCGGTATCAACACAGGTTTGAACAATGCCTTGACAGGAATGGGAAGTTCTAGTAAAGTAGTGTTAGGTATGGTGCTTGGTGGAATGATGGCAATCGATATGGGCGGCCCGTTCAACAAAGCAGCATATGTATTTGGAACAGCTGCTATTGCAGCAGGTAACTATGATATTATGGCAGCAGTTATGATCGGTGGCATGACACCTCCTTGTGCAATCGCACTGGCAACACTGCTGTTTAAGGATAAGTTCACAAAAGAAGAGAGAGACGCAGGTCCGACAAACTTTATCATGGGCCTTGCATTTATCACAGAAGGTGCGATTCCGTTCGCAGCATCTGATCCGCTTCGTGTACTTCCATCCTGCATCATCGGATCTGCTGTAGCAGGCGCTATTTCCATGGCATTTAACTGTACACTGATGGCACCACATGGTGGAATCTTCGTATTCCCTGTAGTTGGAAATGCAGTAATGTATCTGGTGGCATTAGTTGTGGGAACTGTAATCTCAGCAGCCCTGCTTGGCCTGTTAAAAAAGAAGATTGCATAAACAGTTAAAAGATAGTCAAATGAAACAAAAACTGACAGGTCTGTTTACCGTTCATTGGTATATGAATCAAACAGGTAAAAAACAAAACAAAGATATGGAGGATATTAAAAATGAAAGAATTTAAGTATGTAATCACAGACAACGAAGGAATTCATGCACGTCCGGCAGGAGAACTTGTAAAACTGGTAAAAGGTTTTGAATCTACAGTATCTATCGAAAAAGAAGGAAAGAAAGTAGACTGCAGAAAACTTCTTGCACTGATGGGACTTGGCGTTAAGAAAGGTCATGAAGTAACATTCACAATCGAAGGTGCTGATGAAGAAGCAGCATATGAAGCAGTAAGCAAATTTATGCAGGAGAATCTGTAATTAGCGGAATTAAATATAAGGAATAAGAGGGACAGGAGATGATGCAATCATCTCCTGTTTCTGTTATAATGAAATAGAGAATATAATCATCAGGTAAAGCTCATTGAAAATCGCCTTTGGCGATGGGGTTTATAATATTTGAATTAAAATAGATAAATGGAGGCACAGTATGCTGACAGAACAGAGACATGAAATTATTCTGAGGCTTCTGGAGGAAAAAAAGAGTATCACTGTTACGGAACTGAAAGAACTTCTGGATGCATCAGAGTCCACAGTGCGCAGAGATATCACAGCGCTGGATAAAGCAGGAAAGCTTACCAAAGTTTTTGGCGGGGCAGTGGCATTAAATCACAAGGTAACTGCCTACGAACCCACAGTAGCGCAGAAATCAGAACTAAATAAAGAAGAAAAGAAAAAGATAGCAAAATATGCAGCCAGTCTTATTTTACCGGATGACTTTGTTTATCTGGATGCAGGAACTACCACAGGGCTGATGTTAGAATATCTGGAAGGTACACAGGCATCCTTTGTCACAAATGCAGTATCCCATGCGCAGACGTTGGCGAAGATGGGGATTCGCGTCTACCTGATCGGGGGAGAACTGAAGAGTTCTACAGAGGCGGTTGTCGGAAGCCAGGCGATGCAGATGATCCAGATGTATCATTTCACCAAAGGCTTCTTTGGAACGAATGGAATCGCGAAAAGAGAGGGCTTCACAACACCGGATGCCAATGAGGCAATCGTGAAGAGCACAGCGATGAAACAGTGCAAAGATGTGTATGTTCTGGCAGATACGACTAAGTTTGGACAGGTGAGTTCTGTGACATTTGGGGAATTTGCAGATGGATGTATTCTGACGGAAGAGATTCCGGAGGAATATAGGGAAAGCAGAAATATTCTGAAGGTATAAATTAAGTAATGGGAGTGGTATCAATAAGTTGATATCTTGATTATTGATTCAAAAATCAATTTATAGATATATTAACCGAATCAAGTAAGTCTCCTGCGGGGGTTGCTATTTTGAATGGGAGAGGGTGTATGGATGAAGTTTGCACATATTGCGGATCTGCATATTGGGAAAAGAGTGCATGATTTTTCTATGTTGGAGGATCAGAGGTATATATTGGATCAGATGCTGGGAATTTTTGAAGAACAGCGTGTTGATGGGATTCTGATTGCCGGGGATGTTTATGATAAGGTGGTGCCGTCGGCGGAGGCGGTGCAATTGTTTGATGAGTTTATTACGAGGCTGGCGAAGTTGAAGATGCCGGTGTATATGATCAGTGGAAATCATGATTCGGCGGAGAGGCTTTCTTTTGGGGCGAAGTTGTTTGAGAGCAGTGATATTTATATTTCACAGGTTTATGACGGGAAGGTGAAGAAGGTTGGGCTGGAGGATGAGTATGGGTTAGTGAATGTTTATCTTCTGCCGTTTTTGAAGCCGGCGACGGTGCGTCATGTTTTGCAGAGGGATGATATCGAAAGTTATGAGGATAGTGTTACGGTTGCCTTGCAGGAATGTGAGGTGGATGCTTCACAGAGAAATGTTCTGGTTGCGCATCAGTTTGTGACTGGGGCTGACAGGTGTGATTCTGAAGAGACCTCGGTGGGTGGTCTTGATAATGTGAGTGCAGAAGTGTTTGATGAGTTTGATTATGTGGCGCTGGGGCATATTCACAGGCCGCAGAAGATGGGAAAAGAGACGCTGCGTTATAGTGGGACACCGTTGAAGTATTCTTTTTCGGAAGTGGAACATAAGAAGTCGGTGACAATCGTGGAGCTATTAGAAAAGGGGAATGTGCAGATTAGTACGGTTCCATTGGTTCCTTTGAGGGATATGCGAAAAGTTCGTGGAACTTATATGGAAGTGACAGCGAAGGAGAGTTATACTGCGGAGAATAAGATGGATTATCTACAGATTACGTTGACAGATGAAGAGGATGTGCCGGGTGCGTTGCAGAAACTGCGTACGATTTACCCGAATCTGATGCGGCTGGAGTATGATAATAAGCGCACCAGGGAGAACAGGGAAGTTCAGGCTGTTGAGGCACAGGAGCAGAAGTCGGAGCTGGAGTTGTTTGGGGAGTTTTATGAACTTTTGAATAATGAGCCGATGAAGGAAGAGCAGACGGAGTTTATGGAAAGGCTGATTCAGAATCTGAAGGAGGTGCAGGCATGAAACCATTGAGGCTGACATTATCTGCATTTGGACCGTATGCAGGTGAGACGGTGATTGATTTTACGCAGTTTGGCGGTCAGGGGCTTTTTCTGGTGACAGGAGATACGGGAGCCGGAAAGACTACGATCTTTGATGGAATTACGTTTGCTCTGTACGGGGAAACCAGCGGTGGGATTCGAGAGGCATCGATGCTTAGAAGTAAGTATGCAAAATCGGAGACTCCTACTTATGCGGAATATGTTTTTGAATATAAAGATAAGATGTATACGGTAAAACGGAGTCCGGATTATGAGCGTCCGAAAGCCAGAGGCACTGGGATGACGATACAGAAGGGAGAGGCACTTCTGACTTTTTCTGATGGGAAAGCGCCGGTGACGAAGCTGAAAGAGGTAAATCAGACAATCACAGAGTTGCTTGGGCTGGACATGAAGCAGTTTACGCAGATTGCCATGATCGCACAGGGAGATTTCAGAAAGCTGCTTTTAGCGGATACAGAAGAGCGGAGCAATATTTTCAGAAAACTTTTTCATACAGATATTTACAAGGTTATTCAGGAGAAGCTGAAATTCGAGGCTGGCAGTCTGGATAAGGCGTATAAAGAACTGTTGCGCAGTATCCGGCAATACACAGAACAGGTCAGATATCCGGCACAGGATACACTGGGACAGCAGTGGGAGTTGCTTGAGAAGAATGGATTTGAGGGAAATCTGGAAGAAGGACTGGAACTTCTGGGAGAGCTGCTTAAAGCAGATAAAAAAGTTCTGAAAGATTTAAATAAGCAGATTAAAGAGAATGATATAAAGCTGGAAGATGTGAATCAGCTTTTAGGAAAGGTTCATAAAGAAGCGGATGCAAAAGTAAAAAGGGAACAGCTGCAAAAAGAGATGGAAATGTTGATTCCACAGCTTGCAAAAGCAAAAGAAGAGGCAGAAAATGCTGCGACAGAACCAGAACAGGTTCAGCAGTTGTTGCTTTCCATACAGAAAGAAAAAGAAAATCTGGATCGCTATACAAGGCTGGAAAATCTGATAAAAGAACTGGAAGATGCCGGTGCGCAGATAGAGAATCTGAAAAAAAACAGCGTGTCTCTGGATGAGAAACAAAAAGGGGCAGGCAGCATTCTGGAAGAGAAACAAAAAGAATATCAGACAACAGATAAGACTGAGAAAGAGAAAGCGGAAACAGATTATCAGAAGGAGAAGATTGATAATCTCTATACAGAAATCCACAAAAATTGTGGAAATCTGGATTTTCTGCATACAAAAATTCTGGAATTGGAGAGGCAGTCCGAGGAAGAAGAAACACTTTCTGAGAAATTAAAAAAGAATCTGGGTGAGCTGGAACAAAAACTTATTTCTGGTGAGAATCTGGAAGTTAAAGAGAATAATCTGATTCAGCGAATGCAGCATATCAGAAAGATGAAAGAGCAGCAGATACGTTGTCAGAATTTTGCAAAAGAGGCAGAAAGCAAAAGAGCAGCATATCTGGCCGCGTCTGCGAAGCTGGCAGAAACAAAAGATCTTTTAAATAAAATGGAACAGGCTTTTCTGGATGCGCAGGCAGGGGTTCTTGCGGCTAATTTACAGGAAGGAATTCCTTGTCCTGTATGCGGTTCTGTCCATCATCCAAAGCTTACACAGATTCCAGAAAAAGTACCGACAGAAAAACAGCTGAAACAGCAGAAAAAACTTGCGGAAATGGCAGAGAAAGAAGCTTCTGCAGCAAGTGTGCAGGCAGGAGAAGCTGCCGGACTGTTACAGCATTCACAGGAAGAATTACAGGAAAATTACAAAAATTATGCAGTACAGTACCTGGATGTGGAAAAAGAGGATGTTTCAGTGACACAGCAGCTTCTTGAGACACAGGAAAGCGTTGTTCAGATACAGATAGAAGAAATCCAAGAGCAGAAAAAAGCTCAGCAGGCTATCTTGAAGCAAAAGGAAGAAATGACTTTGCAATCAGAGGAGCACGAGAAAGAATACCAGAAACTTCGTATCAGTCTTGAAAAGAGAAAAAGCCAGCAGGAGAGTATCAGTGAGCAGCTTCAAAGCCAGCTGGATAATCAGCTGCTTGAGTCAATGTATAAAGAGGACAGGCAAAAAAGCGACGAGAACTTAGTATTGCTACAACAACAGATTGATAAGGTGGAAGAAAATCATCAGCAAAATTGTGATAATATGCTGTTATTTGTGAATAGGGGAAAGAATGCAGAAAAATGGCTGAAAGAGCAACAGAATTTCCTGAATCAGAAGCAGGAAAAACTGGCGGGACTTCTGGAATACAGAAAACTTCTGGAGACGCAGATCACTAAAATACAGACGGATCTTACTGTTTTTACAGATAAGATAAATCAAAATCAGCAGCAGATAGCGGCAGAGAAATCACGATATGATCAGCTCCTGAAACAGAAAGAGACAATGGAAAAAGAGCTTGGAGAGCGCACGAAAGAGGAAATCCTGTCTCAGATCCAGAGCCAGACACAGAAACGTCAGGAACTGGAGCTGCATTATAAGACAATAACAGAGAAAAAAGATGCCTTAGAGAAGAGAATGACAGAGCTGAATTCGGTAATCACATCTTTGACAGAACAGTTAAAAGAATCTGTAAATATTTCATCAGAAGATTTAAAAATTCAGAAGGAAAGTTTTCAGGAGCAAAAGAAAATACTTTCATCAGAACGTGATGAAGTTCATGCCCGTCTGGAAATCAACGGTGATATGTATGAAAAAGTCCGCAGGCAGCAGACCGAACTTATGAAAACGGAAACCCGATGGAAATGGATGAAATCTTTGTCAGATACCGCAAATGGCACGATAACAGGTAAGGCAAGAATCATGCTGGAAACTTACATTCAGATGCAGTATTTTGACCGTATTCTTGCGAGAGCAAATATCCGGCTGATGACAATGAGTGGTGGTCAGTATGAATTGATCCGGCGAAAAGAAAATAAAAGCAGAGTAGGAAAAACTGGACTGGAACTGGATGTTATCGATCATTATAACGGAAGCAACCGAAGCGTCAAATCTCTTTCAGGTGGAGAATCTTTTCAGGCTTCCTTATCTCTGGCGCTTGGTCTTTCTGATGAGATTCAGTCAAATTCAGGTGGAATTCAGCTGGACACCATGTTTGTGGATGAAGGTTTCGGATCTCTGGATGAAGATTCACTGGATCAGGCAATCCGCGCGTTAAAAGATTTAAGTCAGGGAAGCAGATTAGTGGGAATTGTTTCTCATGTATCAGAACTGAAAGAGCGTATTGACAAAAAGATCATAGTGAATAAAAAAAGAACAGAAGATGGAATTGGCAGTGTTATCACAATAGAAAATTAAGAAGGGGGTGTGGCTTTTGGCCGCACTTCTTTTGGTTGAGATCATATTTATAAAATATTGCGAATAAACAATGAGCGTTCAAATAAAGGATTTTGAGATAAAAGAAAAAGTTATATAAAATTAACTTGACAGCAGAATCATTTTAGTATATATTAAAACACGAGGTTAGATAGAACTAACTAAAGCACTATTGGAGTTTTATTTTGCAGTAATTCAAGTGGTCAGTACACCACTGTACCAACAAGTTGCTGACTGAGAAATGAATGACAGTAATCAAGCTTTGCAGAGAATGAATAAGAAATATTTTTTTGTAAAGTTTTATTTTTTAATGCATGGTTAGCATATTCTAACTAAAAATGTTATTTAAGAAAGGAAACCTGACATGCTGGAGAAATCTGTGATCGAACATTGTTCACCTACATTGGCATCTATTAAAACCGGAAATCTTTTTACATATAAATATGAATCTGAGGAAGAATTATGGAAGAGCGTAGACGATTTTAATGAATGCGTAAAGGAAAAAGGTGTTTCCATCACAGTCCTTCGCAAGAGTGAAAGTAAGGCACTGATCTATGTCTGCCGTTTTTCCAGCCTGGAAAGAGATCTGAAGAAACCCGGTGTAGCAAAATTTATGAAGAAATACGGCTATGAGAGTACGGATCCTGCATATGCCCTGGAGAGACTGAAAGGTCGTCTTGCGCAGCGTGAGGATTTCCCTCATGAGATAGGTTTGTTTCTTGGATATCCGCTGGGTGATGTGATTGGTTTTATTAAAAATGCGGGGCAGAATTGTAAATGTGTGGGCTGCTGGAAAGTTTACTGTAATGAATGTGAAGCAGTAAAAGCTTTTGCGAGATTCAAGAAATGTACCAGCGTATATGTTCGGCTTTGGAACCAGGGAAGAAGCGTTCGTCAGTTGACAGTAGCGGCGTAGATATCCTAAATTATACGAACTACAAACATCGTTTGACAAAGGTGTGTTTCTATAACATCGAACAGGCATGGGAATAAATAATGTTTGTTTAAGAAGTTGTATAATAGAAAAGTCATATGACTTTTTATTATAAATAAAATGAGAATTACTGTTAAAGCAGATTTTAAGGAGGATTTTAATCATGAGTAAAGTAGCAGTTGTTTATTGGAGCAGCACAGGAAACACAGAGGCAATGGCAAATGCAGTTGCAGATGGAATTAAGGAAAAAGGCGGCGAGGCTGTTCTTCATACTTGTGAGGATTTTGACGGATCTAAAGTAGCTGAGTATGATGCAATCGCTTTTGGATGCCCGGCAATGGGAGATGAAGTTCTGGAAGATACAGAGTTCGAGCCGATGTTTGATGGATGTAAAGATGCACTCAAAGGCAAAAATATCGCTCTGTTTGGTTCTTATGGATGGGGAGATGGCGAATGGATGCGCAACTGGGAAGACTCCTGCAAGGAAACTGGTGCAAACCTTGTATGCGAAAGTGTGATCTGCCAGGAAGAACCGGATGATGAAGCTACAGAAGCATGCAAAGCACTGGGTGCTGCATTAGTATAATTGAACTAAATATGAGAAAATAGTGATTTACGTAATAAATCAGCGGGTTCTAAATATTTAAAATGCGAAAAAGAGACTGTTTACACATTAAGATGTAGCAGTCTCTTTTTTTCAGGTCAAAAGTGTTTCGTGTTCATGGAGCGTACGATATTCTCTTGGCGTACATCCATAACATTCCATAAAATATTTGGAAAAATAACTTAAATGATTAAATCCGCACAAGATCGCAATCTCTGTTATGCTTTTCTGCGTAGTGCACAGAAGACGGCAGCTGATCTTTAATCGGTAGGTATTGAGAAAATCCACAGGTGACTGCTGCATATAATGCTTGAATATCTGGCAGCATTTACTCCTTCCCACATGACCGGCTGCTGCAATATCCGTAAGCGATATTTTCTCAGGGGAGTGTTGATAAATAAAGGATACCATATCTTTCTGAATATTCAGTTCCTGTTCGGACTCTGATTTATTTTTTGCAGCTGACAGCAGATCAGTGCGGATAAGAAAGCTCCATAGTTCCAGCATACAGCTTATAACACCTAATTCATAACCTGAATCAGAATCTTCTTTCAACAGGAGAACTTCCTGTAAATATCTGCCGACTTTCACCCCTGCTTCATCATTTGAGTAAAAATGATGAAATTCCAGGCTGGTGTTTTCGAAAAAAAGGAAGAAAATATTTTTCCTGTAATATCTAGTTATTCCCAAACAAAGAAGGGTGAAACAGAATACAGAGAAAATAGCAGTCCTGTTGTTCAAAAGCATATCCGTAATGCATCTGTCTTGCATTGACCATCAGGGAATCACCTTCATTTAAGATAAGTCTTTTTCCGTTCACATAATATCTCATTTTTCCAGTGATAATATAGATCCATTCAATATCATCATGCCAGTGACAGGGAGCACACATATTATAATATGAAGCAAGATGTGCAGCACGGATATACAAAGGAATTCCGGCCTGATCATAAGGAACTACTTCTGAAGAATCTGGCATAAGCTCTGTTCTGATTAATCCCATAAATTCACCTCGCGTACGATTTTTATAAAAAATAAGGACTATTCTGATAGATTACTGTATCTGAGAATACTATAATTATAACATCTGCAGATGTAAAAAATCAATCAGAGGGATATAATGAAATCAGAAAAAAGAATTTTTTGTTACTGTTCACTCCGTTCCCAGCAACACGCTTCGCGATGCACAGAATTTATGCTAATCGCATAAATTCGCGCGGTATGTCTCGGGTTTTCTGTTGCCAAGCATCCGTAAGAAGCTGCCAGTGGCAGGTTCTGTAGGTGACCTTTGCTCACAAAAAACACCTCGCGGGATATTACCAGTGAACAGTAACCATATCTGCTCAAATTCATAAAAAATCGCAAAAACACTTGTTCTGATACAATAAATATATTATAATAGAAAAAAAGAACAATATGCTCTTGGAATTTGGACGGTCGAAATAAGCAATAAGTGAGTGTACATAATGAGTTTAGATAATAATTCTCATTCAGTGTTTTTGGTTGATTCTGGTTATGAAATATAGCAGAAAGAA
>NZ_JBBKBP010000026.1:0-59864 GCF_037890165.1 Blautia sp. HCN-1074
AAATTTTGGCTTGCATGTCTCGAGATAATGTTGTGTGAACAGCAATAATAACACAGTTTTACGGCAAGTAATTATTATTAATCTTTGACATTCTCACATCTTTTTGATACTATAGAATCAGTAAAAAATTAGCAGACCTCCCATGGGAGAAATCCTATGGGAGGTTTTTGTAACGAGGTGAGGTGTATAATGAAAAAAGAAAACAAGTCTGCACATAACCATAACAGAGGAAGTTTTTCCGGAAGGATTGGTTATGTGCTGGCAGTTGCAGGTTCTGCAGTAGGACTGGGAAATATCTGGAGATTTCCATATCTTGCAGCGAAATATGGAGGCGGAATTTTCCTGCTGATCTATATTCTTCTGACAGCGTCATTTGGTTATGTGCTGATCATGTCAGAAACAGCCCTTGGACGAATGACCAGAAAGAGTCCGGTAGGTGCCTTTGAGCATTTTGGAAAAACGAAATCATTCAAAATCGGCGGATGGTTAAATGCAGTAATTCCAATGCTGATCGTTCCTTATTACAGTACGATTGGCGGATGGGTAATTAAGTATCTTGTGGAATATTTCAAAGGAAATGTCCGGGCAGTAGCGGAAGACGGATATTTTGGAAACTTTATTTCCGATTCCTGGCAGGTGGAACTCTGGTTTCTGGTATTTGCGGCACTTGTATTCATCATCATTCTCGGTGGTGTACAGAATGGTGTAGAGAGAATGTCAAAGATCATGATGCCGGTTCTGGTAGTTCTGGCAGTCGTGGTTACAATCTATTCTGTTACACGTCCGGGCGCTGTTGAAGGTGTGAAATATTTCCTGATCCCGAATGTGAAAAATTTCTCCTGGATGACTGTAGTAGCAGCGATGGGACAGATGTTTTATTCTTTGTCTATTGCAATGGGAATCCTGTATACTTACGGTTCCTATGTCCGTAAAGATATGGATATTGAGAGATCTACCACACAGGTTGAGATTTTCGATACAGGTATCGCAATCCTTGCTGGATTGATGATCATCCCGGCGGTATTTGCATTCTCCGGTGGAAACCCTGAAACACTTCAGGCAGGACCATCTCTGATGTTTATCACATTGCCAAAAGTATTTGCAAGTATGGGATTTGGTACTGCAACAGGAATTGTATTCTTCATACTTGTATTACTTGCAGCCCTGACAAGTGCAGTTTCCCTGATGGAAACCAGTGTTTCCACATTCATGGACGAACTTCACTGGAGCCGTAAGAAATGCTGCGGTCTGATGGTTGTGATCATGATCGTACTTGGAACCGCATCTTCCATGGGATATGGAATTCTGGATTTCATCCGTATCTTTGGAATGAACTTCCTTGATTTCTTCGATTTTATGACAAACTCAGTAATGATGCCGCTGGCAGCACTTGCAACCTGTATTCTGATTCTTCGTGTTGTTGGTATTGATGGAATGGAAAAAGAAATTGAACAGTCTTCTCCATTCCGCAGAAAGAAACTGTACAGAGTATTTATCAAATACTTTGCATCGATTTGCCTGATCATTATTTTGCTGAGTTCTATTGCAAACGTTTTGGGAATTATCAGTATGTAAAAAATATATGACTCTTTTTACAAAGAATGCAGCATGGATCAACTACAAGACAAGAGAAGAAGCAACTGCACAGTTCACCAGAAAGAATGGCTGGTAGGCAAACATGGCAGGAAATCTGCCAATGAATGTGTGAAATGCGGTAAGTGCGAAGAAGTATGTCCGCAGCATATTAAGATCAGAGATGAGCTGGAGAAAGTTGCAGCAAAACTTCTTGGAAAATAACATATAATTGTGAGTTGTATTAAGCCTTCTGGATGAATTTCAGGGGGCTTTTACAGATTACAGGTTTGACATTTTCATCCAAGGTGTTAAAATATGTTCTAAATAATTTGTTTTTCAAATGAAATGAGTAAAAATACAATTGACTGTCTTAAATGCATTATTTACGAGGATTGCTATAGGACATTAAGAAAAAGACGAAAGTGAGAAAAACTATGGAGGACAATAAAAGGAAAGGCCTTGGAATGGTTCTGGAAGGTGGAGGTATGCGGGGGCTGTATACAGCCGGAGTTCTGGATGAGCTGATGGAGCAGGGGATTTATGCAGATTCTACAGTTGGCGTTTCCGCCGGTGCAATTTTTGGATGTAATTATAAGTCCCGCCAGATTGGACGAACCCTTCGTTATAATACCAGATTTTGCAAGGATAAACGATACATGGGACTGAAAAGCTGGATCACTACCGGCGATCTTTACAGCAAAGATTTTGCATATGGGGAGGTGCCCTGGAAGCTGGATGTTTTTGATACAGAGACATTTGCCAGATCACCCATGAAGTTTACGGTTGTATGTACAGATATTGAAACAGGAAAGCCCTGCTATCAGGAATGCAGAATGGGAGACAGGCTGGATGTGGAATGGATGCGCGCATCAGCTTCTCTGCCACTGGCTGCCAGACCGGTAAAGCTGAATGGAAGAATGTATCTGGATGGTGGTATCTCAGATCCGATTCCTGTAAACTGGATGCTTTCACAGGGTTATGAGAAAAATGTGGTAGTCTGTACCCGTCATCCGGGATACAGAAAAGAACATAATAAGCTGATGCCGCTGATCCGACTGAAGTTCAGAGAGTATCCGGAGCTTGTAAAGCTTCTGGATGAACGTCATATTCAGTATAACCGTATGTTGGATAAAATCGCATATTTGGAAAAAGAGGGCAGGATCCACGTTATCCGCCCGGACAGAGACATCAGTGCCAAACCGGTTGAGCGTGATCCCGCCCATTTAAAGGAGATTTATGAGGTGGGACGGAGAGTAATGAAAGCTGATATGGAGAAACTGAAGGCATATTTGGCAGAATAATATAAAAGGGATATTTTCAGAAACGTTATGTGACTGAAGATATCCTTTTTTCTTTAAACAGATGAAATATAACAGTATAAAACAGTTGACAACAGTTATATGCTGTTATATACTGTTTGTAGATGGAGGAGAAACATATGCATATTATAATCAATAATTCATCCATGGTACCTATTTATGAACAGATCATAGACCAGATTAAGTCTGCAATTATCAGAGGAGAGTTACAGCCGGACACGGTATTGCCTTCTGTACGCAGTCTGTCAAAGGAGCTGAAGATCAGTGCCCTGACTGTGAAGAAAGCCTACGACAATCTGGAAGAAGAGGGATTTACCGTTACTGTTCATGGAAAAGGAACCTACGTTGCAGCCACAAATAAAGACCTGATGAGGGAAGAACAGCTCAAAGAAGTAGAACATGATATGGAGCAGGCAATTATGAAGGGCAGAAGAAGTGGACTGGACGATAAGGAAATCAGAAATCTTTTTGAAATGATCATGGAGGACTAAGATATGTTGAAAATCAGTCATTTGCAGAAAAATTACAGAGGTTTTTCGCTGGACTGTTCTATGGAAGTACAGCCTGGGATGATTACAGGACTTATTGGAAGAAATGGTTCCGGGAAATCCACCACATTTAAAGCTTTGCTTGGCCTGATTCATCCGGATGGCGGAGAGATAAAGGTCTTTGGGAAAAAAGCAGAAGAGCTTAAGCCGGAGGATAAGCAGAAACTGGGAGTTGTTTTTGCAGATTCAGGCTTCAGTATGTATCTGACAGCAGAGGGCGTGGCAAATATTATGAAAAGCATATATCCAGATTTTGATAGAGAGAAATTTCTGCAGCAGTGCAGGAGATTCAATCTGTCCACAGACAAGAAAATTAAAGAATTTTCTACTGGTATGAAAGCAAAGTTTAAAGTACTGGCAGCATTAAGCCATAAGGCAGAACTGCTGATTCTGGATGAGCCTACAGTTGGCCTGGATGTGATTGCCAGGGATGAGGTGCTGAACATGCTGAGAGAATATATGGAAGAAAATGAAAGCAGTGCTATTCTGATCAGTTCGCATATTTCATCAGATCTGGAGAGTCTTTGTGATGATTTTTATATGATTCATGCCGGAAAAATTATCCTTCATGAGGACACAGATGTACTGCTGTCAGATTATGCAGTTCTTAAAGTTTCAGAAGAAGAGTACGAAAAACTGGATCAGCAATACCTTATTAAGATCCGGAAAGAAGCTTATGGATACAGGTGTCTGACAAACCAGAAACAATTTTATATGGAAAATTACCCGGATGTTGTAATTGAGAATGGAAAGATTGATGATCTGGTAGTGATGATGGAGGAACAGGTATGAAGGGATTATTTGTAAAGGATATAGAACTGATGAAACAGCAGAAACAGTTTTTTATCCTGGTTATTGTAATGGGAGTCATCCTGAATCTGGCAGGAAGCGGAAGTAGCAGTTTTGCTACAGGATATTTTACGTTTGTCACAGCAATTTTTGCCATTACGACTATAAGTTATGATGAGTTTGATAATGGTCTTGCATTTCTTATGACCTTGCCGGTTACCAGAAAACAATATGTGGCAGAGAAATATCTGCTGGGAGCAGGGCTTACGGCTGCAGCGTGGGGAATTACAACGATAACGGTAGTGATCTGCAAAGGCGTGGCAGAGCTTCAGGGGGACCTGAGTGAGAAAATTATTGGCACTCTGATATACATTCCACTGGCACTTCTTATGTTGACGGCATCACTCCCGCTTGTAATACATTTTGGGGCGGAAAAAGGACGTTATATTGCAATGGTCATGTGGGCTATTATAATTGCCGTAGTTTATACTCTGATAAAAACAATGGGACTTTCAGCAGACGCAGTCGATGCATGGCTGAATGGACTGAACCGGGGAATGGTATTGGCCGGAGTTGCATTGTTCACAGTAATTGTATATATGGGGTCTTATTGGGGTAGTGTACGGCTTATGGAGAAGAAAGAATTCTGATGTAAACTCTCTTTTGACCCCAACATCATAAATTAAAAAGAGTATAAAATGCCTTGAAAATGAGAGATAGGAATGCTAAGATAAACTCAAAGCATATTTCTCTTATATTTCAAGGCATTTTTGCCGTCTGATCATTCTAATCACATTTCAGAAATCCATGCTTTTAAATCCAATTAATTATGAAAAGCAGGAGCTGAGAAGTGATAAGAATAGCACGATATGTTCTTTGACTCCTGCGGAAAACAGGAGGTATTGCCAATGGCAAAAAGAAAGAACAAAAAAATTACTGTGAAAAGAAACCGATTGAAAGGCAACACAGCAACTGCAAACCGTAAGTACAAAGATACAGTATTCCGTATGCTGTTTTCAGACAGAAAGAATCTGTTGTCGCTGTACAATGCAATCAATGAAACTTCCTATACAGATGCAGCTCAATTAGAACTGCTCATATCAGAATCAGTGCCATCCAAAGATTTATAAAAAAGTTGCCACCTTTATTACTTCAAAAAATGCATCTAACAGAGCGAAAAGCCAAAGATACATGCAGAGTGAAGAATTCAGTAACTTAGCAAGGTTGAGAAATGGTGCAGAAACCGTTCCTGCTAACATCCGAAAGAATTATCACCTTGATAAACTTCCAAGAGGTAAACAACGTGGTAAATTTTTCTTTGGAAGCAAAATAGCAGCATTAAATTTCCGAAAGCTCTTTGGATTCCGAAAGGGTCTTGGTAACTATGCACAAAATCCGATATTAGCTTAGATGTGAATCAGAAGTATACCAATCATTCTAAGCTAATAAAGGCTCTTATATCAAATCTACTGTGAAATATTAAATTTTCAAGGTTCAAGCAGGGGTTAGCACATAGAAAACACTATGTTTTGACCCCGGCATCATGACATTGCGGAGTGAACAGTAACCTGAGAAGTGCAATCAGCATAGAGTGTAAATATTATACAAAAATGATAAAAATAAATGGAAATACATGAAAATAATGGTCGAAATGACTAAAATATGATAGAATAATAGAAAACAAAAAAGCCGTTGCACACGACTTTTTTTGCCGCACCTTGCGGCACCAGAGGGCGGTTTCGGGTTTCCCCTTATTTGAACTCGTCTTGTTAATACATGATTACCATAGCATTAGAAATTTCAAATGTCAATATATTTTGGAGGCTTTTTTATGAATTCTGATAAAAGAGAAGATTATTATGTGGGATTAGATATGGGTACAGGATCACTGGGGGGTGCTGTTACAGATACACAGTATCATCTGTTGAAAGTAAAAGGAAAAGATTTTTGGTTTGTAAGGGAATATGAAACTGCAAAATCCCAATTAGACAGAAGAACCCACCGGATCGCAAAAAGAAGGTTACAGCGTCATAAGGCGAGGATCGGATTGATCCGGTCATATTTTGCAGAGGATGTATTGAAGCGTGACCCTTTATTTTATATCCGACAGGATAACAGCAAATATTACCAGGAAGATAAAGATGTCAGACTGACCACAAAAGACAGCATTTTTGCAGATCCTGGTTATGGAGACAAAGAATACCACGATGACAAAGAATACCCTACGATTTTTCATCTGCGGCAGGCACTTTTAAGAGATCAAATAAAAGACGAAGAGAGATATTCACGCTTCCTGTATCTGGCGATTATCAACATGTTCGAACATCGTGGACACTTTCTTTTGAATACAGAATCCAGTGATCTGAATGCAGATATGATAAAAGATGTAGGTGAACTGGTGATGAATGCTATCTGTGGTGTTTCAGAGTATGGCTCGGTTACCTATAAGGAAATCATAGAAATTCTGGAAGATAAGAATATTTCAAGGACTGCTAAGAAGGATCAGATAGCATCTAAAATCGATATCAAAAAATCGGAAAAAGCACAGATGGAACGGATCAAATGCCTGTGCGGTATGGAAGCAGATGCCAGAGTCATGTTTGAAATCGAGGCGGATGAAAAGATTAAGATCGCATTTCAGCAAGCTGCTTTTGAAGATGAGAAAGAAGAAATCGAAGTTGCGATTGGAGAAGACCGCTATCTGATCATAGAAAATATGAAACAACTATATGATTACAGTCAACTGCAGTCTGTATTGAATGGATTCGATTATCTTTCAGACGCCAGAGTGCAGATGTACGAAAAACATAAAGAAGATCTGCATCTTTTGAAAAAGGTGTATAGAAAAAATCTGGATCGGGAAATGTATGATAGGATGTTCCGCTCCGGAGAAGAGGGAAGTTATTGTGCGTATTCCAATTCCACGAATTCAGTGGATTCTCTGGCAGAAGCGAAAAAGTACAGAAGAAATATGAAAAAAAGAAGCCAGAAAGATCTCTATGACAGGATTAAGAAAGATCTGAAAGAGGTTCATGACGCAGATGCAGATGCTATTCGCAAAGAGATGGAATTAGAACGTTTTCTGCCCAAACAGATTACTGGTGCAAATGGAATCATTCCAAACCAGGTACATCGAAAAGAATTAAAGAAAATTCTTGAAAACGCAGAGCACCATCTCGATTTTCTGAAAGAAAAAGATGAAAGTGGATATACGGTATCTGAACGGATCCTGATGCTGTTTTCCAGTAACATTCCATATTATGTCGGACCTGTAGGCAGCGGATCAAAAACAGGATGGGCAAAGATACAGGAATCAGGACAGGTATTACCTTGGAATATGGAACAGAAGATTGATATAGAACAGACTTCAGAACGTTTTATCACGAATCTTATCCGGGAATGTACGTACCTTTCCGGAGAAAAAGTCTTGCCAAAGCAGTCTTTATTATATGAGAGCTATTGCGTTCTCAATGAAATTAATAATTTACGCATTCATGGAAAACGAATCGTACCGGAATTAAAACAGGATATCTACAGGGAAGTATTCCAGGGCTCCAGACTGGGAAAGAAAGTTACGAAAAAGAATATTTGTACATATTTGATAAACAGAGGACTGATTACGGAAGAATCTGAAGTTTCAGGTATTGACAAAGAAATCAATGCGTATCTGCCATCTTATGGAAAAATGTATGGCGTTTTTGGAGAACGTCTGAGAGAAGAAGCAGTTCAAGAGATAGCAGAAAAAATTATTTATTACGGAACCATCTATGGGGATGCCAAGCCGATGTTCCGAAAAAAACTGAATCAGTATGTTTCTGGCGGATGGATGACAGAATCCGAGGCAAAGCGGATTTCCGGTTATAAATTTAAGGACTGGGCAAGACTTTCCAGAAGTATGTTATGCCTGAGCGGATGTGATAAAAGTACAGGTGAGAAAATTTCTCTGATCCGGGCCATGTGGGAATATAATCTGAATTTTATGGAGTTGATCTACAGCGAAGATTTTACTTTTCAAAAAGAACTGGAAGAGAGAAGAAAAGCGTTAGGAAAAAACTTGCAGGAATTTCAATTTGAAGATCTGGACGAGTACTATTACAGTGCACCTGTGAAACGTATGATCTGGCAGGCTGTTCAGTCATTAAAAGAAATTACGCAGATCATGGGACATAATCCAAAACGTATCTTTATTGAGATGACTAGAACAGAGGAAGAAAAAGGAGAACAGGGAAGAAAGAATTCAAGAGAAAAACGTCTGTTAAAATTGTATGAAAGCATCAGGGACGAAAGAAACTGGACCGCAGAAATAAAAAATGCAAATGCATCCGGAAAATTAAACAGTAAAAAAATGTATCTTTATTATCTGCAGATGGGAAGGGATGTATATACGGGAGAACCCATTGATATTGAAGATCTATTTGATGATAGCAGATTTGACATCGATCATATTTATCCAAGAAGCTTGACGAATGACAACAATATTGAAAATAATCTTGTTCTTGTGTCAAAAACAATCAACCAGAACGAGAAAAAGAATGATTATCCGGTGCCGGAAAAGGTCAGAACGAATAAAAAAGTCCGGGATCTGTGGCATACACTTCATAAAATGGGATTTATGAATGACGAAAAATACAATCGCCTGACATCTACGGAACGTCTGTCAGAAGATCAGCTTGCCGGATTTATCGCAAGACAGTTAGTAGAAACTGCACAGGGAGCAAAAGGAATCGCAGAGCTTATGAAGGCGATGCTGCCGGGAACGGATATTGTATATGCGAAGGCAAGAAATGTATCTGACTTCAGAAAAGAATACAAGATGCTAAAAAGCAGGCTGGTCAATGATTATCACCATGCACAGGATGCGTATCTGAATATTATCGTAGGAAATGTTTATTTTATGAAATTCACCAGAAATCCTATGAATTTTGTAAAGACAGAAGCAAGACGTGATGGCAGAAACTATGATTATAATCTTTATAAAATGTACAGTAAAGATATCATAAGAAATGGAGAAAAAGCCTGGATCGCAACAAGCGAACAGGGACCGGGAACGATTCGTCTGGTAAAGGAAATGATGGGAAGGAATACGCCGATCATTACAAGACAGGCATTTGAACAGAGGGGAGAATTGTTTAATCTTCAGCCGGTTGGAAAGTATTCTGCTAAGAAGGATAATTATGTTCCACTAAAAATAAATGATGAAAAAATGCAGGATGTAAGTAAATATGGTGGTTACACTTCTCTGAATCCTTCCTATTTTATCTTTATAGAACATGGACCGGAAAAAAAGAGAAAGAAATGTTTCGAAGTGATACATAGCTATTATGCTGCTCAGATAAAAACGGAAAAGGATTTGATTGATTTTCTGCTACAGAAAGGATATAAAAATCCAAGAGTGATAAATGCCAGGATAAAAAAGAATGCACTCATAAAATACAATGGATATTTCTTATACATTATTGGAATGGATGCAAGAAAAAATATTGAATTTTCCAATGCAACGGCAATGTGCTTGAAGAATAAATATATACAATATGTTTGCAAGCTGGAAAAAATGAATAAGGCGATTTTGTTATCAGAAAAACAGAAAACAAATTTACACTGGGATGAAAAAATCACCTGTGAAAGTAATCTGGAACTGTACAGAGAACTTACAGAAAAACATCTGCATTCCATCTATCAAAGACATCCAAGAAGTATAGGAAAGTGTCTTGCAGATGGCGAAGGAGCATTTAAGCTTCTTGATATCGAAGAACAGGTGAAGATTATATGTGATATCGTTCAGTATACATCCTTTCAGAGAGGAGTCTTCTCATTGAAAGTTCTTGGAGGACCAAAAGAGGTAGGAAGAATCCGAATATCCGGAAATATGACAGAGGCAAAAGAATGTAAACTTGTAAATTATTCGATTACCGGTATGTATAAAACAGAAATGGATTTACTGAAAAAATAAGGGAGGGATAAGTATGAGCTGGCGGACTGTGATCATATCCAGCACAGCGAAGCTGGATTACCAGATGGGATATCTGGTGATCCGAAAAGATGATGTGACAAAGATTCATCTTTCGGAAATTGAAACAGTAATGATAGAATCCACATCGGTGTCATTGACCACGGCCCTCTTATGTGAACTGACAAAGAAAAAGATCAAAGTGATTTTCTGTGATGAAAAGAGAAATCCTTTGTCAGAACTCATCAGTTATTACGGAGCGCATGATACCTCATTAAAAGTCAGGAATCAGATTGCATGGATCGATGATATAAAAAAACATGTATGGACAGAAATTGTGGCGGAGAAAATACGGAAACAGGCGTTGCATCTGCAGCATTGGAAACGCGAGGAAGCAGATCTGCTTTATCAGTATATCAATGAAATAGAATTTGGGGATGTTACGAATCGGGAAGGGCATGCGGCGAAAGTTTACTTTAATGCTCTGTTTGGTATGGATTTTACCAGAAGTGCGGAAAATGTTACGAATGCTGCGCTGAATTATGGTTATTCACTGCTGTTGTCAACATTTAATCGCTGTGTGGTGGCCAATGGCTATATCACACAGTTGGGGCTTTTCCATGATAATGTATTTAATCAGTTCAATCTGGCCTGTGATCTGATGGAACCGTTTCGCCCGCTTGTGGATCTGAAAGTGAAAAAGATGGCCTTCCCGTTTTTTGAAAAGGAAGAAAAACATGAGATGGTTTCGTTACTAAAAGAAGAAGTAACAATCGGTAACCGAAACGAATATCTGACGAATGCGATAAAAATATATACCAGGAGTGTCTTTGATGCATTAAATGATAACGATGTATCGCAGATAAAATTTTATAGGACAAATGAGTTATAGATATATGAGAGTAATGGTATTTTTTGATCTTCCGGTTATCACCAGTGCAAACCGAAAAGATTACAGGGATTTTCACAAGTATCTGATAAAGACAGGATTTCTGATGATGCAGGAATCGGTGTACTGTAGGCTGGCACAAAATTCCACAATGGCAGATGCAATTGTAGAAAATATCAGGAAAAATAAGCCTGCGGATGGACTGGTACAGGTGCTGAAGATAACGGAGAAGCAATTTGGAAAAATGGAATTTATTGTTGGAACGAAAAAAAGCGAAATTCTCGACACTGACGAAAGAGTGGTGATCATATGAAACTTGTGAATCCAAGATTAGGATTAGAAGTGGAGTTATCCGAAAATCAGGTTTTGAACATAACCGTTGAATTACCGGTAAAATTTTCAGAGGTTGTATATCATATTTGCAGACAGGCAGGAGGAGAAGAAGGAGAATTCATCCTTTCGGATATTGAAAAGGAACTGTCTATGGAGAAAAGGACGGTAGTGGTTAATAATCCGTTGACGGTTAATTGTGAGGAAAAAAGGATTCTATCTCAGCTTTATAAAAATCTTTCAGAAAAAATATTGGAAGATCATTTTGAAGAATTTGCGACTGTGAATCAGAAGGTTATCCAGTTTATGGATAAGGTTACGAGCTCTTCCGAATATAATCTGACATATGATGTTGATTTTCAGGCAGCAGGTCTGATAAAATATTGTAATGTACATATGGATTCCTGTTATGATAATCTGACTGAAAAGTTTATAGACTATCTGAGAACCATGAAGCAGATCTGTAATGTTGATATTGTTTTTGTGTTGAATTTGAAGCAATATTTCAGTACCGAGGATCTGAGAGAAATCTATAAACACTGTTTTTATACGAAGATGTATCTGATTAATCTGGAAGGAGTAAAATCAGACTCCATCGAAAATGACAGATATGTTATTATAGATAAAGATCTTTGTGTGCTGGACCTTGTGTTTTAACAACCTTCTATCGCAAGAAGATAACGACTCGGTGAGAACCGGATTTGAGGTTTGAGAGTCTTGTTAATACAGAAGGATTTCAAACTGATACTCTTTTTTGTTGGCTACAATGTCCGTTTGAGAGTCTTGTTAATACAGAAGGATTTCAAACAGGGCGACGGTCTGTTCGTGGTAGGGTTCGGTTTGAGAGTCTTGTTAATACAGAAGGATTTCAAACCAGTGCAGAGAATCCCCGACGCACACTGCAGTTTGAGAGTCTTGTTAATACAGAAGGATTTCAAACTGCCAGGAAGGATCTCAGCTCCATCGATGGGTTTGAGAGTCTTGTTAATACAGAAGGATTTCAAACGATGCCAAGGATTTCTCCGCCCTTCAGGTGTTTGAGAGTCTTGTTAATACAGAAGGATTTCAAACCGCGTATCGGAACTATCCCGTATCTGGCCAGTTTGAGAGTCTTGTTAATACAGAAGGATTTCAAACATATAAAAATAGTGTGTGTCATTTGTAATCGTTTGAGAGTCTTGTTAATACAGAAGGATTTCAAACGGCAGATTCGAGCCGCAGGGCATCGGAATGGTTTGAGAGTCTTGTTAATACAGAAGGATTTCAAACATTACGATACATTCGATAACCGGATCATTGGTTTGAGAGTCTTGTTAATACAGAAGGATTTCAAACGGACTGAGCGCGATTTCAGCTATGACATCAGTTTGAGAGTCTTGTTAATACAGAAGGATTTCAAACAGGACATTGTACCCGCAGCAAATGAAAGCGGTTTGAGAGTCTTGTTAATACAGAAGGATTTCAAACTCATCCGGCAAGCGTAAGCGCGCAGCGTCAGTTTGAGAGTCTTGTTAATACAGAAGGATTTCAAACCTCATTGCCGACCTGGATTCCTTCTCCGCAGTTTGAGAGTCTTGTTAATACAGAAGGATTTCAAACCCGACGATGTTATCACAGCTCTGATTCCGCGTTTGAGAGTCTTGTTAATACAAAAGGATTTCAAACTGTTGTGACCTGCTCCATGCAGATGCGATGGTTTGAGAGTCTTGTTAATACAGAAGGATTTCAAACGTGTGAAATATGGAGATAACAGCGGATGGAGTTTGAGAGTCTTGTTAATACAGAAGGATTTCAAACCAGATGAAGGCCTTGGTACAATTGGAAAGAATCACATTCAGAGCAGTTCTAATTCTTCTTCTCAGAACTGCTCTTTTTCTCTGCTCTGAATGTGATACTTTCCTAATGAATTATATCATGAGCGAAGATGGCAGTGTTGTTGGCCCTTACGGTGAGAATGAATCAAAACTGTTTCGAAATGTAACTGCAGCTGATGTAGGAATTACGGAGAATAAGGGAACTGTAAAATATTACGGTACAAATAATCAGGAATATATCGTAACCTATTCCAAAAGCATGGTGACGGGATGGTATACACTTGCTATGATTCCGGTTAATGTTTTCAGTAAGAATATTGATACAGATCTTACCAGGGCAATATTGATTCTGGTAACTATAGAAATTATTTTATCTGTAACTGCGGCTGTTCTTATTTCCAGAAAGATCGGGAAAAAAGTTTACAAACCGCTGCACATGATAGAGAAAACAGGCGAGGGTAATTTTAATGCAAGAATTGTATATGACGACAGGGACGAGTTTGCGTTTTTTTATAAAAAACTGAATGAAATGAATCAGAACCTGCAAATGTTGATTCATGAGAAATATGAGATGATGATTCAGAAACGAGACACGGAGATCATGTCGTTAAATATACAGATGAATCCACATTTTCTCTATAATTCACTGAATATCATTAACTGGGTATGCCTTAAAGGAGAGCAGGAAAATGCCAGTAAGATGCTTTTGGATCTGTCGAGAATGCTTCAGTATACCAGTCAGAATGGTGATGTTCTGGTTCCGCTGTGGGAGGATCTGGACTGGCTTAAACGGTATATTGGAATTATGCAGAAAAGATATCAGGATCAATTTGAAGTGAGTATGGATATACCGGAGTATTTAAGAAGTCTGGAAGTTCCAAAGCTATTTCTGCAGCCGTTTGTGGAGAATGCTATTATGCATGGATTTAAGAATTATCAGGATTCCGGGAAGATCTGGATTTCAGCAGAGGAAGAAGAAAATGATATTCTTTTTTATGTGGAGGATAATGGATGTGGAATCTGTGAGGAAGATTTGAAAGAGATTCTGGATAAGGAACGAAAGAGTATAGGTGTCAGAAATACAAATAAAAGGATTCATATGATTTATGGAGAGAAATATGGGGTTACCATAAGCTCACAGCTGGAAGAAGGCACAGTTGTAACCATAAGGCTTCCGCTAAAAATTAATTCGAAAAAACAGAGTTAGATTAAGGTTATATGGGTATTCAATTTTATGAGAAGGCGATTGTGAAAGATTGCTGGAAATAAGGTTGAATATCCATTTTTGATTATAAGCAAATAAATACGATGTATAACAGTATAAAACAGTTGACAACAGTTATATCATGATCTGGAGCAGGCAATTATGAAGGGCAGAAGAAGTGGACTGGACGATGAGGAAATCAGAAATCTTTTTGAAATGATGATGGAGGAACAGGTATGAAGGGATTATTTGTAAAGGATATAGAACTGATGAAACAGCAGAAACAGTTTTTTATCTTGGTTATTGTAATGGGAGTCATCCTGAATCTGGCAGGAAGCGGAAGTATCAGTTTTGCTACAGGATATTTTACGTTTGTCACAGCAATTTTTGCCATTACGACTATAAGTTATGATGAGTTTGATAATGGTCTTGCATTTCTTATGACCTTGCCGGTTACCAGAAAACAATATGTGGCAGAGAAATATCTGCTGGGAGCAGGGCTTACGGCTGCAGCGTGGGGAATTACAACGATAACGGGAGTGATCTGCAAAGGCGTGGCAGAGCTTCAAGGGTGCCTGAGCTTCAAGGGTGCCTGAGTGAGACTATCATCGGCAGCCTGATATACATTCCACTGGCACTTCTTATGTTGACGGCATCACTCCCGCTTGTAATACATTTTGGAGCGGAAAAAGGACGTTATATTGCAATGGTCATGTGGGCTATTATAATTGCCGTAGTTTATACTCTGATAAAAACAATTGGACTTTCAGCAGACGCAGTCGATGCATGGCTGAATGGACTGAACTGGGGAATGGTATTGGCTGGAGTTGCATTGTTCACAGTAATTGTATATATGGGGTCTTATTGGGGTAGTGTACGGCTTATGGAGAAGAAAGAATTTTGATGTGTCTCGAATATAGTTGTAATTATAAATGCAGTGTGCTAAAATTATATCAGCGTAATTGAATAGCTGTTAAGTGAACATTATCATATGCAGATTCTGTGTATGATAATGTGAGAGGGAATCAGGTGAAATGCCTGAACGGTTGCGGCCACTGTATACAGAAAAAAGCGGGATTGTAATATGTCATTGCATAAATATGTGAGAAGGCGGAATCCGGCTGCCAGAGAGTATCTGGAAATATTTCTGATACAACATTCATGAACTGCTGAAGCATGGATGTTGTATCAGTTTTTATTTTGTGGAAACTTTCTGTGATCTGTGAGTCAGGAAACCTGCCTGACAGTGTAAAGAAGGAGCTTCCGTAAAAAGTATCCGTTATTTTTATCACTTCTATTTTACTTTTTCTGAAGTTCCATCTTTTCGGTTACACGAACAAGTAAACGACATATACGAAAAGAGAGGAAGTCAAATGAAAAACAGGTATTTATCTACAAGAATTATGGCAATTATGATGGCAGCAGCTATGGTAGTTTCCGCAGCTCCGGCAGCTTTTGCAGCAGAGAGAGCAGACTCTGAGACGATCAAAGAGGACAACCAGCCGGCAGCAGATGCAGACGCACAGGATTCAGCAGATGCAGATAAAACAGCAGACGCAGAAGGTACAAAGACAGAATATCCTCTGACCATCACAACCTATGATTATGATGGAAATGAAATTGAAACAACCTATGAAAAGGCACCGGAGAAAGTTCTTGCTGTATATCAGGGAAGCATTGAAACTATGCTGAAACTTGGACTGGAAGACCGCCTTGTAGCTACAGCGGGTCTTGATAATGAAGTTCCGGATGATCTCAAAGAAGCATTCTCTAAAACAAATTATCTTGATGAATTTACCCCATCCCTTGAGACTGTAACGATGTTGGAGCCAGACATGATCTTATCCTGGAGTTCCCTGTTCTCTGATAAAAACCTCGGAAATGTAACAGACTGGATCGACAAAGGCTGCAACACCTATTACAACACAAACACACGCCCTGACGGAGACAGAACTCTGGAAAATGAATTTACAGATATTTTAAACCTTGGAAAGATTTTTGATGTACAGGACAAAGCACAGGCAATCGTAGATGATGCAAAGGCAGTGATCGATAAAACTCTTACAGCAACAGCAGATGTAGAAGAGAAACCAAGCGTAATGGTTTTGGAACCTCTTGGAGAAGATATCACAAACTATGGTGCAAAGAGCCTTGGTGGAGATATGGTAACACAGTTAGGTGCGACTCTGGCAAACCCGGATGCTTCTACAGTTGGAAAAGAAGATATTATTGCAGCAAATCCTGACGTAATTTTCGTAGTATATATGCCATATGCAGGAGATGATCCGGAAACAGTTAAGAATGACCAGCTTGCAGTTATTCAGGATGACGAAGCACTTCAGAGTCTTGACGCTGTAAAGAACGGTCGTGTTTATCCGATCATGCTCAGCGAGATGTATGCAAGTGCAACACGTACACAGGATGGAATCGAAACATTTGCAAAAGGATTATACCCGGACGTTAATCTTGACTGATTGAGGAAAATACAGTGAAAGAACAGGTTTCACAGACAAAAAAAGGCAGTGTGCTCAGAACATCCATGTATGTGGCAGTCCTCATCGGACTTGCAGGATTTCTTATTTTTTCCATACTTGCGGCGATTACTTTTGGTAATGCTGATCTGTCGCTGAAGGATGTGTACAGTGTCATTGTTTATAAATTATTTCATATAAAAAGTCTGTCTGCCTATGCAGAAGGTGCAATTCACGATGTTGTATGGCTGATCCGACTGCCCAGAGTCCTGTTGGCTCTGGCAGTTGGAATGGCTCTTTCTGTATGTGGCGTAGTAATGCAGGCAATCGTGCAGAACCCGCTGGCAGATCCTTATGTACTGGGTATTTCATCTGGTGCATCCCTTGGTGCAACGCTGGCAATCATGCTCGGAATCGGAAGCTTTCTTGGCGGGAACTCTGTCGGAGTTACTGCTTTTATTGGCGCGATGATCACCTCCTTTGCAGTTATTGCTATTGCAAATATGGGAGGAAAGGCAACATCAGCTAAGCTGATCCTTGCCGGAATGGCGGTCAGTGCGGTATGCTCTGCTTTTTCAAATTTTGTTATTTACATTACAAATGACAAAAATGCAGCTACGGAAGTTATGAAATGGAGCATGGGAAGTCTTGCAGGGGCAAGCTGGGCCAGAGTAGGTGTGATGCTTCCGGTTACTCTGATATGTGTGGTCATCTTCTGGACACAGTATCGAAATCTGAATCTGATGCTTTTGGGAGATGAAGTTTCTATCACACTTGGAACAGATTTACACAGATTGAGAACATTTTACCTGATTGTTGCTTCTGTAATGATTGGATTTGCCGTATATTGTGCTGGCGTGATCGGATTTGTAGGACTTGTGATTCCTCATGTAGTCAGGATTCTGTTTGGAACTGACCACAGAAGATTACTTCCACTGAGCGCACTTCTTGGCGCGTCTTTTCTGATCTGGTGTGATGTGGCATGTCGTGTGATCCTGAAGAATTCTGAGATGCCGATTGGTGTGCTGGTATCAATTATCGGTGCTCCATGCTTTATTTATCTGCTTGTGCGGAAATCCTATGGATTTGGAGGTAGCAAGTAATGAAGATCACTACAAAAGATATTCAGGTTGGATTTCACGCCCGACAGATATTAAAAGGCATTTCCATAGAGTCACAGGACAAAGAACTGGTAGGAATCATCGGGCCAAATGGAAGCGGAAAGTCGACGTTGTTAAAATGTATCTACCGTATTCTGAAGCCAGATGCAGGTGCTGTTTATCTGGATGGAGAGGAACTTCATTCTATGAGTGTCAAGAGTTCTGCAAGGAAAATGGCGGTTGTGGCACAGCATAATTACTACAATTTTGATTTCACAGTGCGAGAGGTTGTTCTTATGGGACGAGCACCTCATAAAAAAACTCTGGAACGGGATAATGCGAAAGATTATCAGATTGTGGATGAAGCATTGAAAACAGTGCAGATGGAGACGTTTGCAGACCGCACATTCTCGACTCTTTCAGGTGGAGAACAGCAGAGAGTAATTCTGGCAAGGGCACTGGCACAGCAGACACCTGCCTTGATCCTTGACGAGCCGACGAACCATCTGGACATCACACATCAGATCATGCTGATGGAACTGGTAAAGAAACTGAATGTGACAGTTATTTCTGCTATTCATGACCTGAATATTGCTGCGGCGTACTGCGATAAGATTTATGTATTGAAAGATGGTGTACTGGAAAGCTATGGAACTCCACAGGAAGTACTCACTCCCGAACTGATCCGCAGAATTTATAAGGTAGAAGCGGAAGTTGTATATGATAGTCTTGGGAAAATGCATATTTTGTTTTTGTGAGGAAAAAGGTGAACAAGATTGGGATTTTAACATGTCTTCACTCTAACGCGGTATGTGCCAGAGTAGGTTGCCTGTCAGCCTTTCAGAACAGAACTGATTTCTTTCAGGATTATCCTGAGGACACTTACCTGGCAGCACTTATGACCTGCAACGGATGCAAAAACGTAAATCCAACAGAACCTGCAGAGGACAAGGGAATTCTGGAAAAGATAGACAAACTGGTTAATGAGAAGATCAACATTATTCATGTAGGCGTCTGTCGCCTTTCAGATGGGAAACATGAATGTCCGAGGATGACACAGATCTGTGAGATGTTAGAAGAACGTGGAATTAAAGTTATAAGAGGGACGCATAAAGAATAGAATAAAATGATTAGAAAGGGCCTGCATTTATGACGGTTGCAGGCTCTTTTTGTATTTAAAGGCAGAACTACAATGGATTTCTCTTTATCATTGTGTTAAAATTGTATTTTAACAGGGGAATTTTATTTAAAAGTTATTTATGAAAGAGACAGCGACTCATAAAGAAAAAGGAGTTTTTAACTACAATGGAGAAACTGGTTGTTGGTATCCTTGCGCACGTAGATGCTGGTAAGACTACGTTGTCGGAGGGGATTTTATATTTAACGGGAAAGATTCGTAAGCTGGGGCGTGTGGATCATAAAGATGCGTATCTGGACACGTATAACCTTGAGAGAGAACGTGGAATTACAATCTTTTCCAAACAGGCAGAGTTTGAACTGGGGAACAGGGGGATAACTTTGCTGGATACGCCGGGGCATGTGGATTTCTCCGCGGAAATGGAGAGAACGTTACAGGTTCTGGACTATGCGATCCTTGTGATTAATGGAGCAGATGGTGTGCAGGGACATACCATGACATTATGGAGGCTTCTGACAAGATATCAGATTCCAACATTTCTTTTTATCAATAAAATGGATCAGGAAGGAACAGATAAAGAGAAACTTCTTGCAGAGTTAAAAAAGAGATTAAATGACAACTGTGTGGACTTTACATGGGAGAAGGCATCTGATGAAACATTGGCAGAAGGTGAGATAAAAGAATTACATGCACAATTCATGGAAGAAGTCTCTGTTTGTGATGAAGAACTGCTGGAGAAATACTTAGAAACAGAAGAAATTTCCACGGAAGACATCCAAAAAGTAATCAAAGACCGGAAGCTTTTCCCCTGCTTCTTCGGCTCTGCCTTGAAGATGACGGGTGTGGAAGAATTCCTGCATGGTCTGGAAAAGTATTGCCTTACACCAGAGTATCCGTCCGAATTTGGGGCAAAAGTATTTAAGATTGCCAGAGATGATCAGGGAAATCGCTTAAGCTACATGAAAATCACTGGTGGAACTCTGAAAGTAAAAGAACTTCTCACAGAGACAGAGAAAGCTGATCAGATCAGAATCTATTCCGGATCGAAATTTGAGCTTGCAAAAGAAGCACCGGCAGGAACTGTCTGTGCAGTGACAGGTCTTTCCCAGACATATCCCGGACAGGGACTTGGAATAGAGCAGGAATCTGAGATGCCGGTTCTGGAACCTGTTCTTAACTACAGAATTCTGCTTCCCGAGGACTGTGATGTTCACCAGATGCTTAAGAAACTCAAAGAGCTGGAAGAGGAGGAACCGGAGCTTCATATTGTATGGAATGAACAGCTTGGAGAAATCCATGCCATGCTGATGGGTGAGGTTCAGATTGAGATATTAAAACATCTGATCTGGGAGCGTTTCCATGTAGCAGTAGAGTTTGGAACAGGAAATATCGTATATAAAGAAACGATTTCAGAGCCGGTAGAAGGTGTAGGTCATTTTGAGCCGCTGCGTCATTATGCAGAAGTACACTTGCTTCTGGAACCGGGAGAACCGGGAAGCGGTCTGCAGTTTTTTACTGCATGCAGTGAGGATGTGCTGGACCGTAACTGGCAGCGTCTGATTCTGACTCATCTGGAAGAAAGGGAGCACCCGGGAGTATTAACCGGTTCTCCCATCACAGATATGCAGATCACACTGATTACAGGACGCGCCCATCTGAAACACACAGAGGGAGGCGATTTCCGGCAGGCGACGTACAGGGCTGTGCGTCAGGGATTAAAGAAAGCAAAGAGTGTTCTGCTTGAGCCATATTATGAGTTCAGACTTGAGATTCCGGGAGATATGATCGGGCGTGCTATGACTGACATTCAGAAAATGAATGGAACCTTCCAGCAGCCGGAAGCAGATGAGGATGATATGATGGTTCTGAAAGGCAGTGCACCTGTATCAATGATGCGAGATTATCAAGCCCAGGTAACATCCTATACAAAGGGACGTGGCAGATTATTCTGTTCATTAAAGGGCTATGCACCATGTCAGAATCAGGATGAGATTGTAGCGGAGATTGGATATGATTCCGAACGTGACCTGGACAATCCTACAGGTTCTGTATTCTGTGCTCATGGAGCAGGATTTGTGGTGCCATGGTATGAAGTAGAGGATTATATGCACTTAGAAGGGATTGACGAGTCTGAGCTGGGAAGTACCATACCGGATAGCGAAGAAAGTATAGCAGGAAACAGGAATAGTAACAATCAGACAGATTCGGGTTATCGTCCACCCAGAAATGCCGGCGTAGGAAGCTATGAGGATGAAGAAGAGCTGAAAGCCATTTTCGAGCGTACATTCGGACCGGTCAAGCGTTACAAAGAACCACAGTTTAAACGAACATTTTCTTCAAAATCCGACAGCGGTAGTTATTATCGTAACAGTTCTTCTGCTAAGAAGAAAGAAAAAGAATATCTTCTTGTAGATGGTTACAACATCATCTATGCCTGGGAAGATTTAAAAGAGCTGGCAGATGCAAATCTCCATGCAGCTCAGACAAAACTGATGGATATTCTGAGCAACTATCAGGGCTTTAAGAAATGTACGTTAATTCTTGTATTTGATGCTTATAAGATAGAAGGCCATGCAGAGGAAGTGATCACTTATCATAACATCCATGTAGTCTACACCAAAGAAGCTGAGACAGCGGATCAGTACATTGAGAAAACGGTTCATAAGATTGGCCGGGAAAATCAGGTAACGGTAGCAACATCCGATGGACTGGAGCAGATCATTATCATGGGACAGGGTGCTCACCGTATGTCTGCCAGAGGTCTTCGTGACGAAATAAAAGCTACAGAAAACCAGATCCGCCAGCAATGGCATGAGAAACGTCAGAGCAGTAAGAATTATCTGATCGACAATATTTCTGATGAGATGGCACAATATATGAAAGAGAAACGACTTGAAAAACAGTAAAAGGGAGATGCAGTCATGAAAGAAAAGCTTACACAGAAGGATGTTGAGAAAATTCAGCAGGAGATTGACCACCGCAAGCTGGTTGTGCGAAAAGAAGCAATAGAAGCTGTAAAGGAAGCCAGAGCCCAGGGGGATCTGAGTGAGAATTTTGAGTATTATGCGGCTAAGAAGCATAAGAATCAGAACGAAAGCCGTATCCGCTACCTTGAGAATATGCTGAAAACAGCGACCATTGTTTCTGATGATTCCAAAGACGATGAAGTTGGAATGGACGATATTGTAGAGGTATATTTCGAGGAAGACGATGAGATTGAGAAATATAAACTGGTAACTTCCATAAGAGGAAACTCCATGGAAAACCGCATCAGCATTGAATCTCCCATTGGTATGGCATTAAAAGGTCATAAGGTTGGAGACAGAGTGGAAGTAAAGGTAAATGATAATTACAGTTACTTCCTGGAAATCCGTTCTATTGATAAGACCGGTTCCGAAGATGAAGAAATCCGCGGATTCTGATAATAATACTGTCGAAATACAGAATCCAGATTGATAAAAGAACTATTGTAAGAGATGAATACCGGTTAGTGTCATATCTCTTGCAATGGTTCTTTTTATTTTTATATTAACAATGCGGATGGATTTATGGGAACTTTGCATAGAATGAATAGGATGACTGGAAATTTTACATGGATTTAACATTCTCATGGGGATGATTTTACAAAGTATGGTTATGATGAGAAACAAGTCAGGGATATGTATCACAAAAAACATATATATACCTGCACATGTCTGAGACTGCCAGCAGATGGCAGAAAGTAAATAACCGTATACTTATGAAAAGGGAAAAGGAGAATAATCATGGATTTATTCAGTATATTAACATTGATCGGAGGCCTTGCATTATTTTTGTATGGTATGAATGCAATGGGAGATGGTCTTGCGAAGGTTTCCGGCGGAAAGCTGGAGAAGATTCTTGAAAATCTTACTTCAAATCCGATAAAAGCAGTGCTTTTGGGAGCAGGAGTAACAGCGGTGATCCAGTCATCTTCAGCTACGACTGTTATGGTAGTAGGTTTTGTAAATTCAGGGATCATGAAACTATCACAGGCAGTAGGAGTGATCATGGGTGCAAATATCGGTACCACGATCACTTCCTGGATCTTAAGCCTGACAGGAATACAGAGTGACAATTTTATCATTCAGATGTTTAAACCAACATCATTTTCCCCTGTGCTTGCGATCGTTGGTGTGATTTTCATTCTGTTTATCAATGATTCAAAGAAGAAAGATATCGGAACAATTTTTATTGGTTTTGCAATCCTGATGTACGGTATGGATATGATGAGTTCTGCTGTAAAACCCCTTGCAGAAGTACCGGAATTTACAAATTTGTTACTTAAATTCTCAAATCCGTTGTTAGGCGTTGTAGCAGGTGCCCTTCTTACTGCAGTGATCCAGTCCTCTTCTGCATCCGTAGGTATTCTGCAGGCCCTGTGTCTTACAGGTGCAGTACCGTTCAGTGCAGCAATCCCGATCATTATGGGACAGAACATCGGAACCTGTATTACTGCGATCCTTTCTGCAATCGGAGCCAAGAAGAATGCAAAACGTGCAGCAGCAGTACATCTGTATTTCAACCTGATCGGTACAGTTATCTTTATGACTGTTTTCTATCTTATAAATGCAGTTGTTGGATTTTCTTTCTTCCATCAGGCTGCAACACCGGCAGGAATTGCTATTATCCACAGTGTATTTAATGTTACTGCAACGATTATTCTTCTTCCTTTTGCAAAGGGACTGGAGAAACTTGCTTGTCTTACGATCCGGGACAAAAAAGAGGATGTTGTTGTTTCGGCAGAGGACAGAGAATTTATGATTCTGGAACCACGTTTCCTGGAGAAACCGGCATTTGCAGTGGAGCAGAGCCGCAATGCAGCCAGAAAAATGGCAGAAGAATCCCACAATGCACTGTTTACAGCGCTGAGTCTGGTGGACAAATACAGTGAAGAAGGCGTAGAACGTGTGGAAAACATGGAATCCAAGGTTGATCGCTATGAAGATGAACTGGGAACTTATCTGGTGAAGCTGAGCCACAAAGATATTTCAGAAGCAGACAGTCACAGCCTTTCCATTATGCTTCACTGTATCGGGGATTTTGAACGTATTTCTGATCATGCTGTAAATATTATGGAATCAGCACAGGAGCTTTATGAAAAAGGACTGAAGTTTTCCGAAAATGCAAAGAAAGATCTGGAAGTGCTGGGACAGGCAGTAGAAGATATCGTAAATACGGCATATGAAGTTTTTGACAAACAGGATATGAAACTTGCGGAGAAAATTGAACCGCTGGAAGAAGTGATTGATGAACTTTCCAAAGAAGTGAAACGTCGTCATGTACAGAGACTGAGAAACGGTGAATGTACAATAGAGATGGGATTTATCCTTTCAGACATTACAACCTGTCTGGAACGTGTGGCAGACCATTGTTCCAATATTGGAGTCTGTGTGACGCAGGTGAATGAAGATCTGTATGATACTCACAGTCATCTGAATATTGTCAAGAGCCATCCGGACGAAACATTTTATCATGAACTGGAAGACGCACGAATCAAATATCAGCTTTCATAAAAATAAACAGATGGATGATGGTTACTGTACACATGCCATTATCCCGCGAGGTGTTTTGGCATGAATATGCCAAAATCCCGAGACATACAAGCCAAAATTCCATTGCCGCAGGCAATTTGGAATGAATTTTGGCAACGTTACTGAGAACGAAGTGAACAGTAACGGATGATGTTATTTGCATGATCAGGAAATCCGGGCACTCTGAAGTATCTGAGAGATATTTCAGAGAAAATGGCCGGATTTTTGCTTTAAAGAAATGAAGCAGATGCCGGATATCTACTTGTACAGGGATAAAAAAATAAGTATACTGAAAAAAGAAATACACTTGTGACGATAAAACAGGTGATAAATAAAGGGGAGGTAAAGCAGAATGATCTATTGTGTAGAAGATGAGCGGAATATCAGGGAGCTTCTTATTTATACACTGGAAACAACAGGATTTAAAGCCAGGGGTTTTGGCAATGGCAATGAACTGATGAAAGCACTGAAAGAAGAGATACCGGAGCTGATCCTGCTGGATATCATGCTTCCGGGAGATGATGGCTATACCATTCTGGAACAGCTGAAAAGTATGCCATCTGTAAAGGATGTGCCGGTGATTATGGTTACTGCAAAAGAAGCGGAATTTGACAAAGTAAAAGGTTTGGAAGGCGGAGCCGATGATTACATTACCAAGCCTTTCGGTATGATGGAATTTGTTGCCAGAGTAAAAGCAGTTCTCAGACGAAGTACCCGTCAGAATGAAGACAGGGAACTGCATTACGACGAGCTTTATCTGAATGTAGGACGTCATGAGGTGCGTTACCGGGAAGAAAAGATCGATCTTACCCGAAAAGAATTTGAACTTCTTCAGTATCTGCTGGAAAATAAAGGACTTGTTATGACAAGAAATCAGATTCTTTGTCATGTATGGGGATATGATTTTGACGGTGAAACCAGAACTGTGGATGTCCATGTGAGAACCCTGCGCCAGAAACTTGGCGAGGCAGGAAATCTGATCGAAACGATCCGGGGTGTGGGATACAGGATCGGTGCATAACAGATGAAACAGACGAAAAACAGGAGTGGAAAAATGAAGCATAAAATATTCAGTCACACCAGTTTACTTATTATCTTATCCGTAATACTTACATTCCTGGCAGCAGGAACTGTCATGTATAACAGATATGATATTTATATGAAACAAGGTGTCAGAGACGAAGCTGCATACATTAAAACAGGACTGGAAGAAGATGGAAGGGACTTTCTTACAGATAAGATAGGGAATGCCACCAGCAGCCGCATCACTCTTCTGGGAAAAGATGGTGATGTGTTGTTTGACAGCATTGAGAATCCTTCTGAAATGGAAAACCACAGCAACAGACCAGAGTTTATTGAAGCTGAGAAAAAGGGATTCGGTGAAATGGTCAGATATTCTGATACCCTGTCAAAACAGACTTTCTATTATGCGATAAAATTAAAAGATGATCAGATTCTTCGTGTGGCCAGGACCACAGACAGTCTTTTGATGACTATGTTATCCAGTTTTCTACTGCTTGGAGGACTGGTATGTGTGATCTTTGTGATCGAGTTTTTTCTGGTACAGAACCAGACACAAAAGCTCATCGAACCGATTAATCAGATTAATCTGGAAAAGCCGCTGGACAATGTCTGTTATGAAGAACTGAGGCCGTTACTGTTTCGGCTGGATCAGCAGAACCGGCAGATTAAGAAACAAATGGAAGATCTGAAGAACGCAGAGAGTGCAAGAAAAGAATTTACCGCAAATGTTTCTCATGAATTAAAAACGCCGTTAATGTCCATTTCCGGATATGCTGAGCTTATGATGAATGGAATGGTACCGCCGGACAAGATACAGGATTTTTCCGGCAGGATTTTTCATGAGTCCGAGCGTTTATCCAATCTGGTTGCAGATATTATTCAGCTTTCCAGACTGGATGAGAAGAACGGAGAAACTATGTTTGAACAGGTTGATATCGGAGAACTTGGGGAAGATGTGATTAACAATCTGCAGAACAGGGCAGCAAAGAAAAAGATTAATCTGGAATATACAGGCGAATCTGCACAGATGCAGGGAGTACGCCATGTACTATATGAAATGTTCTACAATATTACAGATAATGCCATTCGCTATACTCAGGATGGTGGAGACGTAAAGGTTTTTGTGGGAAAACTTAATGGGAAACCGTACTTTCGTGTGGAAGATAACGGAATAGGTATTCCGGAAAGCGAACAGCAGAGAATCTTCGAGCGTTTTTACAGAGTGGACAAGAGTCATTCACGTGAAACCGGAGGTACAGGCCTGGGGCTTTCTATTGTAAAACACGGCGCGGTTTTGCATCATGCGAAGATTCTTCTGGACAGTGAGCCGGGTAAGGGAACGAAGATGGAAATCCTGTTTGATCAAACTAAGTAAGTCTCCTGCGGAGCAGATATTCGTTGTAGAGCCTTTTTCAAACACACTCTAGAGCCTGCGTAGTGAAACGGATGATTTTGTCTGGTGTTGAAAAGAGGGTGAACAGTATTCGACATGGTTGTTAGAAATGTATAAATTTTGGGGATTGACAGACAAGTGATTATTGGAGAAAATAAAATCAGACAGTTATCCATGTAAAAGCAGGTACAATGGAGGGTATTTTCAGTATGGAAAAATGGAGAAGCATTGCAGTGGGTATGAGTTGTTTGTCAATGCTGTTTACAGCAGGAGCAACTACTGTATCAGCGTCAGATGAGATTACAGAAATCCCGGAACAGAGTATTGTATACTGGTCTATGTGGGAAGAAGATGAACCACAGGCAGATGTGATAAAAGAAGCAGCCCAGGCTTATGAAGAAGCTACAGGTATTTCTGTAGAGATTCAGTGGAAAGGCAGAGGAATCCAGTCGCTGATAGGTCCTGCACTGGATGCCGGAGAGCAGATAGATCTTTTTGATGATGATTATCAGAGAATGGCACAGGAACATAAAGAGTATCTGGCAGAATTAGAAGAAATGGCAGATACCGTAGACTATGAGAACCACATTATGCCGGTATTGTTGGAACAGGTAGAGGGCTGGGGAAATGGAGAACTTCTTGCCATGCCTTATCAGCCATATATTGCAGGCGTGTGGTACAATAAAGACTTGTGGGAAGAGGCGGGGCTTACAGAACAGGATATTCCCGATACATGGGAGAAACTGATCAGAGTATGTCGCAAGATCAAAAACAGTGACAGTGGTTTAAGTGCAATGACCTGTGATGAAGAATACGTAAATCTACTTTATGGATATCAGCTTGCCAGATATCTTGGACAGGAGAAAGTGCAGCAGTTGATCCGTAACTGCACCTGGTCGCAGATACCTGAGGCAAAGCAGGCTGCCGCAGATATCCGAACACTGTTTTTTGCCGGATATATGAGTGAGATTGCACCGGCTCAGCATCCGGATGGACAGAATGAGGTTGGTGATGGAGAGGCAATCATGGTGGTTCAGGGTTCCTGGGTTCCAAATGAGGTGACAGAGGCCACCGGTACTGATGATTCATGGGGATTTTTCCCCTGGCCAGCTGTGAAGGATGGAGCAGATGGCACCGAAGGGGTTATGATTGGCGCACAGGGATTTGGTGTGACAAAAGACTCCCAGATGAAGCAGGAAGCCTTTGATTTTGCATATTCTATCTGTACTGGTGAGACAGATATGAAAATGACAGAAGCAGTAAATTCTATTCCGGCAGATGCGGACAATACTCAGTGGCCGCAGATGCTGGCAGATGCAGTTCCATATGTGGAAGAAATGTCCAAGCCGTACATGTGGGCTGCAGGTCTGGAGTCAGATACGGATTATAAAGAACAGATACAAAGCGAACTTCTGAAGCTTACAAGATTAGAAGAAACATCGGATGAATTTATAGAGAATCTCAGCAGTATGAAATAAGAAAAAGGCTGTTCGATATTATGAAAATACTGGTCTGGTATTACTGGCGCTCTCGTTCTGAGAGCGCCTTTATTGATGTAATATATTCTGTAGGTGTCATTCCGGAAATTTTTTTAAACTGTCTGGAAAAGTAATGGATGGAAGAGTATCCCAGAAATTCCGAAATCTGTGTAAAGTTCATCTGGTTCTCGCGGATCAGCTGTCTGGCATAGGCAATCTTTAAACGGGAAAAGAAATCCATGGCGCCGCACTGATGTTGTTCCTGAAATATTTTCTGAAGCTGGGAGCGTCCGATCATATTGTCATGGCACAGATCGTAGAGTGTAATATTTTCCCGGATGTGGTCCTCCATATAAGCAATGACACGTTTATAGACAGCGGAATTATTTTTCAGATTCACAAATTGGCTGACAGGTACAGTCATGGGAGGAGAAGAATTTCTCCGGATCATATAGATCAGCATCTGTTCAAGATAAATTCGGATCAGCTGCTGAGAACCAAACAAAAAATCTTCTTTCTTTTCCATCTTTTCTGTATAAGGGTCATCCAGAGGGGTTTTGATACAGCGGCGGGCCTCAGCAATCAGCATTCCCATGAGATTTCTTTCAGAATCAGAAAGTTTCAGCAATTTTTTCTCAAAGAATTTCATACATGGAGAATCGCATTCAAAAGAAACTACCACAATATTAGGAGCGGTATTTCCTATGGCAATAAGGTTATGAAATTCATTTGGTCTGTGAAAGATGAGCTGCCCACTTGTCAGATGGTAGATACCGTTATCTGTTTCTATTTCCGCCTTTCCCTTATCTACACATTGAAATTCCCAGAAATTATGGCGTTCTCCTGCAAAGTGAAAATCACTTTTGTATTCAAAATAGTGGATTGTATAAATTCGGTCAATATGAATATCTTCTTCCAGATACATACTCTCAAAAGCCATTACTGACACCTCCCTCTTGCTGTCAGAAATCTGCAATATGGTTGTTGTGTACAAGTATACAACAAAAACAGATGAAAAACCAGTTGAAAATGAATTTTTGTACAAAAGAAATGGACGTTTGTGCAAATACTATTTGTGCAAAAATGATAAAATAAGAACTACCAAAAGAAATAATTGTTGAAAATCAACAAAAGAGCGAAAAGAGAGAAAAAAGAAGAAGACAAAATGTCAAAACCGACAAAGGAGGAAAAAGGTTATGGGTATGAAGAAAAAGATGCTTAGTGCAACATTATGTGCGGTTATGGTTGGTTCACTTGCAGCACCGGCTTTCACTGTTCAGGCAGCTGATGACACATTAGTTTACTGGTCAATGTGGGAAGCTACAGAGCCACAGGGTCAGGTAATTCAGGAAGCAGTTGACGCTTATACAGAGCAGACAGGAGTTAAGGTAGACCTTCAGTTTAAGGGACGTACCGGAAACCGTGAAGCACTTCAGCCTGCACTGGACGGCGGCACACAGATTGATATTTTTGACGAAGATATTGACCGTGTAAACGGAATGTACGGTAAATATCTTTTGGATCTGGAAGACCTTGCGAAAGACAATGACTATGAAGCAACTGCAAATGCAGGTCTGATGGCAGCATGCCGTGATGCTGGTGGCGGCACATTAAAAACAATTCCATATCAGCCAAACGTATTTGCTTTCTTCTATAACAAAGATCTGTTTGAGCAGGCAGGAATTACAGAAGAACCGAAGACATGGGATGAATTCAAAGATGTATGCCAGAAATTAAAAGATGCAGGAATCACACCAATGACTATGGATGATGCCTATGCAACATGTGTGATCGGATATCATCTTGCAAGACTGGTTGGCGAAGATAAAGTAAAAGAGATCGTAACTGAAGGTAAATGGGATGATCCTGCAGTTCTTCAGATGGCACAGGATATCGAAGAACTTGCATCTAACGGATATTATTCAGAGATGGTTGGTTCCAACGTATGGCCTGCAGGTCAGAACACAGAGCTTGCACTTGGAACAGCTGCAATGTATCTGAATGGCTCCTGGTTACCAAACGAAGTAAAAGAGATGGCAGGCCCTGACTTCCACTGGGGATGCTTCGCATATCCGGCACTTACAGACGGAGCAAACGGAATCGAAACAAACAATTTCGGCGCACAGGTATTTGGTGTCAACAAAGATACAAAGCTTGCAAAAGAAGCATTTGATCTGATCACATTCATTACAAAAGGTGAATACGACCAGAAACTTGCAGATGAAACTGTAGGTATTCCGGCTGATACAACAAACACAGAATGGCCGGCAATGGTTGAGTGTGCAAAACCTGTGATCGAGCAGAGCACAAACCGTTTCACATGGGCATGCGGCGTAGAATCTAACGTAGATATGACTCCGGTTATCAAAGAAAACTTCATCAAATTAATGGCAGGTTCCATTACAGCAGATGAATTTGTTTCAACTATGCAGGACGCAGCGAAATAAATAAAGAATTTATAGAGATGGTGGCATCGTATCTACGCTGCCACCATCTGTCTTTTTGAAACCGACAGACATGAGGAAGTAGTGATTTACGAAGTAAATCAGCGGATTCCGAATGGCTGGAGGATTGCGGGAGCGAAGCGTAGCAATCCGTAGATATGGTATTACTTACAGAGGAGGTATTTGTTTGAAGAAAAATAAAACGATGATTGTTGTATTTCTGACTCCGGCAGTTCTGCTGTTTCTGGGAATCTTTCTTTATCCGATTATCAGAACAGTGATCATGAGCTTTTTCAAGATTGACGGAGTTACAGATTCCATGGATTTATGGAAATTTGTAGGGTTCGGAAACTATACAAAGCTGATGAGTACCAGCTTATTTAAGACTTCATTTTTTAACCTGTTTCGTATCTGGCTGATCGGCGGTCTGGTGGTAATGAGTCTGTCTCTTTTATTTGCAGTTATCCTTACCAGCGGAATCAGAGGAAAGAAATTTTTCCGCGCGATCATTTATATGCCAAATATCGTCAGTGCAGTAGCACTTGCAACTATGTGGCTGCAGTATGTATACAGTCCAAGATATGGTCTGCTGAAAGATCTTTTTACGGCATTACATCTGGACAATCTGGCAAAGATCCAGTTCCTGGATAATGACCATAAATTCTGGGCACTGTTGTTTGCATATTGTTTCGGAATGGTTGGATACCATATGCTGATCTGGCTCAGCGGTATTGAGCGTATCAGCCCTGAATATTATGAGGCAGCAACTATTGATGGAGCGACCAAACCGGCACAGTTCCGTTACATGACACTTCCATTGTTAAAGGGAGTATTTAAGACAAATATTACCATGTGGTCTGTAAGCAGCGTAGGCTTTTTTGTATGGTCACAGCTTTTCTCCACAGTAACTGCAGACACACAGACAATTACCCCTTATGTTTATATGTACATGCAGATTTTCGGCGGCGGTAATACAGTTACAGAACGAAATGCAGGTCTGGGAGCTGCCATCGGTGTACTGCTCAGCGTCTGCGTAGTCATTGTATTTACAATCTGTAACAAAGTGATCAAAGATGATGATCTGGAATTCTAAGGAGGGATGAGAAATGGCAAAAGAAAAAGAGGCACGCAGACCCTTTAATCTGAAAAAAGAAGTCAAACTCCTGCCGGGATACATCATCCTGCTGCTTTGGGTAATCTTTACCATTGCGCTTCTGGGCTGGGTATTTGGGGCGAGTTTTTCCACAACAGCAGAAATCTTCCAGGGAAAAGCCCTGAAGTTTGAGTCCGGATTACATTTTGAAAATTATGCAAAAGCATGGAATGGTGCCGGAGTTGCAGGATTCTTCGGAAATTCTCTGATCTATTCCGTAATTTCCTGCACAATTCTGATTCTGGTGTGCGCACCGGCAGCTTATGTGCTGTCCAGATTTGATTTTATTGCAAATAAATTTATCCAGACCAGTTTCGTATCTGCCATGGGTGTTCCGGCGATCATGGTTGTTCTTCCCCTTTTCAGCATTATTTCCGGTATGGGAATCCTGAATAATGTGGCAGCAGGAAGAACGGTATTGATCATATTGTATGTGGGAATTAACGTACCTTATACGACTATTTTCCTGCTTACATTTTTCAGCAATATATCCAGAACCTATGAGGAAGCGGCAGCAATCGATGGATGCCCTCCCATGCGTACTTTCTGGAAAATCATGTTCCCAATGGCACAGTCAGGAATCGTAACAGTGACAATCTTTAACTTTATTAATATCTGGAACGAGTATTTCCTGTCCTTGATCTTCGCAAGTTCGGATAAGCTGAAACCTGTTGCACCCGGACTTTATGGAATGATCAACTCCATGAAATATACAGGTGACTGGGCCGGAATGTTTGCAGCGGTGATCATTGTATTCCTGCCGACATTTATTTTGTATATTTTCCTGTCTGAGAAGATCATCGGTGGTGTTACTGGTGGTATTAAGGGATGATAATAGAGGATAGCAGGGCAATAACAATTCTTGCGATTGTGAAATGTATTATGTAACACGTTTTGACCTCAAAATCATAGTATGATAAGATGAATGTAAAAAAGTTACCAGGCAGTCTGAGAGTAACGAAAAACATTTAAAGAAAAGAGGAAAAAATCATGAAGAAACCAGTATTAGTAGTTATGGCAGCAGGTATGGGAAGCCGTTACGGCGGTCTGAAACAGATCGATCCGGTGGACAAAGAGGGACACATCATTATGGATTTCTCCATTTATGATGCAGTACAGGCCGGATTTCGGAAAGTAGTATTTATTATCAAAAAAGAAAATGAAGCAGACTTCAGAAGCGCCATCGGTGACCGTCTCAGTAACCAGTTAGAAGTATCATATGTTTTCCAGGATCTTCACAATATTCCGGAAGGCTATGAAGTACCGGAAGGACGTGTGAAACCATGGGGAACCGGACATGCAGTATTAAGCTGCATCAATGAAATCGACGGACCATTCGTTGTGATTAATGCAGATGATTATTACGGAAGCCATGCATTTAAGATGGCGTATGATTTCCTGACAGAGAATGAAGATACCGCGGATACTTACAGATATATGATGGTCGGCTATAAACTGGAAAATACTTTGACAGAGAATGGCCATGTGGCAAGAGGTGTGTGCGTGACAGACGAAGAAGGACATCTTCTTAAGATCAACGAGCGTACCCATATCGAAAAGCATGACGGCGGCACAGCTTATACAGAAGATGATGGAAAAACATGGACTATGCTTCCGGAAGGCAGTACAGTATCCATGAATATGTGGGGATTTTCCGCAAGTATCCTGAAAGAGCTGAAAGACAGATTCCCCAGATTCCTGGATGAGAATCTGAAAGTAAACCCGCTGAAATGTGAATATTTCCTGCCATTTGTAGTAGATGAACTTCTCGGTGAGAAGAGAGCAACTGTAAAAGTTCTGAAATCTATGGATAAATGGTATGGCGTAACTTACAAAGAAGATAAACCTGTGGTAGTAGCTGCCATTCAGAATTTAAAAGATGGAGGGCTGTATCCACAGAAATTATGGGAGGAATAATTGAGTGGAAATTAACCGGGAAATAAAGAATATTACCAGTGCATTTGTTCTGGAAGATAATCTGACAGAATGTGTTCCTTATGGAAGTGGACATATCAATGACACTTACCGTCTGACTTATGATACAGGCAAACATTATATTCTTCAGAAAATGAACAAGAGTATTTTTACCAAACCTGTGGAACTGATGGAGAATGTCAGCGGTGTTACTGCCTGGCTGAAGAAAAAGATCCAGGAAAACGGTGGAGATGTGGAGAGAGAGACTCTGAATCTTGTGATGACAAAGGATGGACTTCCTTATTATGTAGATGAAGACGGGGAATACTGGAGAGTATATTTGTTCATTGAAGATGCCACATGCTATGATATGGTAAAAGATGAGGAAGATTTTTACCAGAGTGCAGTTGCTTTTGGACATTTTCAGAGGCTGCTTGCAGACTATCCGGCAGAAACTCTTCATGAGACCATCGTGAATTTTCATAATACGGTGGACAGGCTGGATAAGTTTAAAACTGCTGTGGAGAAAGATGTATGTCACAGAGCCGCAGATGTGGAAAAAGAGATTCAGTTTGTGCTGGACCGCACAGACCTGGCACATGTCCTGTGCGATATGCAGGATCAGGGAAAACTGCCATTACGTGTTACACATAATGATACCAAGCTGAATAACATTATGATTGATAATGCAACGGGAAAAGCCATCTGTGTGATTGACCTTGATACCGTAATGCCGGGACTTTCCGTAAATGATTTCGGTGATTCTATCCGCTTTGGCGCAAGTACCGGAGCAGAGGATGAGAAAGACCTGACGAAGGTGTCCTGTGATCTTCACCTTTATGAAGTTTATGTCAAGGGATTCATCGAAGGCTGCGGCGGTGCGCTGACTGAGACAGAACTGGATATGCTTCCCATGGGAGCAATTCTTATGACCTTTGAATGTGGAATGCGTTTCCTCACAGACTATCTGGAAGGAGATCATTATTTCAAAGTTCACAGAGAGGGACATAATCTGGATCGCTGCCGAACACAGTTCAAACTGGTAAAAGATATGGAAGAAAAACTTCCCTGGATGAAAGAGATTGTAAATAAGTATAAACGTTACTGTGAACGGAATGAACAGTAACGTATAAACAGGTATAAAAAAACGTACATGTCCATAAAGACTTGTGTTTATGAACTGATTCGGATAGAATTATCCTGCGGGGATATGAGAGAAATCATATTTTCGCAGGATTTTCTACAATACATGACGTGCCAGGCAACGGTATTTTACAGTTCTGAATATAGGGTGCTGTAAAATACAGAGGTAAATTTTGCAGATGTGAAACAGGATATCGCAGAATTTTATAGATTACACTCAGAATTATCAAGGATATTTCTGATGCTGTGAATTAATATAGGTATTGTTGAAAGAGAAAAAACAGAAATTGCAAAAAACAGGTATTGTAGCAGGAAGACAGGTTAGGAGGAATTATTATGGCAATTTTAGTTACAGGCGGAGCAGGTTACATTGGAAGCCATACAGTTGTAGAATTGCAGAACGCAGGATATGATGTTGTAGTTCTGGATAACTTAAGTAATGCAAGTGAGAAATCTCTGGAAAGAGTATCCAGGATTACAGGCAAACCAGTGAAATTCTACAAAGCAGATATCCTGGACCGTGATGCTTTAAATGAAATTTTTGATAAAGAAGAGATTGACTCCTGCATTCATTTCGCAGGTCTGAAAGCAGTAGGAGAATCTGTTGCAAAGCCTTGGGAATATTATGAGAACAATATCGCCGGAACATTAACACTGGTAGATGTGATGAGAAAACATAATGTAAAGAATATTATTTTCTCCTCATCTGCAACTGTATACGGAGATCCGGCAATCATCCCGATTACAGAAGAATGCCCGAAAGGACAGTGTACAAACCCATACGGATGGACAAAATCCATGCTGGAACAGATTCTGACAGATATTCAGAAAGCAGACCCGGAATGGAATGTAGTTCTTCTTCGTTACTTCAACCCGATCGGTGCTCATAAGAGCGGAACAATCGGTGAGAATCCAAACGGTATCCCGAACAACCTGATGCCATATATCACACAGGTTGCAGTTGGAAAACTGAAAGAGCTGGGTGTATTTGGAAATGACTATGATACTCCGGACGGAACTGGTGTCAGAGATTATATCCATGTAGTTGACCTTGCAAAAGGACATGTAAAAGCTCTTAAGAAAATCGAAGACAACTCCGGTTTAAGCATTTACAACCTTGGTACAGGAAAAGGATACAGTGTTCTTGATATCGTGAAGAACTTTGAAGCTGCTACAGGTGTTAAGATTCCATATGTGATCAAAGCACGTCGCCCGGGTGATATCGCAACATGCTATTCCGATGCTTCCAAAGCAGAAAAAGAACTTGGCTGGAAAGCAGAAAACGGAATCAAAGAAATGTGCGCAGATTCCTGGAGATGGCAGTCCAATAACCCGAATGGTTATGATGAATAATAAATAATACAAAGTATAAACAGCCCCCAGACATGGAAAAAAGTACATGTCTGGGGGCTGTTATTTTAAATTCTGTAATTGTTTAGTACTGTTCACAGTTAGTAGCCTGCCGAATAGTTACTAAATTTCGATGTTAAGTTCTTTCATTAGTTCTTCCTGAGAGATAAATTCATGGCAGTCGGGATTATGTTCTATTTCTTTTAGCATTGCTAAATCAGTTTCATCAGGTTCTGTATCTTCAATGTTTGCGAATAAATCAGGAGCTGTAAAGTGATTTTGAATAATGCGCCAGAAAATATCGGCGTCTTTATCGCTCATAATAGATACAGCACCTATAATACGTTCTTTTGTTGCAGTCATAAAATCACACTCCTTTATAAATCTGTCCACGATTTCCAATAGCCTTGATAAATATAATGCTATCAATATAGTCAAAAATCACACGATAATCACCGATACGCAATCGATATCCACTGGCACCCTGTAATGTTTTTATATCTCATTGAGGAATCTTGGATATGGCATTGATGATACGTTTTTGAGTTATGGAATCCTGCTTTTTTAAAAACTTAAGGGCCTGCTTTGAATATTTAATTTCCAGATATATCACTCCTTTACGAAATTATTTTTATGTCAATTCTTTATCTTTCGTAAAGCAGAAATAAATTCTGGTGTTTTTACTATATCATATAAAAAAAACAGAAGCAACTTTATAGAGTATGATTGTAAGAGTATTTTTTTACTGATATAGTAGATATGTAAAAATTGATTCTTGTAGAACTGCACAGCCGATAGACTGTAGATAACTGATTTACCATAGAAAGGACAGAGCAAATATGAAAGTAGCAGCCATTCAGATGCCAACAGTAGAAGATAAAACAGAAAATATTCGTACAGCAGGGAAATATATAGAAAAGATAAAAACAGAATCTCCGGATTTTGTAGTTCTTCCGGAAATGTTCTGCTGTCCATATCAGACAGAAAATTTCCCGGTTTATGCCGAAAAAGAAGGCGGCCCATCCTGGCAGGCAATGTCTGATTATGCCAGAGAATATCAGATTTATCTCATCGCAGGTTCGATGCCGGAAATAGATGAAGCTGGAAATGTTTTCAATACGTCCTATATTTTTGATCGAAATGGAAACCAGATCGGGAAACACAGAAAAGCGCATCTTTTTGACATTAATGTAAAAAATGGACAGTATTTTAAAGAATCAGATACCCTTACACCAGGCAATCACGCCACCGTATTTGATACAGAATTTGGAAAAATGGGAGTTATGATCTGCTATGATATCCGCTTCCCGGAATTTGCCCGGAGGATGGTACTGCTGGGGGCAAAGATGATCTTCGTTCCGGCAGCCTTTAATATGACGACGGGACCGGCACACTGGGAACTGACTTTTCGCGCAAGAGCACTGGATAATCAGATTTATATGCTTGGATGTGCGCCTTCCAGGAACGTACAGGCGGGATATATTTCATGGGGACATTCCATTGTGACAGATCCGTGGGGACAGGTCAGAAATCAGTTAGATGAAAAAGAAGGAATTTTAATAGAAGAAATTGATCTGGAATGGGAAGAACAGATCAGAGAACAGCTTCCTCTATTAACGCATAGAAGAATAGAATTATATTAATTTTAATCCAGATCAGAACACATTTTTTTCGCAGACTGCCCATAATTCAAACACATTTATCAGATATAGTAATACCATCAACAAAAGAAAACAAAGAGAGTATAAAAATATAAAGAGAGGTATCACTATGAAGTATAAACATCTGGCAATGATTATGGGAGTTATGATCACAGCAACATCCGTGGGTTCTACAGCAACAGCATTTGCAGCAGACAGTAAAACAGAAAGCACCAAAGAAGCAGGTGACACTGCAGAAGATACGACTAATTCATCTGACGAGAATACAGATAAAGACAGCAAGAAAGAAACAGATGAAAATGAAATTCTGGGAGAAGTGAAATCTGTAGCGGATGGAAAAATCACAATTGCAGTAGGAACCAGAAAAGAAATGGAACAGCCGGGAGAAGCACCTGAGAAACCAGAAGACGGTGATGCAAAACCAGAAAATGGGAAAGAGTCTGATGATGGAACTGATGAATCTGCTGATGTAGATGAAACAGCAAACGAAGCAGCAAAAGATACAGAGACAAAAGATAAAACTTCTGATACGAAAGAAGATACAGCAGAAAATTTAGATAAAGATTCAGTCAAAGATAATCAGGGAGCACCAGATGGCGAAGCTCCATCTATGTTAGATCTTACAGGCGAAGAACAGGAAATTACAGTCACCGATAGTACTATAATTACAAAACAGACCATGGATGGAGGCCAGGGAGCACCTGATGGTAATACTCCTGAAAAACCAGAAAAAGATAGTGGAGAAACTTCTGAAAAACCAGATGAAGATTCAGCAGACGATAGCACCTCTGCAAAATCAGACGATATATCAACAGATAACTCTGATAGTAAAGAAGCTCCGGAGAAACCTGATGGAGAAGCTACAGACGAATCAGGGGCAGGTCAGAGCGAGGAAATTACATTAGATGATATCAAAGAGGGCGATATAGTATCTATCACATTAGATGATGACGGAAATGCAGCAACCATCACAGTTCAGTCCATGGAAATGGGCGGGGGCCAGGGAGGCCCTGGTGGTCAGGATTCCGGTGTGGACAGTTACGCAGCGGCTAATGAATACAGTTCAGACGAAACAGTTTCCGACACATCCCTGGAGTCCACAGAAACGAATGAGAATGCAGCATTGGTTTCCAACGGCGCAGAAGTTACATTTAACAATGATGCAATCTCCAGAACATCGTCAGACAGTCAGGGCGGTGACAATTCCAGCTTTTATGGTGTAGGTGCAGCAGTCCTTGCCACAGACGGAACTGCTTATGTCAAAGACAGTACGATAACGACTGACAGCAAAGGTGGCGCAGGACTTTTTGCATACGGTGATGGAACGGTATATGCGGCAGATACAGATATCAGCACACAGCAGGATACTTCAGGCGGTATTCATGCAGCTGGCGGCGGAAAACTCTATGCATGGGATCTCAGCGTAGAGACAAACGGTGAATCCTCTGCGGCAATCCGAAGTGACAGAGGCGGCGGAACAATGGTGGTAGATGACGGAACTTATACATCTAACGGAGTAGGATCACCGGCAGTTTACTGCACAGCAGATATCGCTGTCAATAATGCAGAGCTGACAGCAAACGGATCAGAAGCTGTCTGCATTGAAGGATTAAATTCCCTGAGACTCTATAACAGTAACCTGACCGGAAATATGAGTGATGATGATCAGAATGATACAACATGGACGGTCATCCTTTATCAGAGTATGTCCGGTGATTCTGAAGTAGGAAACAGTACTTTCCAGATGGATGGCGGAACGATCACATCCAAAAACGGCGGTTTATTTTACACAACCAATACAGAATGTACGATCGCATTAAAAGATGTCGACATCACATATAATGATGACAGCGAATTCTTCCTGCAGTGCACAGGAAATAATAACCAGCGTGGATGGGGACAGAGCGGATCCAACGGTTCTGACTGTAACTTCACAGCGGACAGTCAGGATATGAAAGGAAATGTAATCTGGGATTCTATCAGTGATCTGGACTTTTATATGACTAATGGAAGCACATTGGAAGGCGCTTTTGTCAATGATGAAACATATGCAGGAAACGGTGGAGACGGCTACTGTAATGTAGTAATCGATAAAGATTCCACATGGACAGTAACCGGTGACAGCAAGATCACTTCTCTGTCAAATGCAGGAACAATTACAGATGCAGACGGTAAAACAGTCTCTGTTGTGGGCACAGATGGAACTACTTATGTAGAAGGTGACAGTGACTATACGATCACAGTAGATTCTTACCAGGACAGCGCAGATACATCTGCCTCCACTTCCATTGATGACTGGTCAGACTATGAGGTAGAAAGACCGGAATCTTTATGATTATTAAATATAGAAAGATAGTAACTATCCAGTATTCTATTATCTCACGAGAGTACTGAACTGTTACGAATCGAGTAGGAGGGAGCTAATCACTCCCTCCTACTCGATTAAGGCATTTTAGAATAATTTTAAGAGAGGCATATAGAAAATGGCAGAGATAAGAAGGAAAAACAGAACAACAAAAGTATGGGCACACAGAGGTGCCAGCGGATACAGACCAGAGAATACCATGGAAGCATTTGAACTTGCCATTAAGCAGGGCGCAGATGGAATCGAACTGGATGTACATACATCAGCAGATGGCGAACTGATCGTTATGCATGATGAGACCGTAGATCGTGTCACAGACAAAACAGGTCTGATCAAAGATATGACTCTGGCACAGGTAAAAGAGTTAAAGGTTAGCACAGACGTAGAACCAAATGGGATTTACCGTGTTCCAACTCTGGTAGAAGTATTGGATCTGATGCGCACCACAGATATGATGGTAAATATCGAATTAAAAAACAGCATCTGCTTTTATCCAGGAATGGAAGAGAAGATATTGAAACTGGTAAAAGAAATGCACATGGAAGATCAGCTGATCTACTCCTCATTCAACCATTACAGTCTGATGCAGTTAAAACAATTGGATGATCATGTACAGACAGGTATTCTTTTCAGCGACGGATGGATCAATCCTGCCATGTATGCCAAGAATCTGGGAATCAATGCGGTACATCCTGCTGTTTATCATCTGAAATATCCGCAGTTTATGGAAGAAGTAAAACGTGCAGGATTAAAAATGCACGTCTGGACAGCAAACAAACCAGAACATATCCAGTTAGTAAAAGATGCAGACGCTGAAGCAGTCATTACCAATTATCCGGACAGAGCATTGGAAATTGTAGGAAAATAAATCAGATAATTATCCTCCCAATGTGCTGTGAAGTGCTTTGTATAGAGCGTGTTAAAAAAGTTCCTCTCATTTATATGAATAAATCATATAATCAAAGAGGAACTTTTTGCATATCATTTTATTTTGTATATCAATACTATAAAGTTATTATGCGTGGATGATAAAACTTCTGAAATCGATATTTCAGTATTTATGCATGCGTTGGTAGTATTTTCTGCTTAGTTATTTCTGTGGTTTCTTAGCATGTTCAGATTTCGGTTCACAGGTAAGTTCAACACCCAGCTTACGGAATTCCAGGATATCTACCTGAGAAAGCAATACAGAAGTATGAACCTGGCATCCTTTTAACTTCGGAATCTGCTGAAGAGCCAGTTTCGCATCTTCATTGTCAGCAGCACTGATAGAAAGTGCAATCAGAGTCTCATCAGAATGAAGTCTTGGGTTCTTGCTTCCAAGGTACTCTGTCTTAAGAGTCTGAATCGGTCTTAAAGCCTCCGGAGAAATGACATGTTTGTCATGATCGATTCCGGCAAGCTCTTTCAGGGCATTCAGAATCAGAGCTGAAGATGCACCGAGGAGTTCAGAAGTTTTTCCGGTAATGATACGTCCGTCAGGAAGTTCCATAGCAGCAGCCGGAGCACCTGTTTCTTCCTCACGCTGTAATGCAGCCGGAACAACTTTGCGGTCTTCTATATTGACATGTGCCTGTTTCAGCAGAAGCTCGATCTTATAAACTTCTTCTTCGCGTCCGGTTCCGCGTACCAGATTTTCCATGCTCTTATAATATCTGCGGATGATCTCCTGACGTGCAGCCTCTTTGCAGACCTCATCATCGACGATACAATTTCCTGCCATGTTGACACCCATATCTGTCGGAGATTTGTAAGGGCACTCACCCATGATCTTCTCGAACATAGCCTGAAGAACCGGGAAGACTTCTACATCACGATTGTAGTTAATGGTAGTTTCGCCGTATGCTTCCAGATGGAATGGATCGATCATGTTGACATCGTTTAAATCTGCAGTTGCAGCTTCATAAGCTAAGTTTACCGGATGTTTCAGCGGAATATTCCAGATTGGGAAAGTTTCAAATTTCGCATAACCTGCTTTGACACCACGTTTGTATTCGTGATAAAGCTGGGAAAGGCAGGTAGCCATTTTTCCGCTTCCTGGTCCCGGGGCAGTAATGACAACCAGTGGTCTTGTTGTTTCGATATAGTCATTCTTACCATATCCTTCGTCACTTACGATAAAGGAAGTATTATTTGGATAACCAGGAATCAGATAAAGCACATAAACTTTGATTCCAAGCTTCTCCAGACGTTTCTTGAATGCGTCTGCACTTTCCTGTCCTGCATACTGAGTGATGCAGACACTTCCTACATAAAGACCGCGCTCTGTGAATACTTCCATAAGGCGGAGCACATCTTCATCATAAGTGATACCAAGGTCACCTCTGATTTTATTCTTATCAATGTCAGCTGCGCTGATTACGATGACGATCTCTGCCTGATCAGAAAGCTGCATCAGCATGCGCAGTTTACTGTCCGGCTCAAATCCCGGAAGAACTCTGGAAGCATGGTAGTCATCAAAAAGCTTGCCGCCAAATTCCAGATAAAGCTTGTTACCAAACTTGCTGATACGTTCCCGAATATGTTCGGACTGCATTTTCAGATACTTGTCGTTGTCAAATCCTATCTTCATTTGTTCATTTCCTTTCCCATCACATAATTAGTCACTTATTATTACTGCTCGTGGTTGGTATCCCGCGAGGTGCTTTGGAATATCATGCCAAAATCCCGAGACATACAGCACGAATTTATGCAGTTAGCATAAATTCTGTGCATCGCAAAGCGTATTACTGAGAACGAAGTGAGCAGTAATCACTTTGTCAATAGTATACTACAAAAAACATGGTTTGTAACAGATAAATTTTTAAAAAATAAAGAAATTTTATCAAATCAGTAAATTTAACCAAATCAAGTAAGTCCCCTGCTTCAATTGCGAAGAGCAATAAGCAGTGGGTGGAAAGATTCGGCTACTGTTCACTGATAGTATCCCGCGAGGTGTTTTTTGTGAGCGAAGATCACAGAAAACCCGAGACATAACGGAAATTTCACAATCTCGCGGTTGATTTATAACAAAATTCTCTTTATAATAAGAACGATAACGTTTAGGAGGAAGAAAATGGATAATCATATGGACAATAATCCGAATGGCAATCGTCCTGATAATAATAAAGGTCCTGGCAAGCCGGATCCGAATAAAAATCATCAGTCGATCCTTGCTTTTCTGGTATGCCTCCTGGTTACTTTGGTATGTTTCGCCATGTTTACTAATATGCTCAAGGACAGTTCAAGTGAGATCACTTACGATAAATTCATTGAGATGGTAAATGATGGAGATGTGAAGGAAGTTTCACTTCAGTCAAACACCCTGACGATCACACCGAAACATCAGTCATCAGGATTTTCAGAAGATGTTTATTATACCAATCAGATGGAGTCAGTAGATAAACTGACCGAGAGACTTGAGGGAACAGGAATCAAGTTTGAATATAAGCAGCCGGATGCAGTTGGTGAGATTGTTTCCATGCTGGTCAGTGTGCTTCTGCCGACGATCGTGCTGTTTGTACTGCTGATGGTATTTATGCGCCGCATGAATAAAGGCGGTGGCATGATGGGAGTTGGAAAGAGCCGGGCGAAAGCCTATATTCAGAAAGACACAGGAATTACTTTCAAAGATGTAGCCGGACAGGATGAAGCGAAAGAATCACTTCAGGAGGTTGTAGATTTCCTGCATAATCCGGGAAAATATACGACCATCGGTGCCAAACTTCCGAAAGGTGCCCTGCTTGTGGGACCTCCCGGAACAGGTAAGACACTTCTCGCAAAAGCCGTAGCAGGAGAGGCGCATGTACCGTTCTTTTCCCTGTCAGGTTCTGAATTTGTAGAGATGTTCGTAGGTGTGGGTGCATCCCGTGTCCGCGATTTGTTTGAGGAAGCGAAGAAGAATGCACCATGTATCATCTTTATCGATGAGATCGATGCAATCGGTAAGAGTCGTGATTCCCATTACGGCGGTGGCAACGACGAGCGTGAGCAGACATTGAACCAGCTGCTTGCCGAGATGGACGGATTTGATACTTCTAAAGGTCTTCTGATTCTGGCAGCTACGAACCGTCCGGAAGTTCTTGATCCTGCACTTCTGCGTCCAGGCCGTTTTGACAGACGAGTAATTGTTGACCGTCCGGATCTGAAGGGAAGAATTGAGATTCTGAAAGTACATGCCAGAAATGTACATCTGGATGAGACGGTTGACTTCGAGAACATTGCGCTTGCAACTTCCGGCGCAGTGGGATCTGACCTTGCAAATATGATAAATGAGGCTGCGATTCTTGCGGTTAAGAGCGGACGCAGTGCGGTATCCCAGAAGGATCTTCTCGAGGCTGTCGAAGTAGTTCTTGTAGGTAAAGAGAAGAAAGACAGAATCTTAAGCGCTCAGGAACGTAAGATTGTATCTTATCATGAAGTAGGACATGCACTGGTAAGTGCTCTGCAAAAAGATGCAGAACCGGTACAGAAGATTACGATCGTGCCGAGAACAATGGGTGCACTTGGCTATGTTATGCAGGTGCCGGAAGAGGAGAAATATCTCAACACCAAGAAAGAACTGGAAGCAATGCTTGTAGGATATCTTGGCGGACGTGCCGCAGAGGAATTGGTATTTGATACAGTGACAACGGGTGCTGCCAATGACATTGAGCAGGCGACAAAAGTGGCAAGAGCCATGATCACCCAGTATGGTATGTCTGAGAAATTCGGACTTATGGGACTGGCTACCCAGGAGAATCAGTATCTTAGTGGCAGAGCAGTTTTAAACTGTGGTGATGACACTGCGACAGAGGTAGACCATGAAGTGATGGTACTTCTTCATAATTCATACGAAGAAGCCAAAAGACTGATCGGCGGTCACAGAGAAGCGTTGGATAAGATTGCCGACTACCTGATCCACAGAGAGACAATTACAGGCAAGGAATTTATGAAAATATTCCGTGCTGTAGAGCGTGGGCTCGAGATTCCTGAAAACCTGGATGACCTGGAAATTCCGGAGAAGACGGAAACAAAACCGGAAGAGCCGGTAACAAAACAGATGGATCAAACGGAGACAGAACAGACGATAGCAGATCAGACAACAGTCCCGGATTCAGATGTAAAAGAGAATACAGTAACGCTGGATAAGACAGAGATTCAGTGATACAATAACAGAGCCGGATAATATTCCGACTCTGTTTTTTCTATATATAAATTTACTTAGCAAGCTCATGAGTACTTGCCTGAATTAGCGGCATATGAAGAATAAATGGCTAAAATATATAAGTAAAGCAGATGGCGGTTATCAAAAATGACATAATAGTAGAATACGTAGAAGCATAAATGGAGGAGATTTTATGTTTCAGATAGAGGAAGAGTTAAAGAAACTTCCAGGCAAGCCGGGAGTTTATATCATGCATGGTGAGAAAGATGAAATCATCTATGTTGGAAAAGCTATCAGTCTGAAGAACAGGGTGAGACAGTACTTCCAGAGTAGCAGGAATAAAGGCGCCAAGATTGAGCAGATGGTAACCCATATCACCAGATTTGAGTACATTATTACAGATTCAGAACTGGAAGCCCTGGTTCTGGAATGCAACCTGATTAAGGAACATCGTCCGAAGTACAATACCATGCTCAAGGATGACAAAAGTTATCCCTTTATTAAAGTCACAGTTAATGAGGAATATCCCAGAGTACTTTTCGCCAGAAGAATGAAGAAAGACAAGACAAAATATTTTGGTCCATATACCAGTGCGGGAGCAGTAAAAGACGTAATTGAACTGGTGCGCAAACTTTATAAAGTGCGTTCCTGCAACAGAGTACTGCCGAGAGACTGTAAAAAGGATCGTCCCTGCCTGTACTATCATATGAAACAGTGTACAGCTCCCTGTCAGGGTTATATAACCTCTGAGGAGTATAAGAAAAATATCACTGAATTGCTGAAATTCCTAAATGGAGATTTCCAGGATACGATTGATATGCTGACAGATAAGATGATGGCAGCGTCAGATGAAATGCGTTTTGAAGATGCCACGGAATATCGTGACCTGATCCGCAGCATTCAGAAAATCGGGGAGCGTCAGAAAATCACCAGTTATGGTGAAGAGGATAAGGATATCATTGCAGTGGCAATGGATGAAAGTCTTGATCTTCGTGAACAGGATGCAGTTGTGCAGGTATTTTTTGTCCGCGATGGTAAACTGATTGGACGCGAACATTTCTATCTGCGTGTGGCGCGTGGAGATACGAAAGCACAGGTATTGTCAAGTTTTATGAAGCAGTTCTATGCGGGCACACCATTCATCCCGAGAGAAATTATGTTGCAAAAGGAAATAGAAGATGCTCAGATCATAGAAGAATGGCTGACTGCCAGAAGAAAACAACGAGTCTATATCCGCGTTCCAAAGAAAGGAACGAAAGAGAAACTGGTGGAACTGGCGGAAGAGAATGCAAAGATGGTTCTGGATAAGGACAGAGAGCGGATCAAACGTGAAGAAGGCAGAACAATCGGCGCTGTTCATGAGGTGGAAGAATGGCTTGGATTGTCGGGAATCAAACGAATGGAAGCGTACGATATTTCCAATATCAGTGGATTTGAATCCGTTGGTTCTATGGTCGTTTACGAAAAAGGAAAGCCGAAACGAAGTGATTACCGTAAATTTAAAATCAAATGGGTGCAGGGACCGAATGATTATGCAAGTATGGAAGAGGTGCTTACCCGACGCTTTACCCATGAAGGAAAAGACGAGTTTGACAGTTTTTCCATTATGCCGGATCTGATTTTAATGGATGGTGGAAGAGGACAGGTAAATATTGCGTTGAAAGTACTGGCAGAATTAGGGATTGATGATATTCCTGTCTGCGGTATGGTCAAAGATGACCATCACAGAACGAGAGGACTATACTATAATAATCTGGAGATTCCTATTGATACAAGCAGTGAGGGCTTCCGCCTGATCACCAGGATCCAGGATGAGGCACACCGTTTTGCTATCGAATTCCACCGTTCCCTGCGAAGTAAGGAACAGGTCCATTCTCTGCTGGATGATATCCCGGGAATCGGAGAAACCAGAAGAAAAGCCTTGATGAGGAAATTTAAGTCCATTGAGAATATCAGAGATGCTTCTCTGGAGGAACTGACAGAAACAGAAAGTATGAACGCAGGAAGCGCGCAGCAGGTATATGACTTTTTTCATGCACCTAAAGTTAAGGGTTAGAAATTCGGTTATGAGCAAGTAGCAAAAGCGGATTGCGAATATCCGATTGACACGAAGTAAGTAATTTTTTTGTTTCCTTGTGCAAAAAGTATCTTTTATTTACAATTGAAGTTGCACATGATGATGTGATATAATGAAAATATCGTTAAATTTGTTGCTGGGAACGCAGTGAACAGTAACTCAAATTTTGAACTGAAAAGGAGAAACAAATGAAAGGTGTACAGTTGACAAAATTAGTTCAGGAACTGGGACTTCACAACCTGACTCCTGAAATTGACCTGTCTGAGATACTGATCAAGACAGCCGAGATCAACAGACCGGCTCTGCAGCTGACAGGATATCTGGAACATTTCGCAAACGAACGTGTGCAGATTATCGGATATGTAGAATATACTTATCTGATGCAGCTTAGTGATGAAGAACGGAAATTTAAATACGAGAGATTTATTTCCAGTAAGATTCCATGCGTAATTTTCAGTACAATGACAAGACCATCACAGGATATGATCGATCTTGCGATTAAATATAATGTTCCGACCTTTGTGACAGAGCGTACGACTTCAAGTTTCATGGCAGAGATCATCCGCTGGTTAGGCGTACAGCTTGCACCATGTATCTCTATTCACGGTGTACTTGTGGATGTATATGGTGAAGGCGTCCTGATCACTGGCGAAAGTGGAATTGGTAAGAGTGAAGCTGCTCTGGAATTGATCAAACGTGGTCATCGTCTTGTAAGTGATGATGTTGTTGAACTTCGTAAAGTCAGTGATGTAACCTTGGTAGGTTCTGCACCTGACATTACACGACATTTCATTGAACTGCGTGGTATTGGTATTATTGATGTTAAGACTCTGTTTGGTGTTGAGAGTGTTAAAGATACCCAGTCTGTAGACCTTGTTATTAAACTGGAAGAGTGGGACAGAGATAAAGAATATGACCGTCTGGGACTTCATGAAGAGTACACAGAGTATCTTGGAAATAAAATCGTATGCCATTCTCTTCCGATTCGCCCTGGCCGTAACCTGGCTATCATTGTTGAATCTGCGGCAGTCAACCACAGACAGAAGAAGATGGGTTACAATGCAGCAGAAGAACTGTACAAGCGTGTTCAGGCAAACCTTGCAAAAAAACGTGAGGAGAGATAAGATTACTGTTTACTCTACATGGAATGGCAGTGTGTGAACAGCGATGAAATAAGATAATTGCTGGATGTTATTGAAGATAGCAATGTAATATAAGTATAATTAATTTGGAGGATATCATGGGAAAGTATTGTTTTGGAATTGATGTTGGTGGCACATCTGTAAAGTGTGGACTCTTTCAGACAGATGGAGTTTTAGTTGAAAAATGGGAGATCCCGACGCGTAAGGAGAACAGCGGAGAAGCAATCCTTCCGGATATTGCGAAGACAATTCTGGACAAGATCGCAGAACGCAAGCTGGATAAATCAGATATCGATGGTGTAGGAATTGGTGTTCCGGGACCTGTTAATGAGAGAGGGGAGGTACCATGTGCGGTAAACCTTTTCTGGGGATTCAAAGAAGTTACAAAAGAACTCACAGAACTGACAGGGCTTCCTTCCAAAGCCGGAAATGATGCCAATGTAGCAGCACTTGGAGAGGCATGGAAAGGTGCAGCAGCAGGATCTAAGAACGTAATCCTCGTAACTCTGGGAACAGGAGTCGGCGGTGGAATCATCGTTGATGGAAAAATCGTTGGCGGTGCTCATGGAGCAGGTGGAGAAATCGGTCATGCAGCAGTAAATCATGAGGAAAAAGAAGCCTGCAACTGCGGTAACTGTGGATGTCTGGAGCAGTATGCATCAGCTACAGGTATCGTACGTGTGGCACAGAGAACTCTGGCAGCTACAGAAGAAGAGACAGTTCTTCGCAAATTTACAAAGCTTTCTGCCAAGAATGTTCTTGACGCATTTAAAGAAGGGGATAAAGTAGCCTGCGATGTTATGGCACAGGTAGGTGAAATGCTCGGCGGAACGCTTGCTATGTTTGCATGTGTTACAGACCCTGAAGCAATCGTTATTGGCGGTGGCGTTTCCAAAGCAGGACAGCCATTGATCGACTGTATTCAGAAATATTATAAGAAGTATGCGTTCTCAGCCTGCAAAGAGACACCGATCATTCTTGCAAATCTTGGAAATGATGCAGGTATCTACGGATCTGCACGTATGGTTATCAAAGAAGCACAATAAGGCTTTTGACCCTGACATCATTGATATATCAAAAGCTAAATATTACATCAATATAAAAATCCACAGTCTTGAATTAAGACTGTGGATTTTATTGATATGACTGGAAATTTTTTATAAAATCCCGTTATGGAATATGAAATTAATAATAATCGATCTGATAACTGCTGTCATCTTCACCACCATTAGTATCGCCACCATTGTCACCGTCGTAGTCACCACCATCGCCATTATCTTCGCCATCGTTATCTTCGCCACCATTACTGTCATCACCATTATTGTTGGTGTCTGAATCATTATTGGCGTCATCTGTATTGGCATCTGTCTGGCTGGAGGACTCATCACTGTTATCATAATTGTAATCATATTCATCATAGCTTTCATCATAGAAATGCTGATCACAATATTCTGTCGGCATGGTACCTACATCAAAGTATTCAGTAATTACCGGGCAGCCTGCTCTTGGGAGAAGACCTGTTTCTTCGCAGACACTTAATTTCTCTACACTTGCAGGTTTTTCGAATTCCTTGGACGGAAGTCCTTCGTGAATTCGAGTCATAACTTTCTTCCATAAATTCTTATGGAAGTTACGTGCATAGTCAGGTAACTTTTCATTGTTGTCATAACCAGACCATACTGCGCAAGTATAATATGGAGTATAACCAACAAACCATAAGTCGTTATATGCTTCTGTTGTACCTGTCTTACCGGCAACTGCCATATTATCAAGCTGGCATGCTGTACCGGTACCTTTTTTTACAACGTCTTCCATTGCACTGGTAAGAAGATAAGCGGTACTTTCTTTGATTACAGAGCGTTCTGCAGAAGTATTCTCAATGAGTACATTGCCGTTATGATCCAGAATCTTGGTGTAGTAAATCGGTTTGATATAATTTCCGCCATTGGCGATTGCTGCATAAGATGCACAGAGCTCTACGTTTGTGACACCATTGGTGATACCTCCGAGTGCAGTAGCAAGATTTGCGTCACTCCATACATTGCCGTTTGCGTCTGTATCAGCTTCTGTTCCATGAGCAAGGGTAGTAAATCCAAAATTATCGAGATATTTTAATCCAAGATCCGGAGTTACTTCCTCAAAACATTTAACGGCGACAACGTTGATGGAGTTCTGAATTGCCGTACGGATCGTTGTGGTTCCATTATAAGAACGGGTTGCGTTATTTACAGGAGAACCATCCGGATATTCATATGGCTCATCTTCAAAGGTTGTTGCAAGAGTCATTCCCTTTTCGTTTAATGCTGGTGCATAGGTGGAAACAATCTTAAATGTGGAACCCGGCTGACGGGTTGTATCTGTTGCACGGTTCAGCGTCAGGCTGGCTGTTTTCTCTCCACGTCCGCCAATCAGGGCTTTCACATAACCGGTGTGCTGGTCGATAACGCTCATAGAAGACTGTGGCTGAGGTGCGAAGTTTACTCGTTCCGCAACAACTTTGCTTCCGTCTGCAAGAATGCTTTCCTTATATCTGTCTACATAAGTCTGTCCTTCCTCAGGAGAATCAAATAAAAGATCAAAACCTGGATCTTCATTCTGGAAATAAAGCTGTAGCATTTCCTTACTGTAGTTTACCTGATTTCCATCCGGATCGGTAACTGTCAGGGCATAATCAAGTTCATACTGAACAGTATCCGGATAATTGGAAGGATCAGAATATTCCTCATCCAGAATATTCTGAATGGTAGAATCCTGCGTTGTATATACTTTAAGTCCACCGCTGTACAGAAGGTTGGTTGCCTGTGTTTTGGTATAACCCTTAATATTCATCAGGTCATTGATGATCTGATCAGTCAGTTCATCCTCGAAATAAGTGTAAACAGTATTCTCAGTACTGGAATTCTTTTCCTGAGCTGCCTGAATACGGGAATAAACATCATCTGCCAGAGCCTCGTCATATTGATCCTGTGTAATATAATTCTGATCCAGCATATGCTGAAGAACTTCTTTTCGTCTCTTCTGGTTGCTTTCAGGATTAATAATAGGATTAAATTTGGTCGGGTTCTGTGTGATACCTGCTAAAGTTGCACATTCGGAAAGATTCAGATCCCATACATCTTTATCAAAATACTGACGTGCGGCGGCCTGTACACCGTATGATCCGGCTCCAAGGTTAATCGTGTTCAGATAGTTTTCAAGAATGGTATCCTTATCTGTTTTCTTTTCGACCTGAACAGCAAGGTACTGTTCCTGAAATTTACGTGTGAATCGTTCAAACTGAGTAGACTCACTGGTCCAGTTGGTAAATACATTATTCTTCAGGAGCTGCTGAGTGATTGTACTGGCACCTTCGGAAAAATCACCGGTAGTGATTGCCTTCATTCCGGCACGAAGGATACCCTTTACATCAATGCCATTATGTTCATAAAAACGCTCATCCTCGATTGCGACGACCGCATGCTGTAAATCTACAGGAATCTGGTCCAAAGTAACCGGCAGTCGGTTGGAATTCGGTGCGGCCAGCTTACGGATCTGATTTCCGGCATCGTCGTAAAGAAAAGTTGCATAGCCCAGTGGCATAATATCAATATCATTAACATCAGGAGCATTATCAATCACGCCCCTGAAAGACCCTACACCCAGGCAGGCTACTGCGATGCAGAGTGCTATCAGTGATACGAACAGGACTCTGATGAAAGAAACTCTTGCACGTTTTCCCATCATGGAAGAACGGGAAATCAGCGCAGTCCGCTTCTTTGCAGTCGACTTTTTACCGTAGTTCATGTTAAACCTCCTTTATAATCCGTTCTATTATATCAAATAAGAATAAGTAAATAAAGCAAAAAAATAAAAATTCACAATTGGTTTTGTACCTTTATAGAGGTTATTGTGAGTTTTTATAAAAATTAGTATACACTGCGCTGGCGAATTTCTGTAATTCATGGTACACTGTGTCAGTAGAGACAGTTAAATACCGTTATTGTTTGTAAACAGGATTTCTCCTGTGAACAGCAAAGATGCGTATTTACTTTAAGAGAGGAATAACAGAATGCTTGAGAAATATAAGACAGTTTATGAGGGCGGAGAGAGCGAGATTGTCGAGAAGAAATCCCGGTTTATCGCCACAGTACGTCCGGTACAAACTGAAGAGGAAGCCCTGGCTTTTATAGAGGAGATGAAGAAGAAATACTGGGATGCCAGACATAACTGTTATGTATATTCAGTGGGAAAGAATCGTGAATATACTCGATGCAGTGACGACGGAGAACCATCCGGAACTGCAGGAAGACCGATGCTGGATGTGATCCTGGGCGAAGATATTTATAATGTGGCTGCGGTAGTTACCAGATATTTTGGCGGAGTTTTACTTGGAACGGGCGGGCTGGTAAGAGCATATTCCAAGAGTCTGCAGGAAGGACTTTCTGCCAGCACTGTGATAGAAAAAACATACGGTATTTCGATGGAAGTGATCACAGATTACACCGGAATCGGAAAAATCCAGTATATTGCCGGAGAACAGAAGCTTCCGATACTGGATTCAGAATATACAGACAGAGTAGTACTGCACCTGCTGGTTCCGTCTGACCAGATTGGCTCAGTGGAGAAAGCCATCACAGAAGGAACGAATGGAAGAGCAAAAATGAAGAAGGAAAAAGACCTTTATTATGCGATGATTGATGGCGAAGTAAAGGTGTTCGAGGACTGAGGTATTAAGAATCCGGAATCCTGCAATCAGCAGTGAAAGCTATAAAAGTGGTAGATAGAAGAAATGAAATATAGATAAAGCCTCATGTGATTTTGAAAGTAACAGTGTGATATACAATCAGTATATTACCGCACTCAAAATCATATGAGGCTCTATTATTTTTTAGTGTATGCTGTTTTTAGCATTTCTCCGGTTCCGGATAGTCAACACCAAAAGTATCTACAGTCATAGATTTGATCTTCTGCTCATCAAGAGGACGATCGCTGTAATCAGTATCTTCTTCTGCGATACGGTTTACAACATCCATTCCTTCAATAATTTTACCAAATGCAGCATATGCACCGTCAAGATGTGGAGCGTCTTTATGCATGATAAAGAACTGGCTTCCTGCTGAGTTTGGATGCATGGCTCTTGCCATGGAAAGAACACCTGCTGTATGTTTCAGGTCGTTTTTGAATCTGTTCTGTGTAAATTCACCTTTAATGCTGTATCCCGGACCGCCCATACCGGTTCCGTCCGGGCAACCACCCTGAATCATAAAACCATTGATAACACGATGGAAAATGAGTCCGTCATAGAAGCCCTTTTTTACAAGGCTGATGAAATTGTTTACTGTATTCGGTGCGATTTCAGGATATAATTCTGCCTTCATCACATCGCCATTGTCCATGGTAATAGTAACTACTGGATTTGCCATAGTTTCAAGTCTCCTTTTCAAAAAGTATTGTATTTCCCTGTTCGCTCTATTATAATATGCAAAGGACAATTCTGCAAGAAAAAGGTGGAAAAGATGATTATAGAGACAAAAACACCACAGGAAACATTTGATGTGGGAAAAAAGATTGGAGAGAATGCAAAACCTGGACAGATCTATACACTGACAGGTGATCTGGGAGTAGGAAAAACCGTATTCACTCAAGGCGTCGCAGCAGGACTTGGAATCACAGAGCCTATCTGCAGTCCGACATTTACCATTATTCAGGAGTATGAGAGTGGACGTCTTCCGCTATACCATTTTGATGTATACCGTATCGGTGATATCGAGGAAATGGAAGAAATTGGATACGATGACTATTTCTTCGGACAGGGAATCTGCCTGATCGAATGGGCAAATCTGATTGAAGAGATACTCCCGGAAAATCTGATCAAGGTGACAATAGAGAAAGATCTGGATAAAGGATTTGACTACAGAAAGATTACTGTAACCGGTCTGGAAGAAATCTGATCAGAGGGCTGCAGGGATATTGTATGATAAGGACTGTCATAATGAAAGACAGTCAGGAGGTAGAAATGAAAATTTTAGCATTGGACAGCTCAGGAATCGTAGCATCTGTCGCAGTTGTAGAAGATGATACATTGCTGGCTGAATATACAGTAAATTATAAGAAAACACATTCTCAGACTTTGCTGCCTATGCTGGATGAGATTGTGAAGATGACAGAGCTTGAACTGGAATCTATAGATGCCATTGCAGTAGCAGCAGGTCCTGGATCTTTTACAGGGCTTCGTATCGGTTCAGCGACAGCTAAGGGGCTGGGACTTGCATTGAAGAAACCATTAGTGGCAGTGCCTACGGTGGATGCGCTTGCATATAATCTTTATGATGCGCAGGGACTGATCTGCCCGATTATGGATGCCAGAAGAAAACAAGTGTATACAGGAATTTACAGATTTGAAAATCACCAGCTTGTAACATTAAAAGAGCAGTGGGCAGCACCGATAGAGGAACTATTGGATGAACTGAACCAGAGAGGCGAAATGGTTACTTTCCTTGGAGATGGAGTGCCGGTATTTCGTGAACTAATCGCCGAGAAACTGCATGTTCCGTATTCCTTTGCACCGGCTCATGTAAACAAACAGAGAGCAGCAGCAGTAGCCGCATTAGGAAGCATTTATTATAAAGAAGGACGCACAGAAACTGCTATGGAGCATGTACCGGAATATCTTCGCGTATCTCAGGCAGAGAGGGAACGTGCAGAGCGGGAAAAAGCGCAGAAACAGGCAGGTGCAGAGGCATGATTCTGCGTGAAATGCTTGTAGATGATCTGGATCAGGTAATGGAAATAGAGCAGGACCTGTTTCATGTTCCATGGACAAAAGAAGGTTTTTTTACTTTTCTTAGCAGAGATGATGCCATGTTTCTGGTAGTAGAAGAGAAAGAAAAAATACTGGGTTACTGCGGACTTCTTATGGTCTTGGATGAGGGAGATATTACAAATGTGGCAGTACGAAAAGACAGACAGAGAGAAGGCATTGGTGCGTTTCTGATGCAGAGTCTGATCCGTCTTGCCGCAGAGCGTGATGTCACAACTATTCATCTGGAAGTGCGTGTGGGAAACGAAACGGCGATTCGTCTTTATGAGAGAATGGGATTTACCAGGGATGGGATTCGTAAGGCATATTATAGTGACCCTGTAGAGGATGCGCTGCTTATGACCAGACATCCGCAATAGCGAATTATTGTAAAAATGATGATACCGATTTGTTTGATAACAATCAGGGATATCAAATCAGGGGAAAAGACTTTTACCCCCCCCCTGGAGCGTGTTAAAAAAGGCTTTCTACAAGAGGTGCGCCACAAAGTGGGGTGTGCAGATTGCGGGAATAATTTTTCGAACACGTTCTAAGCAGTAAGATTAAATAAATAGAAATAGAGGAAATATATGTTAGATGTATGCTTAGTTGGAACCGGAGGAATGATGCCTCTGCCGCGAAGATGGCTGACTGCACTTATGACAAGATACAATGGGAGCAGTCTGCTCATTGACTGTGGTGAGGGCACTCAGGTAGCAATTAAAGAAAAAGGATGGAGCTTCAAGCCGATTGATGTGATCTGCTTTACTCATTATCATGGGGATCATATCAGTGGACTTCCGGGACTTCTCCTTACAATGGGAAATGCAGACCGAACAGAACCGCTTACACTGGTTGGCCCGAAAGGGCTGGAACGAGTGGTAAATGCATTGCGTGTAATTGCACCGGAGCTTCCGTTTGAAATCAAATTTATAGAAATTACCCAGCCGGAACAGGTTATCGAATTGAATGGCTATCGAATCACGGCTTTCAAAGTGAATCATAATGTTCTCTGCTATGGATATACTCTTGAGATTCTTCGACAGGGAAAATTCTCAGCAGAGAGAGCAAAGGAACAGGAAATCCCGCTGAAATTCTGGAATCCTCTTCAGAAAGGGCAGACCATAGAGGCGGATGGTGTCATTTATACACCGGAGATGGTACTTGGACCTGCGCGAAAAGGAATTAAACTTACTTATACAACAGATACCAGACCAACAGAGTCTATCCTGCGCAATGCAAAGGAGTCAGATCTGTTTATCTGTGAGGGAATGTACGGGGAAGATGATAAAGCGGATAAAGCCCGCGGCTATAAGCATATGACTTTCCGCGAGGCAGCAGTCCTGGCTCGTGATGCAAAAGTACAGGAAATGTGGCTGACACATTACAGTCCTTCTCTTGTCAGACCGGACGAATTTATGGATAAAGTCCGCGAGATTTTTCCAAATGCGTTCCCGGGAAAAGATGGAAAGAGTGTAGAGTTGAATTTTGAAGAATGAGGAATAGAAAATGAAAGATACATTAATTCTCGCAATAGAGAGTTCCTGTGATGAGACAGCAGCTTCTGTTGTAAAAAATGGCAGAACCATTTTGTCAAATGTGATCTCTTCGCAGATTGCTCTTCATACTTTATACGGCGGAGTAGTTCCGGAAATTGCTTCCCGTAAACATATTGAAAAGATTAACCAGGTAATTGAGCAGGCTCTGTCAGATGCGGGGGTAACGCTGGACGACCTGGATGCGATTGGTGTCACCTACGGTCCGGGACTTGTAGGTGCGCTTTTGGTGGGCGTAGCGGAAGCCAAAGCTATCGCCTATGCAAAGAAACTTCCACTGGTAGGTGTTCATCATATTGAGGGACATGTATCTGCAAATTATATAGAACATCCGGACCTGGAACCACCATTTCTCTGTCTGATCGTATCTGGTGGACATACCCATCTTGTAATTGTTAAAGATTACGGTGAATTTGAAATACTGGGACGCACTCGTGATGATGCGGCAGGAGAAGCTTTTGATAAAGTGGCAAGAGCAATTGGTCTGGGATATCCGGGCGGGCCAAAAGTTGATAAACTTTCAAAAGAGGGGAATCCGAACGCAATAGAATTTCCTAAGGCTAAAATTGGAGACTGTCCATATGATTTCAGCTTCAGTGGAGTAAAATCAGCGGTACTAAATTATATCAACCATGCCCAGATGACAGGAGAAGAAGTGAACAGGGCAGACCTGGCAGCATCTTTCCAGAAGGCAGTAGTTGATGTATTGGTAGAGCATACTATGCTCGCGGCAAAAGATTATGGAATGACTAAGATCGCAATCGCGGGTGGAGTGGCTTCAAACGGAACTTTAAGAGCAGCGATGGAAGAGGCATGTAAAAAGAATAAATACAGCTTTTACCGTCCGTCACCGATTTTCTGTACGGATAATGCAGCAATGATCGGAGTAGCTGCTTATTATGAATATATAAAAGGAACACGTCATGGATGGGATCTGAATGCAGTTCCGAATCTTAAATTAGGAGAACGTTAAAAATGGCAGGAAAAAATACAGCCATTGTTCTGGCAGCAGGACAGGGAAAAAGAATGCACAGTAAAATACAAAAGCAGTTTCTGGAAATACAGGGCTATCCGGTCCTGTATTATTCCCTGCGCTGTTTTCAGGAAAGTCCACTGATTCAGGACATTATTCTCGTGACAGGAGAGGACGCTCTTTCTTACTGTAAAGAGGAAATAGTAAAAAAATATGGTTTTACAAAGGTTTCAAATGTAATTGCAGGCGGAAAAGAACGCTATGATTCTGTCTATGCGGGATTGTGTGCATGCAAAGATTGTCGATATGTATTGATTCATGATGGAGCAAGGCCGTTTATCACAGAAGAAATTATCGAACGCGGATTAGAGAAGGTGAAAGAAACCGGAGCATGCGTAGTGGGAATGCCGTCCAAAGATACGATAAAGCTGTCAGATGCAGAAGGATATGTAAAAGAAACACCAGACAGAAAATGCGTGTGGACGATTCAGACACCACAGATATTTTCTTATGCGCTTATCCGAGAGGCGCATGACAGTATCCGTAAGAAGGATATGAGTAAGATCACAGATGATGCAATGGTAATAGAACAGGAAACAGGAGTGAAGGTTGCGCTTGCGGAAGGATCTTACCAGAATATTAAGATCACAACGCCGGAGGATCTCTATATTGCAGAAGCATTCTTGCGTTAGGCTAGTACAGCGAATATTAAGTAACTGCTATATTGACTTGTCTGATTTTTCATCTGCGGCGTTGTCGTCAATCGGCGTAGCCACCGCTACGCCTCATTCCTCCGCCTTGCAGCTGAAGAAATCATCCTGCCGGACTGTTTTGGTTGTATTATTTTCTGGAATTACTATAGAAAAAACAGCGGATTTATGCGGAATTTCAGGGTTTGTTAAAGTCTGAGAAAGAAAAAATGAAAAAAATGTAAAAAAGTTGTTGACAGGTGAATACTTTGGTGCTAGAATATCACTTGCGTCGGCGGTGATAAAACACCAAAGACAAACAACAACATATGGAGAGATATCGAAGTGGTCATAACGAGGCGGTCTTGAAAACCGTTTGTCCGCAAGGGCGCGTGGGTTCGAATCCCACTCTCTCCGCTAGTCAGGTTCGAAAAAAAAGTTGAAAAACTTGAAAAAAGTACTTGACAAATAAGTAGAAAGTGCGATATAATGCACAAGACTTTTCGAAAGAAAAGTTAAAACCTGATAAAGAGCACGAAAGTGCGAAATAGTTATTCGTGAAATGCAAATAACGAATCTAGGGCGTTTGGAGAAGTACCCAAGCTGGCCGAAGGGGCTCCCCTGGAAAGGGAGTAGGTCGTTAATAGCGGCGCGAGGGTTCAAATCCCTCCTTCTCCGTTTCTTTCAAAAAAGAAAGAAAAAGTTCTTGACAAAGCAAAAGAGATGTGATAAAATCGAAAAGCTATTGAAGAGAACAGGTGTTGAAAAAAAGTTTTGAAGAATTAAAAAAAAGTTCTTGACAAACTAAAAACAACATGATAAAATAGTAAAGCTGTCGCAAGACAGACGACCTTGATAACTAAACAGTGAAACACATACGATTCTCGAAAATTCTTTACATTTTTAAGAACGGTTGAATAAACC